>DRPG01000544.1 GCA_011376105.1 Deltaproteobacteria bacterium
CTGCCAATAGCGTCGACCAGCCCATCGACCTTGTCCCAGTCGAGCTGGATCCCGGCCGCCACGACCAGCTGATCGTAGGTCAGCACGTCGCCGGAGGCCAGGGTCACCGAGTTGTTGTCGGGATCGAACGAGGCGACCCGATCCCGGATCCAGGTCGCGCCGTCGGGGATGTAGTCCGCCTCCTCCCGCTGGGTCTCCTCCTTGGGGAAGACCCCTCCGCCCACCAGGGTCCACAGCGGCTGGTACCAGTGCTTGTCCTTGGGCTCGACGATCGCGACGTCGGGGGCACCCTGCGCTCTACAGAGCAGCGCGGCGACGGTCAGGCCCGCGGTCCCGCCGCCGACGACGACGACGGAGTGATGTGTGCTGGACATGGGGCTCCTCCGGGGCCTGTTCCGGGCCCGGCTGGGGTTCGGGGTTCGGGGCCCGGGGCCCGGGGCCCGGGGCTCGGGGCTCGGGGCCCGGGGCTCGGGGCCCGGGGCTCTCGATCAGGATCCGGGGGGGCCCTCGGGCAGGCGCTTGCCCACGCGCCGGGCGACAGCCACCGCGAAGCCAGCGGCGCGCCTGACCTCGGGCTCGGACAGGGCCCGGAGCAGGCCGATGGCTCCGATCGGGGCCGCGGGCCGAGACTGGACCTCGTCGATGGCCATGCCGAACAGCCGCCCGGTGCGGGTCGCGGCCATCAGATCGGGGGCTGCGTCGAGGAGCAGCCCGAGGTGTCGCTGGAAGGTGGGCTCGGTGAGCCGCCCGATCGTCGCGGCCACGCTGAGGAGGCGCTCCTCGACGTCGATCCCCCGGGCCTGCCAGCCCCGGATGTGCTCGTCGAGCACGTCGGCGAGCATCGCCACGGTGGGCTCCAGGTTGCTCGCCAGCTCCAGCGCGAGCTCCAGCCGGGGCAGGGCCTCCACCGCCCGGATCAGGGCCCGTGTGTTGTCGCCCTCCGTGAGGCGCTCGAGCAGCCCCCCCAGCGCAGCGACCCGCTCATCGACGTCGATCCCCCGGGCCTGGGCCTTGCTGATCTGCTCGTCGAGCACGTCGGCGAGCATCGCCACGGTGGGCTCCAGGTTGCTCGCCAGCTCCAGCGCGGGCTCCAGCCGGGGCAGGGCCTCGACCACCGTGCTGAGGGCGGCGGCGGCCCGGGGCTCCGTCAGCTCCTCGGCCAGCTCGATCGCAGCGGTGGCGTGTGCGTCGATGTCGACGCCCCGGGCCTGGGCCTGGCCGATCCACTCGTCGGTTGCGTCGGTCGCCATGGCGATCGCGGGCAGCGCCTGATCCAAGACGGCGACGATCCGATCGAGGCGGGCCTCGATACGCTGAAGGCGAGCCTCGAGCCGCTCGATCTCAGCGCTGGGGGGGACGGGGGTCGTCATGCGAGCTCCTGTGGCTGGGGAGCCTCAAGCAATGGCTGTGCCAACCTCGGGCGGTGCCCTGGCCCTGTGGGGCTTGATCAGGCTGCCACATCCGGCGGTCGGCTTGGCGTGGGACCGCCAGATGTGGCAGCCTGAGCCCGGGAGAGATCGGTGGCCTCACCTCCGTGGCTCACACAGCTCGCGGTGCAGCTGGAGCAGGGCGAGGAGCCCGCGATCCTGCTGTCCCCCGAGTACGAGGTGCTGGTCGCGAACACCGCCTACCTCCGGGCGTTCGGGCCCGGCGCCGAGGGGCGTCGCTGCTTCGAGGTGTCCCACCGCTACACCTCCCCCTGTGATCAGCACGGAGAGAGCTGTCCGCTGGCGATCGCGCGGTCTACGCGGCAGCGGGCACGCGTCCTGCACGTCCACCACACACCCAGGGGGCTCGAGCACGTCGACGTGTCGCTGCGTCCGATCCTGAGCCCCGACGGTGGAGTGCTCGCCTATGTGGAGACGCTGAAGCCGGTGAACACCGCGAGCCCACAGGTCCTCGCCGGCGCCCAGGTGGGGCGCTCCAGGACGTTCAACCACGTCCTGGAGCTCGCGTTGCGTGCGGCACCGGCGCCGATCCCGGTGCTGCTGCTGGGCGAGTCGGGCACCGGCAAGGAGCGCATGGCCCGCGGGATCCATGACGCGAGCGACCGGGCCGACGGCCCCTTCGTCGCGATCGCCTGCTCAGGGCTGTCCGAGGCCCTGTTCGAGTCCGAGCTGTTCGGCCACGAGAGGGGCAGCTTCACCGGCGCCCACAGCCGCAGGATCGGCCTGGTGGAGGCCGCGGCGGGGGGGACCCTGTTCCTCGATGAGATCGGAGACGTGCCCCCGAGGCTACAGGTCAAGCTGCTGCGGCTGCTGGAGGCCCGCAGCTTCCGCCGGGTCGGCGCCACTGCGCTGATCGACGCCGACTTTCGGCTGATCTGTGCCACCTGGAGGGATCTGGAAGAGATGGTCGATCAGGGCTCGTTCCGGCGGGATCTGTACTATCGGATCGCCGCGTTCCCGATCCGGCTCCCCAGCCTCCGGGAGCGGGTGGAGGACATCCCGCTGCTGGTGGACGCGATCCTCGACGAGCTGGGGGTGGAGCTGGAGGTGTCACCGGCCGGGCTGCAGCGCCTCGCCGAGCACCCCTGGCCGGGCAATATCCGGGAGCTCCGCCACGCGCTGCAGCGGGCGGCGCTGCTGTCGGACGGAGACCGGATCGAGGTCGAGCAGCTCCTGCTCCCCGAGCGCTCCGTCTCCGGAGCGCGGGGCGGAGGGGGCTGGCCCTGGGGTGACGCGATCCTGCCGCTGGAGGAGGTGGAGCGTCGCTACCTGCGGTGGTGCCTGCAGCGCGTCCCCGGAGATCGGCGCGCGCTGGCGGAGCGGCTCGGCGTGAGCGAGCGCACCCTGTTCCGAAGGCTGGCCCGGCTCAAGGAGGGGGGCGTCGGTGCCCCCAGAGACGTCGACTGAGCGCGGCTGCTCCCCCCGGCGCCCCCAGAGACGTCGACTGAGCGCGGCTGCTCCCCCCGGTGCCCCCAGAGACGTCGACTGAGCGCGGCTGCTCCCCCCGGCGCCCCCAGAGACGTCGACTGAGCGCGGCTGCTC
>DRPG01000545.1 GCA_011376105.1 Deltaproteobacteria bacterium
CCACTGAGCGAGGCAACCCTGCAATCGAATGCCATCCGGAGACACTAAACCTGAATCACTCAGGCAATCGAATGCCACATGGAGAGTCTATGATGGGCCCTGAGATGGCCTTGCCCGACATCCAACCCCCCAGCGGAAGAGGAGAGTTTCTCCATTTACCCGTTGAAAGCATAATCATAGAGGACGAGACCTTCCGGTTTCGGGCAACGATCCGCGTCGGCACGCTCAAGGAATCCATCCGGCGCCATGGCCAGCAGGTGCCTGTGATCCTCCGACACCACCGGGCCTGCTGCACGAAATACCAGATAATTTCTGGATTCAGGCGCATCACAGCGATCCGGGAGCTGGGGCTTCCCACCGTGGCTGCGGTCATCAGATCAGACCTGGACAACGACGACGACGCCTTCGCAGCCTCTGTCCTCGAGAACTGTCAGAGGCGGACCTACAGCGATCTAGATCGAGCCCTGATCACAAAGGCATACGAAGAGAAGGGGCGAACCACCGAAGAGATCGCCAAGCTCTTGGGGCTGCGCCCCCGCCAGATCCGCAACATCAAGGCGATCCTCACACTCCCTGTTGTCGTCCAGGAAGCGATCGACGATGAGACGAAGCCATTCAGTGCAACCCATGGCCTGCTCATCCGCCAGATGAGCTCCAGGTACCCCGATCTGGACTACGAGCTCTGGGTGTCCCGGACCGTGGACGAGGAGCTGTCGATCTCGAAGCTCAAGAGGGCCATCAACAAACACCACAAGAGAGAGCTACCCTCGTTCGATTCCATCTTCGTCCCAGACAACACCGATCCCGGGACGAAGTGCTTCCACCTGAGATCCGTCGTGCTCAACCTCGAAGAGATGAGCCTGCTGGAGCGACAGGCCCTGAGCAGGGAGCTGTCGCTCCTGCTAGACTCGCTCAGCTCCCTCGGGTAGGCAACGCCGACGGCACCCACGTCATTCCCTGAACATCCTCGAGCCCACACCCTCCGACAGGATGACATGCTGGTCTTCGCGGATGACCCAACGGTGGAAGATAACACCGCCCTCGCCCTGCTGCTCGAGGGCTAGGGGCTCGAGCCCCTGCTCGTCGGCGAGCCTCAGGACAAACCCGCAGCGAGCGCCTTGATGGCGTCGGTGACGGTGACCAGGCCCACGAGATCGTCCCTCTGATCCACCACCGGCAAACAGCCGATCTTGAGCTCAGACATCAGATCCGACACCGCGCTGAGGGTCGCGGCGGCGGTGGTGGTGACCAGGGGTCGCGCTGGATCCACCACCTGGGCCAGGGTCCCGGCGGCGGCGACCGAGGCCCCCGCCCACAGCAGATCCCGGACTGAGACCACCCCCACCAGCCGGGAGCCGTCCCGGACCGGGAGGTGGCGGATCCGGTGGGTCTGCAGCAGCTCCCAGGCCTGCTGCAGCGAGGTCTCCAGCGCCACCGTGACCAGCCTCCGGGCCATCACCCCCCCGACGAGCCTCTCCGACGAGAGCTCGCGGGACGCCAGGATCAGCGCGTCGTGCTCAGTGAAGATCCCCACCGGCGCGCGCTGGGGATCCACCAACACCACCACGTCCTCGTCGACCTCGAGCAACCTCGTGATCAGCTCAGACAGGCTGGCGGACGGCTCCAGGGTCTCGGCCGGCCGGACCGCCCCGGCGATGGAGGCCCCCGCGAGCTCCGGGCTGGCCTCGATCCAGCGACCATCGGCGGCAAAGCTACCGTGACGGAAGATCTCGAGATCGCCGATCAGCCCCGCGATCTTATCGCCGGCGGTGACCACCGGGAGGTGGCGGATGTCAAACATGCGCAGGGTGTTGGCGCAGTGCTCGAACGTGTCGCTCGGGCGTACGACAAAGGGATCCTCGGTCATCACGTCGGCTGCGATGCGCACTCGAACCTCCAGGTCCAGCGAAGACCATGTTTGTCTAACCCTCCACCGGGATCGCCAGCAGGATCGCCAGCGGAGGCTCCGACGCAGGAGCGGCTCCCTCTGCGTCCGACCCCGGCCCGCCCCACAAGCCCGCCGCCTGCGCCGGGGGGCCGCTGCGATCTGATGATCGCAGCAGCCTGCACGCTGTGGTGTGGTGGAGCCCCTCACCAAAGGCTCGGGCGAACCTGAGCTGCTCTGCACGCTCGCTGCAGAGATCACTGGGAACCGCTCAGCTGGCACACACCTTGCTCTCAGTGGGGAGGTGCACAGACCCCACACCGCTGGCTCTCTCGTCGAGGGCACTGTTCCTCCCCAGAGCAGAGGGGGCCGGCTCCCTCCGGGCGGCGGCCATCGCTGCCCGCCCCAACCCCGCCCGCACCACCTGATCCCGGGCCAGTGCCTCCTGCACCGACCCAGGCCGCCGGAGCGGGCCCAGCGGGAGGCACGATGGTGCAGCGCTTCATGACGCCCGATCCGATCCTGGTCCACGACGATGGTCCGCTGGAGACCGCAGCGATGCTGATGATGCGGCATCGGTTCCGACACCTCCCGGTGATAAGCCCCGACGGCCGGCTGGTCGGCCTGCTGGACGACGCCGCGGTGTTTCGCCGTGGTGAGGTGCGCAGCGGCCGCTGGCAGGTGTTCGATCCCAGGGACGACCACCTGCTGGTCGCAGACGTCGTCCGGCCCGCGGCGATCGTCGAGCCCCTGGACGCCCCCCTGATCCATGCGCTCCGGGCGATGGTCCGCCTGGGAGAGGACGCGGTGGTGGTGATCGACACTCAGCGACGGCCGGTCGGGATCCTCACCGCCCACGACGCGATCCGGGGCTGTGGGAGCCTGATCGCGATGGACACGACGGTGGCCGAGCTCGCGACCCAGCCGGTGGTGAGCCTGACCCCGGGACAGGACGTGGGGGAGGCGCTGCAGATCATGCGCACCCTGGGGCTACGCCACGTGGTGGTGCTCCACGGCCAGATCCCGTGGGCGGTGGTGTCCTGGCGGAGCCTGATGGAGCTCGACGCCGAGCGCCGACGCACCACCAAGCTGTCCTCGCTGGAGCGGGGCGCGGTGGAGACCGTCACCCCCGACACGACCCTGGCGCAGCTGGTGGATCGGATGGTGGCCCAGAAGATCGGCTGTGCGCCGGTGGTGGACAGTCAGCAACACCTGGTGGGGATCATCTCCCGCAGCGATCTGCTGAAGCGGATGGTGGCCCGGCTGAGGTTCGAGGGATCCGGAGCCTGATCCAACCACGCTGGGTGATATCCCCCGCCCGGGGAGGCCAGATCACCCCCCGGATCGCTCCGCCGCGGACGCACGCCCCGGGACAGGCCCGAGACCAGAGTCGGTCAGGAACTGCCCCCCTGGAGCTATACCCCAGAGCTGCACGGAGGAACCATGCCCCGATCGATCCCGTCCGAGCTCGCGTCCTTCAACAAACTGTCAGGCCGCCTCTACGTGGAGCTGACCAGCCCCGCCGAGCCCCTGGTCCCCGGCATGGGCATGGTCAAGGCCACCCCCGGGGCCAAGATCCAGGCGATCTCCCTCAACGCCCAGGTGTTCGAGGGCGACGACCTGCGCGAGCTCACCGACAAGGAACTCGACGCCGTCGCCCTGCGGGCTCCCTCCGTGCGCATCGCCGGGCTCGCCGGGATCCCGGTCGAGCACCGGGCCCCCAACGGCACACACTTCACCGTGCGGGAGCTGCTGGCTGCGATCGAGCGGACCGAGCACCAGACCCGGGGATCCTCCGAGTGGTTCGGGGGGATCGATGTGCACCACGTCTACTTCGAGGGGCTGTACCCCGAGGCCGAGGACGTCTGGTCCGTCTGCTGGGGCTCGTGAGCGACGCGCTCCCCCCCGACGAACAGGTTGAACGAGAAGCCACGGTGCAGAAAATCCCGGTGGGTCTTCCCCCGGATGTCGATCAACCCGATGTTCTCGGTCCGCTGCCCTGGAGAGAAGCTCACCACGAGGTGGGAGACCATGAACAGCAGCGAGAACAACCCCACCCCCCCGCTGGAGCTGCCAAGCCTCAGCGGACCGAGCTCCTGCCCCAGGCAGCCGGTGAGGGTCTTCGGGGTGAGGGTCCCGAAGGGATCCAAGACCAAGATCCCGATCCGCCGCCCGTCACACCGCAGCGCGAGCTCGATCTCCTCCCCGGGCTCGAGCACGACGGCCTCAGTGCGTGGCCGGTGAGCGTGGCGGTGGTGCCCCAGACGATCCACCGGGGCGTTGAACAGGGCGTTGGAGATCAGCTCGTCGGCGGTGAACACCAGCTGATCCGCCAGCCGCGGCGGGATCGAGAGGCGCTGGGCGAAGGCCGCGGTGATCTCCAGCGCGTCACGCTTCTCTGTGGTGGTGGTCAGCTCCCGCAACGCGCCGGAGGAGGCGCTGGACACGGCGCTGTGGCTTCGACGGGAGGGCACCACCCTCGCCCGCCTCGATCACCCTGGCCTGGTCAAGCTCCTTGAGCTCGGAGAGGCTGAGGGACATCAAGCCCAGCAACGTGATCATCGATCCCAGGGGGGGCGTGAAGCTGGTGGACTTTGGCCTCGCCGAGGGGGACCCAGCCGCCCGGAACGCTGAAGGGCACATCGCGGGGACCCTACAGCAGCACGCGGCGCCCCCCGCCCCCCGCCTGTGCGAGGTCGCCGAGGGGATCAGCCCGCTGCTGTCGGCGATCGTGGACAAGCTGCTGGCCAAGGATCCGGCTGAGCGGTACCAGAGCGCCGCCGGCCTGCTCGCGGATCTCGAGGCACGCTCGGCCCTGGAGGCCGACGCGCCCCACGGCACCCTGGTCCTTGGGGCGAAGGACTTCCGGCTGGCAGCGGAGGAGGTCCCCCTGGTGGGGCGCGTCCGGGATCTCGAGGCGCTGCGCCCCTGTCGCGAGGGGATCGCCGGGGGTCATGGAGGGTTTGCTCCGGGGAGTGACGAGCCGACACCGAGGGGCTCGCGGGCCTCGCCCTGTCCGACGACGTGGTGCAGCTCGTGGTCGATCGGATCGAGACCCTGCAGCCCCCGACGATACGCCTCGCCCGGATCGGAGCGGTCATCGGCGCCGGGTTCCGCCCGGTGCTGGCTGCACAGGTCGCAGGCATCGGGATCGACGACTGCTGGGGTCGGATCGAGCGCCTGGTCCGGGCGAACCTGATCGAGCGGCTCCCCGGCGAGCGGGTCCACTTTGTCCACGATCGGGTCAGGGAAGCGATGATCGCCGGCCTGGACGACGTCCAGCGGCGCGATCTACACCAGGCGGTCGCTGAGGCCCTGGAGGCGAGCCCGGACGAGGACACGAACCACGTGTTCGTAGTGGCCCAGCACTACGCCCGCGGTCACACCGAGCGCAACCCCCCGCGGGTGCTGGAGACCAGCACCGCCGCGGGGCTGCAGGCCCTCGATGGCTACGCCAACCAGGACGCCTACGGCTGGCTGAAGAACGCGCTCGACACCGTTGAGGGGCTGTGGATCGACGAGGCGGGCCTCGCGTCCCTGCGGGAAGCCCTCGGGATCGCCGCCACCCGGATCGGCTGCCTGTCCGAGGCCTACATCCAGCTCGAGTCCGGGAGCTGGGGGCCGAGCGTGGCTTCCTGTTGATCCTTGAGGAGGGCCAGCTGCGGATGCTCGCCGGGCGATCACCCGAGGGTGAGGTGGTCGAGCAGCTGCTCGCCCCGGAACCTCCGGTGGAGCCTCCCCAGACCGAGGTCGTGAACCACGAGCCCCTCGACGGACCCCACGCCCCCCTCAGCGAGCGGAGCTCCGCCGAGGTCGGGGCCCGGCCTACGCCCCGCATCAGAGCCCGGGCCACGGCCGGAGCCGATCTGCTCAAGGAGCTCAGCGACCAGACAGCGTCACCCACCACCCCCTGAGGTCGAGCCCGGGCCCGAGCCGCTCAGCGAGCCCCCACGGACAGACGCGCTGGCTCAGCGGGGGGGCATCGGGCCACCACCGGACGCCTCGTGGCAGGAGGCACACATGCCGAGCAGCTGGCCATATAGCGCCGCCCGGGTGTCGGGATCGTCGAGCTCGAGGCCGTAGGTGCCCAGGGCGTGCAGCGCGTTGGTCCAGGCCCCGGAGGCCTCGAACATCGGCTCGGTGTCGGGCAGCGGCTCCTCGAGGAACGCCATCGCTCCAGCGCGCCACAGCTCGTCGTCGGGCGAAACCAGCCCCTCCCACATGCTGTCGATCGCCCAGCGATGGCGCTCCATGTGGGGCTCGGGCGACATCCCCGGAGGCAGCAGCTCCACGGCGAAGATCGGACCGAGCCCCGAGGCCGCGTGGCAGCCCCCGCAGGCGGTGGCCATCTCCCCGAGGGCCGCGGCGATCTCCACCGGCTCCCGGGCGGCGGCTCCACGGGCGGCTTGATCGCGGACGATCGCGGCAAAGGGCGCGAGGGACGGGGGAAGATCTTCTGCAGACGGAGCGTTGTTGGCCAGCCACGACAGCTGCCTGCGCGCCTCAGCACGATCCCCAGAGAGGATCGCGCTCCGGGCCAGATCCATCGCGTCGGACACATACAACATGTGCAGCGCGGTCGGGAACAGATCGGGCCCCAGCGGCGGAGCCGGGGGCTGAGCCCTCGGGCAGGCCAAGAGCAAGGACATCCACACAGCGACCTCCAGCACGCACTCTGCACAGCCTGCAAGATGCCTGCCGACACCCCGCGGAGCCCGGCGCCCGCCGTGCTCCGGATCCCAAGGGATCCTCTCGACCTCAGTCCGGGGTGGGTCGGAACGCCTGCCGCATCGCTGATCGACGGGTGACCACCCCCACGACACGCCCCGCGTCGAGGATCGGCACCAGCGACAGCCCCTGATCCACCATCCACGCGGCGACATCCGCCAGCGGGGTGGTCGGGGCGGCCTGGACCACGTCCCGGGTCATGATCTCTCCCACGGTGGCCCCCGTGGCCTTCAGCAGCTCCGCCTTGGCGTGGCCCCCGGGATCGAAGGGGATCACCGCCTCGAAGATCGCGATCATCGTGGGGAGGTGGACCCGCTTGTTGCGGAACACGAGATCCATCTCAGTGACGACCCCGATCAGCTCCCCCTCCTCCACGACGAGGGCCCCGGGGACCCCCTCGGCGTCCAGCTGGCCCGCGAGCTGATCCACTGGCAGCTCGGGCCCGACGATCAGGCAGCGATCGTCCATCGCGTCTGCGGCGGTCGGTGCATGGCTCACGCGCTCTCCCTAGGTGAGGTGATCGTCTCTGTGTGCATCCCTGCCTCCGACGGCGTCCACGTTATCATCGCAGCCTCCGGAGTGGGTCCATGCAAGGGGCGATCCGCTGTCGTGGCACGAACCCTGCTCTCCGACGGGGACAGGGAGGAAGCATGACCTTGCTGCTGGCGCTCGACATCCACGACGGAGCAGAGGAGCTCCTCGGGTCCGCCGTGACCTGGGCTCAGACCCTGGGGGCCAAGCTCGACGTCGCCTACGTCGACGAGTACGATCACTACACCTACGCGATGGGCGAGGTAGCGCTGCAGCCCGTGCTCGACAAGCAGTGGGTGAAGGTCCGGGAGGACAACCAGGCCCGGCTCGAGGCGCTGGTCGCCACCATCCCCGGGGCCCACCGGGGCAAGCCCCTGATGTTGTTCGGTCGTGCCTACGTCGAGATCGCGGCGATCACCGAGGCCGAGGGCCACGACGCGGTCATCGTGGGGACCCATGGGCGGCAGGGGCTCCAGCACCTGCTGCTAGGCTCGGTGGCTGAGCGGGTGGTCCGGCAGGCCCCCTGCCCGGTGATCGTGATCCGGATGTCGTCCGCGGCCTGAGCCCAGCCCGGATCCGCTCAACCTGGCCGAGCCTGCCCCAGCTCCGCCCAGCAGGCTCGCCGACGGGCTGGTCTGCTCAGCAGGCCCGCTGCGGGCTCACCGCCCGTCGTGGCACCCGGCGCAGGTGGCGGGCCCGCTGCGGGCTCACCGCCCGTCATGGCACTCGGCGCAGGTGGCGATGAGCTGCCCCAGGACCTCTCCCCGCTCCTCCGGGGCGGCCTGGAGCGCCAGACCCGCCACCACATAGACCAGCTGCTCGAGCTGGGGGCGGTGGGTGGGCGGAGGCTCCCCCTCGAAGCGGAACACCATGGGCTTGTCGTCCAGGGCGTGGGCACCACGCTGCCAGGCGTCGGCGTCGGGGGTGATCAGCCCGAGCCACATCCAGTCGACGGACCAGCGATGGAGCGCCATGTTCTGCCCCTCGTCCCACTGCTGGGGGGGGATCCCCTCTGCGCCCTCGAGGGAGGGCCCGCCATCGTGCGCCGCGTGACAGCCACCGCAGGCCTGTGCCAGACGGCCCACCCCCCGGGCGGCCTCCAGCAGGTCCCCGGCCTCGGCGATCCGGGTCGCTCCGGCGTCGATCCGCTCGAGCCAGGGGCGCCACCCCTCGGCGGGGAGCTGCTCCTCGTGGATGTTCGCCAGCGCTGCTGCGCGGGCCTTCGCCTCCTCCAGCCGCCCCTGGATCACATGATCCCGCACCTCGCTCAGCAGCTCGAACCGATGGTGCATCGCCTCAGCCACCGGATCGGAGGTCACACCGGGCTCCGGCGCGGGCTCCAGCGCGGGCTCTAGCGCGGGCTCCAGCGCGGGCTCCGGCGCGGGCTCCGGCGCGGGCTCCGGCGCGGGCTCCGGCGCAGCAGCGACGGGTGGGGGGGGGTGCTGGCCTCCCTGACACGCAGCGAGCGACAGCACGATGGACCAGAACATGGAGCCTCCTACAGTGATCACCAGCCTCGTCGCCGGCGGATGTCGGGGGTTGCTGACAGGACAGCCTCGTCGTGCTCGTGGCGCTCGAGCAACGTGGCGAGGGCCTCGGCCCCGGCATCGTCCCAGCAGTCGAGCAGCGCGTGCACCGCCTCGAGGATCGGGGCGTGTTGGGCCTGTAGACGATCAGCCTCCGCGGGCGCTCCCTTGGCGCGGGCGAGGTCGAAGAACCCGCCGGGGCGCTCCTCGTACTCAAAATGACCGGGCAGCAGCGCGGCCAGGAGCCCCACCGCCTCGCGCTCGCCGCTCCGGAGCCGGAGGATCAGGCGGCGGACCTCGCGGTGCTCGTCGAGCGCAGGCGTCGCCTGTGCTGAGACAAACGCCACGATCGGCTCCAGATCCACAGGCCCGGACGTATCTACCTCGAGCACACCGGGCCCCACAGGGGGCTCATAGCGAGCGAGGAAGTCGTCGAGCAGCGGCGCCCGGGCGTCCGAGGCCCCGCCGGTCCGTGCCTCGAGGCGCTGCCGCAGGAGCGGGATCGGGACGCTGCACAGGACGAACGGACACGCCACCCCCGCCGCGAACGCCGCCTGCAGGGCGTAGCGTCGCACGGCCTCGCTGCGGAAGGAGGCATCGAGCACCACGGTGCGCCCGCTGTCCAGCACCAGGGCGGCTCGTCGGGCCAGCTCGGCATACACCGCCTCGGTGGCCGCCTCAGTGTAGGCGCCGGCGAAGGGCTCACTGCCCAGGCTCACCTCGGGCTCCACCCCGGCGAGCTGCTTCCGGGTGCGATCGGCGTCGATCACGGGAGCCTCCAGGGCGAACGACAGCGCATCTGCGAGGGTGCTCTTGCCCGATGCGATCGGCCCCCCCACCGCGACCAGGACCCTCGAGCGCTGCCGGGTGGCGATCCGATGGGCCAGCTCGTACCGCTGGTGTGCGGCCCGCTCGTCGCCCTGGAGCCCCCGGATCTTGGCGCGAACCCAGGCGCGGTACGCCATGTAGCGATCCACCACCCCATAGACCTCCCAGTCCCCGCTCTGCAGAGCCCAGCGCGCGATCAAGCGCTCAGAGAGGGCGGACGCTCCGTGCAGCAGCAGCTCCATCGCCAAGAACGCAAGATCCGAGGCGACGTCGGCGCAGCGGTACCGTGGAGAGAACTCGATCCCGTCGATCGCCACGATCCGGGGTGCCCCGAGATCGCCGAGGAGGTAGACGTGATCTAGCCGGAGATCTCCGTGCCCGTCGCGCACCCTCCCGGCCTCGAGGCGACGCTGGACCCACCCCGAAGCGATCAGCTCCCGCTGGAACTCCCTCGCCCTGGTGGCCTGCTCCGGGCCCATCGAGGCGTCGGCGCCGGGTGTCTGCTCGAAGTTCTCCTCGATCAGCGCAGACACCGCCTCGGGCGAGCCATAGGGCGCACAGCGGGGGCTGGCTGCGTGGAACCCGGCGAGCCACTCAGCCACCTGATCGACGTGCTCCGTCGTCAGCTCGCCCCGCTGGAGCAGCGAGGCCATCCGCCGCTCGTCGGGCAGGCGCTGCATCTCGACCGCATAGTCGACCAGGGCTCCGCTCCCCTCGACCTCGAGCACGCCGCCGTCACCCCCGGGCCCACCCCCCGCGGCGGTCAGGCGCCGCACCCCGAGCGTCACCCCCGGAGCCGTGCGCTCGTTGAGGTGAGCCTCAGCCTCGCAGGCGTCCCTTCGCTGCTCGAGGGTGGTGAAGTCGAGGAACCCGAACGAGACCGGTTTCTTCAGCTTCAAGACCCGATCCGCTCCGATGAGCACGGTGCTGATGTGGGTCTGGCGCACCTGTGCCTCCTCCCACCCCTGGATCTGCATGCCTCCCTCCCAGCGCCTGGGCTGCAGGAGAGCATGGATCGTGCCACCGTGGGTGGCCCGACGGTGGGGGCGTCGCTACCTGCACGGATCCTCCCCCCGACCCAGGAGCCCCCGTGTTCAGCCCCTCCGGATCCCTCCCCACCCACGGCGAGGCCATGGCTCATCCCGACGGAGCCCTCCTGTGCGAGACCACACGCGCCGCCCGTGCTCCCAGCGCTGCACGCCGGGGGGGGGCCCGATGGTGAGCCACGAGGCCCACGGCCCGTTCTTTCTGCTGACCCTGGTGAGCTCAATGCTGGCCCTGGCCTACCTCTCCCTGCCGTTCGTCGGGGTGTTGCTGGCTGCGCTGGTGCTGGTCGTCGTCACCTGGCCCGCCTTCGAGGCCCTGTCGGACCACATCGGCCCCCGAGCCGCAGCGGCGCTCCTCACCGTCAGCACCGTCGCGGTGTTCGTGATCCCCCTTGGGTTCGCCGCGGTGCTGGCGTTCCGGGAGCTGCTGGAGGCGAGCAACACCCTGCTGGCGTTCATTGAGTCAGGGGGGTTGGAGACCTGGCTGATCGAGCTGCGGGCCTCCCTTCCCCCCACCGTCGGAGGGTGGCTCGGGCAGGTCGAGATCATGGGGGTGCTCGAGCGCATCCTCGAGCGGACCGTCCAGGGCTCCGGGGGCTGGCTGACGGACACGGTCCAGGCGATCGGGCAGGGCTCGCTGCAGGTCCTCGTCTTCCTCGTCTGCCTCGCGAGCCTGTACATCGAGGGGCCGGGGCTGCTGGCCACCCTGCGCCGGATCACGCCGATGCCCCCGCCGATCCTCGATCGCCTGTTCGAGGTCTTCCGCCAGCTGTCCTACAGCGTCCTGGTGGGCATGGCCGCCACCGGCCTAGGCCAGGGGGCCCTCGCCGCCCTGGGCTTCTACCTGGTGGGCATGTCCCGGGTGGCGCTGATCGGGCTGGTCACCGCCGCGACCAGCCAGGTCCCGGTCCTGGGCTCAGCGGTGGTGTGGGTGCCGCTGGTGATCAGCCTGCTGCTCGATCAGCGCTTCGCCGCAGCGGCCTTTGCCGCGGCCTGGTCGATGATCCTGACCGCCTCGGTGGACAACGTCCTCAAGCCCCTCATCTACCGACAGGCGCTCCGGGTCCACGCCGCGCTGGTGCTGCTGGCGTTGCTGGGGGGGCTGCTGACCCTGGGGCCAGCGGGGCTGCTGGTGGGGCCCTTCGTGTTGATCTTGTTCGTGACGCTGTTCACCCTGTACGATCCTGGTCCCTCCCCGGGGTGATCGGCGCCGATCGACACCTGGGCTGGTCCGGTCCTTGCTCCAGAGGCCCCAGGAGGACGCGAATGTTGTCGATGCTCTGCTCAGTCGCGCTCGCGGGCACACCATCCACAGCGGCCCTGCCTGCCCACATGCAGCACCACTTCGCCGACGCGACCGACGCAGTGTGGTACGTCGCCCTGGGTGATCTACAGCGTGCACGGCAGGCCGCCGGGCGGCTCGATCACGCCCCCGATCCGGCCATGCCCCCCGAGCGCAGCGCCGAGATCCAGCGGATGCGGGACACCGCCCACGCCCTGGCCGAGGCCCCCGATCTGGCCCGAGCCGCGACCCTGAGCGTAACGTTGGCCGGCGCCTGCGCGGCGTGTCACACGGCGACAGGCCCCGGGCCCACCCTCGAGGCGTCGGAGGCGGTGGTCCCCCGCGCCTCCGAGGCAGGCCAGCACGGCATGGCGGCCTACACCCTGTGGGTGGGGCTGGTGGTGCCGAGCGAGGCAGCCTACCAGGCCGGCGCCCGGGCGCTGCTGCCGGTCCCCGGGGGTGCAGATCCCGGGCAGGCCGAGACCTACCAGCGGCTGGCCCAGCGGCTGCTCACCGCCGAGGGTGAGGCCCGCAGCCTCGGGGTCGCCCAGGTGTTCAGGGGCTGTGCGTCATGCCACCTGCACAGCGGCATCCGGCTGGAGCCATAGCCACGTGCTCTGCCTCCTCACCGGCGCCCTCACCGGCGCCCTCACCGGCGCCCTCACCGGCGCCCTCACCGGCGCCCTCGCCGCCCCCTACGAGGTGACCCGACCGGTCTGGGTCCGCGCCAGACCCGACGCTCGCTCGGATCGGCGGGGTCGGGTGGAGCCCGGCGCGGCCTTCGAGGTCATCGACCAGGTCGAGGGCAGGGGCTGTGACGATGAGTGGCACGTCCTTGAGCAGGGCGGCTTCGCCTGCTCGACCTGGTCGAGGTCATCCGGGCTCGAGCCCTCGCCGCCCCGCACCGTCCGCTTCGATCCTCCCAAGCCCGAGGAGCTCGAGGTGTACCTCGAGCAGGACACCTACGACCGCGATCCAGACGGCGAGGACGTGGCGCTGCCGTTTGTCTATGGCCGGGCCTACCGCGATCGTCCGGGCCCGATCTATGCCTCGGTGGAGGCCTGGCGCGCGGGCCTGCCCCCCACCAACACCCTCCACCCCCGGGCAAAGGTCCACTTCGTGGGCGTGGTCGGGGCGCTGCCGGAGGATGAGCCCCCTAGGGACCAGGCCACGGGCAGCGGCGCTCCCGAAGACGGCGGCGCTCCCGAAGACGCCGGCGCTCCCGAAGACGCCGGCGCTCCCGAAGACGGCGACCGCCCCAAAGGCCTCGAGCCAGAGCCGGGGCCTGTGGCGCCTGGATCCCTCGGGCTGCTCCGTCCCGGCGGGGAGGTGGTGCCCGCCGATGCGGTGTACCTGTTCCCGGTGAGCCGGTTCGAGGGCCGGGATCTACACAGCGATCCGGTGACGCCCGGGGGGCGGGCGGCGTGGGTGCTGCCCTATGTGGGGCTCAAGCTCCGGGACGCACCCGACGAGGCCGCGGAGGAGGTGGGTCAGCTGCCGTTCCAGGCCGCCCTCGACGCCTTTGGCGACGGAGACTGGCTGCAGACCGCCTCCGGTGCGTGGCTGCGGGCCCGGGACGTCCGGGTGTTCGAGCCCGCCCCGGCCCCCCCCGGGGCCGGCGGCCGGTCGTGGATCGACGTCGATCTCTCCCAGCAGACCCTGGCGCTGATCCAGGACGACACCCCGAGCTTTGTCACGCTGATCTCGTCGGGGCTGCCCCGCACCGCCACCCCCACCGGGCTGTATGAGATCACCGACAAGGTAGTGCACGACGACATGCGGAGCCGGCCGAGGGCGCGGGAGTGGTACCACGTAGAGCAGGTCCCCTGGATCATGCACTTCCGATCCCGCTACGCGCTGCACGGAGCCTTCTGGCACTGGGGCTTTGGCCACCCCGCCAGCCATGGCTGCATCAACCTGGCCCCCAAGGACGCCCGCGCTCTGTTCGAGCGCCTGCTGCCCACCCTGCCCAGGGGTTGGCACACGGTGTATGCCGATCCCGACCACCAGGGCACCCTCGTGAGGATCCGGGGGGAGACGCCGGGGGGCTGATCCACCGGGACAAGGAACGCGTCTTGCAGGCGAAGATCAGCGGGAGGTGGCCGTGTCCCTCTGTGTCCGTGATCTGATGACCCCCGATCCCCTGACCCTCAGCGCACGCCAGTCGCTGTATGACGCCTGGAGCTGCATGCGGGAGCAGGGTTTCCGGCACCTCCCGGTCACCGACGACGCCGGAGAGATCGTCGGGCTGCTGACGGATCGGGATCTGCTGAGCACCGGGATCTTCAGCGGGGAGGGGGAGCTCGACATCCTCGATCGGCTGCGCCAGATGCGGGTCAGCGCAGCGATGGTGCGCCACGTGGAGCTGGCCGAGGCCGACGAGCCCCTCGCGGACGTGGCCACGAAGATGCTCGAGGGCAAGCTCGGCTGCATGCCCGTGGTCGAGGGCCTGCAGGTGGTCGGCATCCTTACCGAGGCGGACTTCGTCCGATACGTGGCCGACCAGGCGGAGTGATCCGGTGGCGGTGTCCGCCGCGGCCGTCCCCCGCCGGCGGAGGTGTGCTGTGATGGACAACGTCCTGCTACCCCACGATCTGTCCGAGTTCTCGGATCGGGGGCTCGAGGCCCTCTCAGAGCTCGGGCTGCCGCTGCGCCACGTCCACATCGTGTGTGCCCTCCCGAGGATCGATCTGTCTTACCCAGGGATCGTGTGGCCGAGGGATGAGGACGAGCTCCGCCGCAGGCACGCGCTGGCGAGCCTTCAGGACCGTGTCGCAGGCACCGAGCTGCGCGAGGCCATCCTGCATGTGTGTGTCGGGGATCCGAGCACCCGGATCGTCGAGCTGGCGCGGGAGATCGGCGCCACCCTGATCGTGATGCCCAGCCACGGCCGGAGCGGGCTGCAGCGCGTGGTGCGGGGCTCAGTGGCCGAGCACGTGTCCCGCTTCGCCCCCTGTCCGGTGCTGATCCTCCCCGCGACGGCGGAGCGTCCCTGCGAGCCCCGCACCCATCCCCACCCCACGGGCGAGCCCGAGGAACAGCTCGACGCGCTCGTAGACGAGATCCGCAGGCGGGAGGCAGCCTACGAGGGATACCTCGCCGCGGTACGGATCGCCCTGCCCGCCCATGAAGATCCCAGCTGGTGGCGAGAGGCCCTGCGGGAGCGCCTGGTGGCCGCGGGCGTCGGCTACATCGATCTGGCCTTCACCCGGAGCGCAGCGGATCAGCCCACGATCGAAGACTGTCGCTGGGCCAGCCACCCGAGCCACAGAGGATAGCCCAGCGAGCCCCAGCAAACCCCAGCGGGCCTCAGGGCCTCAGCGGGCCTCAGGGCCTCAGCGGGCCCCAGCGGGCTCAGCGGGCCCCAGCAAGCCTCAGCGGGCTCATGACCGAGGCACGCGATCCCACGGCCCTGAGGCCCGGAGGGATCGCAGCCGGGCTCAGACCGTGGAGCTGTAGCCTGAGCCCTCCACCAGGGGATCGAAGGCCATCGCCACGTTCCGGACGAGCAGCCGCCCGTCGTCGGTGACCTGCAGCCGGGTCGGGGTCAGCTGCACCACCCCGTCGGCCTGGAGTGCCTCGAGGCGCTGCCAGGCACCCGGGCACAGCGCATCGACGTCGAGTCCATCCGCACGGGCCTCGTCCAGATCCAGCCGGAGATCGCACAGCACCCTGCGGATGATCTCCCCCCGGGCGCGATCCAAGGCGGTGCTGGTGAAGCTCCGGGCCACGGGATCGATGCCCGCGTGCACGGCACGCCACCAGCGCCCCAGGTGCGTCGTCTGCTGCACAAACGCGCCGGAGACCGCGCTGATCGCGCTTGGCCCGATCCCCACCACCGGGAGCCGGGCGTGGGGGGTGTAGCCCATGAAGGAGCGATCCAGCCGGCCCCCGCGCTGGGCGCGGGCCAGGGCGTCGTCGGGCAGGGCGTAGTGATCGAGGCCGATCGAGACATAGCCCGCCCTCAGCAGGCGTCCATGGGCCGCCAAGGCCATGTCTGCGCGCTGCCGGGTGTCGGGTAGCTCAGCGAGCCGCTGCTGGTGCGCCTTCATCCAGGGGACGTGGGCGTAGCCGAACACCGCGAGCCGATCCGGGCGCAGGACGAGCACCTGATCCAGCGTGTGGATCAGGGTCTCGGTCGTCTGTCGGGGCAACCCATACATCAGATCCACGTTGACCTGCTCCATGCCCCGGGCCCGGGCGCCCTCGATCACCCGGGCCACCGAGCGTGGAGACTGGGCCCGATCCACCGCCTCGATCACACCGGGATCGAGGCTCTGGACCCCCACTGAGATCCGATCGACCCCACCACGGGCCAGCGCGTCCAGTCGGGCCGTGTCGACCCCCTCTGGATCCACCTCCACGCTGGTCTCAGCCCCCGGGATCCGGCCCTTGATCATCGCAAACAGGCGATCGAGCTGCGCTGGATCCAGCCAGGTGGGGGTCCCGCCGCCGAGGTGGAGCCAGGCCACCTGCAGGGGGCCGAGGGTGTCCAGCTGGACCTGCAGGGCATCCAGGTAGCGATCACCGGCCTCCCGGCGACGGCTGACCACCATGTTGCAGCCACAGTAGGCGCACTGCCGACGACAGAACGGGACGTGCACGTACAGGGCGACGGGCCCGGACACCCCGAGGACCAGGCTCCGCAGGGCGTCGTTGGGCCCGCCCGGGTCCCAGCGGGGCACGGGGGGGTAGCTGGTGTATCGCGGGCCGGACGTGCGGTGTCGCAGCAGGGTCTCGAGGGACAGCATCACCCACCGCCAGGGTGGATCGGGGCCCCTGGGGGTGCCTCGTCACCCATGCTCACCTCCGGGGGGCTCGGATGCAGGACCCATGCCGACCTCAGCGCTGCCTGCGGTGTCGATGGCGGCCGAGGTCGACGCGACGCGGCCCCAGCGCGGCGCCCACGATCCGGCCGGGGCCGCTGCACGCCTGTGGTCTATGGAGACCGGTGCTCCAGCCTGGCCCCGGCGGCGGCGGAGCCCTCGATCGGTGGGGGCGATCTGGCACAGGCAGAGCGCGATCTGGCACAGGTCGATCGCCGGGGGCTCAAGCCCCACCGCAGGAGCCCGGCGGCCTGGCTCGACGGCGAGCTTTGGGTCTCCACCAGACAGCCCACGCTGGCGATGGCCCCTGGTGCCCCCCGGCGGGCCTCGACGGGCTGGACCCAGCGGAGCTCGCGCCGCGGTGGCTCACAGGTAGGGCTTGGCCAGCCGGACGAGCCGATCCCGCAGCTGGAGCAGCGTGCTCCGGGCCTGCAGCTCCTCTGTGGTGAGCCGGTGGGCACGATCGCGCCGCTCGTCGAGCAGCTGGGCGACCCGTCCCGCCAGCTGTGGATCGTAGCACTCGACGTCCAGCTCGAAGTTCAGCCGCAGGGAGCGGGCGTCCCAGTTGGAGCTCCCCACCAACAACCACGACGAGTCGACCACCACCAGCTTGCTGTGATCGAAGGGCGGTGGCGCGAGCCAGATCCGCACCCCGTGCGCCACCAGCTCCGGCGCCTCCGCCATCGCCGCCCAGCTCATGTAGGGCAGGTTGTTGCGCGCGGGCAGGACGAGATCCACCTGCACCCCCCGCAGCGCGGCGGTCGACAGCGCGGTCAGCAGCTCGGCCTCCGGCAGGAAGTAGGGCGTCGCGATCCGGACCGAGCGCCTCGCACAGGCCAGCGCCCCCAGCAGGGCCCACCAGGCCACGTCGATGTCTCCATCCGGGCCATCGGGCAGGGCCCGCACGATCGCGCCTCCGCTGGGGCTCCGCTGGGGCGGAGCGCTCAGCTCGGGCAGGGCCTCGCCGGTGGCGTACGCCCAGTCTCCGCGGAACACCGACCCCAGATCGGGCACGATCGGCCCCTCCAACCGCAACATCATGTCCCGGGTCGGGCAGCGGTGGGGCTCGGACAGCACGTGGTGGGCACGGATGTTCATCCCCCCGACGAACGCGATCCGCTCGTCGACGAGGGTGCACTTGCGGTGGTTGCGCAGGTTCAGCGCGGTCCAGCGCCAGGGCATGGGCGACCAGGGGAAGGCCGCCACCTCGACCCCCCGGCGTCGCAGCACCGACAGGGCGGTCGGAGCGCTGTACTGTGCCCCCACCCCGTCGATCAACACCCGGACCTGGATCCCACGCTGCTGCGCCTGGTGTAGCGCGTCGATGAACCGGCGCCCCCACGCATCGACGTCGAACAGGTAGGTCTCGAGCCACACCGACGAGGTGGCCCCGCGGATCGCCTCAAGCATCGCTGGATACGCCTCGTCCCCGTCGATCAGCAGCGCGATCTGGTTGCCAGCGCGCAGGGGTCGGTGGCTGGTCTCACCGATGAGGCGGGCCAGATCGGCCAGCGCCCGGGGCACGATCGGCTCGGGATCTCCAGCCGGCGGCGGCAGGGCCAGCGGGAGGTGACGTGCGATCCGGTGCACGCGGTTGATCCCGAGGATCAGGTACAGGATCCCACCGAAGAACGGGGAGAGGGTCACCAGCGCCAGCCAGCCCCAGACAGCCCGCACATGGCGCTTGTACAGCACGACGTGCAGCGCCACCGCTCCGATCAGCGCCAGCGCAACGAGGGTCAGGAGCACGTCACCGGGTTCTGCCACGAAGATCCGCCCCCGGGGGTCAGATAGACCGGCGAGCGGATCGGCGCCAGGCCCCAAGGAGCCCCCGGACGACTCACACAGCCCACAGCCCACGTCGGGCGGGGGCCTGAGCGCGGCGGAGGCCTGAGCGCGGCGGGGCCTGAGCGCGGCGGGCCAGACCGATCCGGACGTCACCGGCTGGCACACGGCGTGCACTAGCGGCAGGGGGGAGGTTCGATGCGCGTCTCCGAGGTCATGATCCAGGATCCCTGGCGGGTGGCGTCGACGCGTCCCCTCGCCGAGGGGGGGCGGATGCTGGTGCAGCACCAGATCCGCCACCTGCCCGTCGTAGGCCCCGAGGGATCCCTGATCGGGCTGGTGACCGACGCCGACGTGTTCCGGCACGGCGCCTTCCTCGACATCGATCGGGGCTGGATCGCCCACGAGGCAGCGTGGGACAGCTTGACCTGCGGTGAGGTGGCCACGCCGGCCCAGGTGGCCCGCCCCGACGAAGATCTCGCCGTGGCGCTGCAGCGGCTGGGGCAGACCCGCGCCGACGCGCTGGTGGTGATCGACACCCATCAGCGCCCGATCGGGGTCTTGACCGAGGTCGACGTGCTCGCGCTGGCGCCCGGCGTCCTCGACGAGAAGATCGGCGTCGACGCGGAGGGCTCGGATCAGGTGCACGGGATCCCCACCGACGCCCCCGCCGGCCAGGCCCTGTGGACCATGCTCGAGGAGGAGATCCGCCACGTCGTGATCACCGAGGGGGATCGGGTGGTGGGGGTGCTATCGCTGCGGGATCTCGTCGGGGCCGACGTGGCCCGACGCCCCGAGCTGTCGGTCGGGGAGGTCCTGGGGGACACTCAGCCGATCACCGCCCCCCCGGGGCTGGGCCTGCTGGACGCAGCGATGCGGATGCACGCGTGCCGGATCGGCTGCCTGCCCATCGTCGATCGTCGGCGCCGGGTGCTGCGGATCGTCACCCGGCGCGACGTGCTCCACGCGGTGGTGGCCCACCTCGACGCAGCCCGGCTGTTCCCCTCCGCCGATCCCGGGATGTCCCACGCCCTGGTGGGCGCGATCGTCACCACCCACTCAGCGGTGCAGCGCTTCCTCGATCAGGTCCGGGCCGAGGCTGAGGGCGCCGACGTGGATCTGTCCTCGGAGCTCTCGTGGCTGTCGACCATCCTCCCGCCCCACTTCGCCCACGAGGAGACTGAGGGCGGGTTCTTCGATCGGCTGGAGGCCTGGCTGCCGGCCCAGCGCGAGGCGATCGGGAGGCTCCGCCGGGAGCACGGGGCTCTGCTGGAGGCCGTCGAGGCCCTCAAGGTCCCCGATCCTCCTCGGCTGCGGGAGCGGATCGGGGAGCTGGCCGGAGCGCTGGCGGATCACGAGGCCCGGGAGCGACAGCTGAGCCTGCTGTGCGAAGAGGTCGCCACCGACTAGCGCGTGCCACAGCCGGACCCGACGATCGACAGGAGAGACCATGCAGCTGACCTTCCTCGGCGGCGCCGAGACCGTGACCGGCTCCAAGTTCCTGGTGGAGGTCGGCAGCACCAGGCTGTTGGTCGACTGCGGCCTGTTCCAGGGCCTCAAGATGCTGCGCCTGCGCAACTGGGAGCGGCTGCCCCTCGATCCCCACACCCTGGACGCGGTGCTGTTGACCCATGCCCACATCGATCACAGCGGATACCTGCCGAGGTTGGTCGCT
Organism: Deltaproteobacteria bacterium; assembly: GCA_011376105.1. Classification (GTDB taxonomy): domain Bacteria; phylum Myxococcota_A; class UBA796; order UBA796; genus DRPG01. The sequence goes on from DRPG01000545.1 coordinate 20,113, forward strand.
CAGGGCTTCAGCGGGCCGATCTACTGCAGCAGCGGCACAGCGGCCCTCGCCCGGCTGCTGCTGCCCGACGCGGGTCACATCCAGGAGGAGGACGCAAAGCACGCAGCTCGGCGGGGTTACTCGCGGCACCGCCCCCCCCAGCCGCTGTACACCGAGGGCCAGGCTGTCGCCGCCCTGGCGCAGCTGGAGCCGGTGGCGTGGGGCCAGCCCGTCACCATCGGGCCGATGCGTGCACGCTTCCAGCGCGCTGGGCACATCCTCGGGGCCGCCAGCATCCGCCTCGAGACGGCCACCACCGCAGTGCTGTTCTCTGGAGATCTGGGGCGCCCTGACGATCTGCTCATGCCGCCCCCCGAGCCCCCGCTCGAGCCGGTGGATCACCTGGTGGTGGAGTCCACCTATGGCCTGCGGACCCACCCCCGGGGCGATCCACTCGACGATCTACACGCGGTGGTGCTCCGCACCATCGAGCGGGGCGGGACGGTGCTGATCCCCTCCTTCGCGGTGGGGCGCACTCAGGCGGTGCTGTTCGGCCTGTACACGCTGATCCAGGCCGGTCGCCTGCCCGCGGATCTGCCGATCTTCATCAACAGCCCGCTGGCGATCGAGGCCACCGAGCTGTACCTCGATCACCTCGACGACCACAAGCTGGATTGGGACCAGACCCGCGCCATGTGCCGCTCCGCCACGCTGGTCCGCACCGTCGAGGACTCCAAGGCCCTGCACCAGCGTCCCGAGCCAAAGGTGATCCTGAGCGCCTCGGGCATGCTGGTGGGGGGGCGGGTGCTCCACCACCTCCGGCACCTGGCCCCGGATCCCAAGAACACCCTGTTGTTCTGCGGATTTCAGGCCAGCGGGACCCGAGGAGCGGCGATCCTCGAGGGTGCCGACGAGGTCCGGGTACACGGGCGAGACGTGCCGATCCGCTGCGAGGTTGCCCGGATGGACGCCTGGTCGGCCCATGCGGACCACAAGGAGATCCTCGACTGGCTCGGGCGCTGGCCCGCGCCCCCGCGCCAGGTGTTCGTGGTGCACGGGGAGCCCGGCGCCGCAGACGCGATGCGGGGGCACATCGCCAGGAAGCTGGGCTGGCCGGTGAGCGTGCCCGGGCTCGACACGTCGGTGCGCCTCGATCCCCCGGGGTACACCGTCGGCGTGATCGCGCCGGAGAGCGTGCGGGTGCCGATCGATCCCGAGCTGTGGGATCGCACCTTCCTGGTGGCCCCCCTGGTCCTGGTGGGCACCCTCGATCCCGACGGAGGTCACGATCTCGCGCCGAAGCACATGGCCTCCCCCGTCTCCTTCGGCCCCTGGATCGCGTTCTCCTGTGTCCCGGAGCACACCACCTGGAAGAACGCGACGAGGACAGGCAGCTTCACCGTCTCCTTCCTCCGACCGAGGCAGGTCCTCGACGTCACCCTCGCCGCGGGTCCCCGGGACGAGGCAGGGAACAAGCCCACCCTCGCCGGGATCCACACGATCCCGGCGGACGAGATCGAGGGCGTCTGGGTCGAGGGCGCCCACCTGGCGCTGGAGTGCACCCTGGATCGGGTGATCGAGGGCCTCGACGACAACAACCTGCTGATCGGGCGGGTGGTGGCCGCCCACGCCACCCGAGGCGCCCTGCGGGGTCCGGATCGAGACGACGACGAGGTGATCCGCGACGAGCCCCTGCTCGTCTATGCCCACCCCCACCGCTTCGGGGTCCTGCACCAGACCCGGATCCTTCCCCTGCACCTCGGGTTCCGCCGCTGAGGGCCACCGCGGTGGTCTGGCACAGGGCTTGCTCGAGCCTGGGCAAACCAGGAGGTGATCCATGGACATGATGGTGGCGGTAGACCTGGCAGATGGCCCTGAGACCGTGATGGCCCATGCCCTGGCCTGGGCCTCCCGGCTGGGGGCCACGATCCACCTGCGCTCGGTGTCCCACCTCCTGGGGGATCCCGCACAGCTGTTCGGGGACATCGACACAGCGACGCTGGCTCAGGAGTGGGCGCGGTGCCGGGCCTCGGAGGCCAGCGCGCTGGAGCGCCTGTCCTCCAAGATCCCCCACCGGCTGCGGGGCTCGAACGAGCTGCTGGTGGGCCCCCCCGGCGCGACCCTGTCCTCTGTGGCCTCCGGGTTCGATCTGCTCTTGCTGGGCACCCACGGCCGGACCGGCCTCAAGCGGCTGTTCCTCGGCTCGGTGGCCGAGCGGGTGGTCCGCGAGGCCAACGCGCCGGTGCTGGTGGTCCACCTCGACGGCGATCCACCTCCAGAGGACAGGGCGCTGAAGGTGATGGCGCCGCTGGACGCGTCCGAGATCGATCTGCGACCGCTGCAGCTCGCCCGCGAGTGGCTGGGCCCAGACACGGCGCTCCATGTGGTGTACGCCCTGGCGGATCTGCGCCTGTACGAGGAGATCGGGCTGCTCCGGGACCAGACCCGCGAGCACCCCCACCGGGAGTGGGCCGAGCACCAGCTCAGCACCGCCCTCGCGGAGGCGGGCATCGAGGCTGAGCAGCACTACACCTCCTCCTTCACCGCCAACCCCGGGGGCGAGCTCGCCGAGGTAGCCGCAGCCCTCGAGGTGGACCTCGTCACAATGCCCACCCACGGCCGCCGGGGGCTGCAGCACCTGGCCTATGGCAGCGTCGCTGAGCGACTGGTCCGCTCGAGCCCCTGTGCGACCCTGATCGTTCGAGGCTGAGGCAGCCCCTTCGACCCAGTGGAGCCCCGCAGGCTCCGCTCGGGCCCAGGGATCTGGAGGAGTTCATGAGCAGCTACATCCGCTGGTTCGAGGAGATCGGCATCGACGACGTGGCGATCGTCGGGGGTAAGAACGCCTCCCTTGGGGAGATGATCCGTGCCCTGGGCCCAGCCGGGATCCGGGTGCCCGGGGGTTTTGCCGTCACCGCCGCCGGCTACCGACGCTTCATCGAGGCCGCGCAGCTAGGCCCCCGGATCGCCGATCACCTGGTGCGGCTGCGGGCCGGTGAGATCGATCTGCAGGCCGCAGGCCGCGCGATCCGCGACGCGGTGTCCTCCGCCCCCTGGCCCGACGATCTCCAGCGCGAGGTGACGCTGGCGTATGCGTCGCTGTGTGAGCGGCTCGGCGAGGAGGACACCGCGGTGGCGGTGCGCAGCAGCGCGACCGCCGAGGATCTGCCCGACGCGAGCTTCGCCGGCCAGCAGGAGACCTTCCTCGACGTCTCGGGGATCGAGTCGGTCCTCGAGCACTGCCGGCGCTGCTTTGCGTCGCTGCACACCGATCGGGCGATCACCTACCGCCACCACCATGGCTACGACGCCCAGGACGTGGCCCTCTCAGTCGGGATCCAGCGGATGGTGCGCTCGGGCGAGGGCAGCGCCGGCACCATGTTCACCCTCGACACCGAGACCGGCTTTGGCGGCGTGGTGCTCATCGACAGCAGCTGGGGGCTGGGCGAGAGCGTCGTGGGGGGCCACGTCACCCCCGACGAGTTCCGCGTGTTCAAGCCCCTGCTCTCAGATCCCCAGGCCCGACCGATCCTCGAGCGCCGCCTGGGGACCAAGGAGAGCACGCTGCTCCGTCCCAAGGGCGCGCAGCGCAACGTGCGGGTCCCGACCGCCAGAGCCGATCGCGATCGGCTCTCCATCAGCGACGATCAGGTCCTACAGCTGGCGCGCTGGGCGGTCCAGATCGAGGATCACTATGGACGCCCGATGGACATCGAGTGGGCCCTCGACGGTGTGAGCCACGAGCTGTTCATCACCCAGGCCCGCCCCGAGACGGTCCACGCCCGCAGCCCCGCGGCGAGCCTGCGCTCCTGGATCCTAGAGGAGGAGGGAGAGATCTTGACCGAGGGGGTGGCCGTCGGCCACGGGATCGCCAGCGGGCGGGCCCGGGTGCTGCTCGATCCCACCGACGCGGACTGCTTCAAGGACGGCGACGTGCTGATCACCACCATGACCGATCCCGACTGGATGCCGATCATGGAGCGGGCCTCGGGGATCGTGACCGAGCGCGGGGGCCGCACCAGCCACGCCGCGATCATCTGCCGAGAGCTCGGGGTGCCGGGGATCGTCGGCAGCGGCGACGCGACGTCGGTGATCCACACCGGCCAGCCGATCACCGTCAGCTGTGCCCAGGGCGATCGGGGCCGGGTGTACGCCGGAGCGCTGGCGTTCCACTGCGACGACCTCGACGTGGGCGAGCTGCCCGAGACCAAGACCCAGATCATGATGATCGTGGGCAGCCCCCAGACCGCGTTCCGCTGGTGGCGGGTGCCCTGCGAGGGGATCGGCCTCGCCCGGATGGAGTTCATCATCAACAGCGTGGTGCGGGTCCACCCCCTGGCCCTGCTGTCCGACGCCCGGATCCCCGATCCCACGATCCGCCAGCGGATCGCCGAGGTGATCCGAGGCTACCCCGACGGAGAGACCTTCTTTGTCGAGCGCCTGGCCTCGGCCATGGCCAGCATCGCCGCAGCCCAGCACCCCCACCCGGTGGTGGTCCGGATGAGCGACTTCAAGTCGAACGAGTACGCTCAGCTGATCGGAGGCGAGCTGTTCGAGCCGATCGAGCACAACCCGATGATCGGCTTCCGTGGAGCGAGCCGCTACTACAGCGAGCGCTACCGCGACGGGTTCGCCCTGGAGTGTCGCGCCCTGCGGCGGGCCCGCGAGGTCATCGGGCTGCGCAACATCATCCCGATGATCCCCTTCTGCCGAACCCCCTGGGAGGCCGATCGCGTGCTCGAGGTGATGGCTGAGCACGGCCTGGTCCGGGGCCGGGAGGGGCTGCAGATCTACGTGATGATCGAGGTCCCGAGCAACGTGATCCTGGCGGAGCAGTTCGCCGAGCGCTTCGACGGGTTCTCGATCGGCAGCAACGATCTCACTCAGCTCACCCTGGGCATCGATCGAGACTCCGCCGAGCTCCAGCACCTGTTCGACGCCCGGGACGAGGCCGTCTCCACCCTGATCCGGGACGTGATCGCGGTCGCGAACCGCACCGGAACCAAGATCGGGCTGTGTGGCCAGGCGCCGTCTGATCACCCAGAGTTTGCACGCTTCCTGGTGGCCTGCGGGATCGACAGCATCTCGGTCAACCCCGACTCCCTGGTGGCGGTCCGCAGGCACGTGGCCGCAGCAGAGGCCGCAGCAGAGGCCGAGGGCAGCCCCAGCGGTTGAGGATGCGGCCAGGCCCGGGCCCCGGCGGTAACTCCAGCCCTGGGCTCGGGGCTCGGGGCTCGGGGCTCGGGGCTCGGGGCTCGGGGCTCGGGGCTCGGGCTCCAGCGCGCAGCGCCACCCTCACCCGGGATCGTGCAGCCCCGGGGCACGGGGGGTGGATCCCCGGAGCACCAGCTTCGACAGCTCCAGCACGCTGACCGGGATCAGGGCTGCGCTCAGGCTCAGGGTCCACAGCCCGGGGGACAGGGAGGCGAGGTGGAACACGCGCCGGGCCTGCTCGAGCTCGGTCATCCCCGCCAGGGTGAGCCCGGACAGGAGCACGACCCCGATCAGCAGTGGGTTGCTGCGCACGCCCAGCTCCGGCAGCAGCCGGAGCCTGCTTCGGAACGCAAACACCCGCAGCAGCTCGCTGGTCACCAAGGTGGTGAACGCCAGGGTCTGCGCGGTGGCGAGATCGAGCCGCCCCAGGGCGTAGTGGTACACCCCGAGCACCGCCGAGGTCTCCAGCAGGGCCGAGGCCGCCACCAGGGCCCACCCATCCCACCCCAGCATGGGCTGCCCCGGCGGACGTGGAGGGAGCGCCATCGTGTCCTGATCCGGGGGCTCGACGCCCAGGGCCAGAGCTGGCAGGCCGTCGGTCACCAGGTTGATCCACAGCAGGTGGATCGGCAGCAGCGGGGCCGGGAGCCCCGCGAGGCTCGCCACCAGGACCACCCCCAGCTCCGCGGTGTTGCCCGCCACCAGGTACAGCACCGTCTTGCGGATGTTGTCGTGGATCGCCCGACCCTCGCGGATCCCCTCCACGATCGAGGCGAAGCGATCGTCTGCGAGCACGATGCTGGCGGCCTCGCGTGTGACCTCGGTGCCCGCGATCCCCATGGCGATCCCCACGTGGGCCGCATGGATCGCTGGAGCGTCGTTGACCCCATCGCCGGTCATCGCCACGATCTCGCCGTCGTTGACCAGGGACTCGACGATCCGGAGCTTCTCCTCTGGGGTGATCCGGGCGTACACCGCGCTGCTGGGCTGCCCATCGGGGCCCACCAGCCCCAGCTCGTCTGCGATCGCGATCGCGGTGGTCTCGTGATCTCCGGTGAGCATCACCGTGCGGATCCCAGCCCGCCTCGCGGCCGTGATCGCCTCGACCGCCGACGCCCGTGGTGGATCCGCCAGGCCCACCAGACCCACCAGGGCCAGGCTCTGCTCGGCGTCGCCGTCTCCGGAGGCGATCGCCAGCACCCGCAGCCCCCGCGTAGCCAGTGCCTCCTCCACCGCCCGGGCCTCAGCCACGTCCGGGGCACCGGCGGCGGGCGCGCACAGCGGCGAGACCGTGCTCAGGGCCCCCTTGGTGAAGATCCGGAGGCCACCGTCGACCCGACGCACGACGCTCATCCGCATCCGCTCGCTGTCGAAGGGGAGCTCCCCGGCCCTCGGCCAGCGCGCCTCCAGATCGCTCCGCTCGATCCCTAGCTCCCGGGCCGCCCTCAGCAGCGCCAGCTCGGTTGGATCCCCGCTGTCCTCGGTCCCCTCGCCGTCGCCGAGCTCAGCGTCGCTGACCGCGGCCGCCACCTCCAGCAGGGCGCGCACCCGGCCCCCGGGCCAGAGCTCGCGGACGCGCATCTGCCCGGTGGTCAGCGTGCCGGTCTTGTCGGTGCAGATCACCGTGGCACAGCCCAGGGTCTCGACCGCGGCCAGGCGCCGGACGAGGACATTGCGCGCGGCCATCCGCCGGACCCCGACGGCCAGTGCCACGGTGACCACCGCCGGCAGCCCCTCGGGCACCGCCGCCACCGCCAGCGCCACCGCCAGCAGCAACACATCGAGCCCCGACGATCCGCGGGCCAGCCCGGTGGCGGCCACCACCGCGACGATCCCCAGGCACATCACCAGCAGGGACCGGCTGATCCGGGCGAGCTGTTCATCGAGGGGGGTGGACGCTCGCTCCGAGCGATCGAGCAGATCCGCGATGTGCCCCAGCTGAGTCTGCATCCCGATCGCGATCACCTCGGCCCGGCCGGTACCCGCCGCCACCGAGGTCCCGGCGAACACCCGATCGGAGCGATCCGCCAGCGGCACGTCGTCGCCGACCGGCTCGATCCCCTTGGGCACTGGCAGCGCCTCGCCGGTCAGGGCCGCCTCAACGGTGGACAGCCGGTGCGCCTCGAGCAACCGGGCGTCCGCCGCGACCACCTCCCCTGCCTCGAGCAGCAGCACGTCTCCCCGGACCACCTCAGCGGCGTTGAGCTGGACCGCGTGGCCGTCCCGCAGCACCCGCGCCCGGGGCGCGGTCATCGAGCGCAGCGCGTCTAGGGAGCGCTCGGCGCGCCACTCCTGCACGACCCCCACCACCGCGTTGAGGCCGAGGATAGTCGCGATGGCGATCGCGTCGATCCGTTCGCCGAGCGCAAACGCCAGGCCGGCGGCCCCCCCGAGGAGCAGGACGAACGGGCTCCGGAGCTGATCGAGCAGCATGCCCGCGGCGGTCCGCCCCCGGATCTCCCGCAGGGCGTTGGGCCCCTCCGCCTCGAGGCGTCTCCGTGCCTCGTCCGCTCCGAGCCCGTGCGGGGCCTCCACCTCCCCGGGGTGGGCTCCGGAGCTGTGTCGCGACGTCGTCATCCGAGCCTCCACCCTGGGCTCGACGGCTTAACGCACCCCGGCTCGGCGCTTCGAGCTGTGCGGCCGCGAACGGTCCCCTGTGGCCCCCCGCCCCCCCCAGCTCGCCCGCCACCCGCCGCCACCCGCCGCCACCCGCCACCCGCCCTCCCCACGCCGGGGCCACTCCAGGTCTAGGGCCGGTCCTCGCCCGGGATAAAGGAGACCCTGGGGGGGTCTAGGCCGGCGCCACGGGCAGCCCGGCACGCCCCTTGCTCTTAGCGATCCTCGGGGAGGGACAGATGAATGTTCAGGAGATCATGACCCGCCAGCTGCTGTGGACCGCACCATCGACGTCGGTCTGGGACGCGCTGCAGACCATGGAGGAGGCCTCGATCCATGAGCTGCCGGTCGTCGACGACGATCAGCTGGTGGGGATCGTCACTCAGCGGGATCTCGAGCGGATGCTGGGGCCCAGGGCCCGCCAGCCCCCGCCTACGAACATGCCCGACGTCCGCAGCCGACCGACGGTGCGCCAGGGCATGAGCAGCCCCGCGATCTCGGTGACCGAGCAGACCCCGCTGGCCCAGGCCTGCCAGATCCTCGCCGACGCCCGGATCGGCTCCCTGCCGGTCGTGGGAGAGGACGGCGGGTTGGTGGGACTGCTGTCGGTGACCGATGTGCTCCGATACATGGCGCGCTCGCTCCGCGAGACGAGGGGGTAGCACGCTCCGCCCGAGCACCCTGGCACGGCTGCTGCATGTCATCCAGCCCATGAGCCCCGGGAGGCACGATGTCCGAGACCCTGCTGGTTCCCCTCGATCACGCTGGGCCCTGTGTGGAGATCACCCAGACCGCCTCGCACCTCGCCTCGCGCCTCGGTGACGCGGTGGTCTTGCTCGGTGTGGTCCACCTGCCGGAGGGGGTCAAGCCGGACACGATCCTGCACACCGGCGCGTCCGACGACGGTAAGACGGCGCTCCAGGCGCTGACCGAGGACGCGAGGAGGGGCCTGGAGCGGCTGGCCCAGCCGTTCACCGAGCGCGGCGTGCTGACCCGGATCGAGGTCCACGCGGGCGTCCCCGCGGCGGTGATCGTCGAGTGCGCTGAGGCGCTTGGCGCCTCGATGATCGTGATGGGCACCCACGGCCGGGTCGGGCTCCGCAGGCTGTTCCTCGGCAGCGTCGCGGAGCAGGTGGTGCGCACCGCCCCCTGCCCTGTGCTCACGGTCCGGGTCCACGGCGAGGACGCCCCGACCGTGGTGCAGGAGCACGTCCTCGCTGAGTCCGATGGCTGAGCGCCCCGCTCAGCGGGCGACGATCACCAACGCGTCGTCGTGTTCCTTGGCCGCCTGGGCCACCACGATCTGAGCGATGTGGGCCGCGGAGCGACCGACGATCGGAGGCACTGGATCGCTGCGCGAGGCGATCCCGTCGGTGGCCAGGAGCAGGACTGAGCGGGGCGTGGTCTGCACCCGGTGGATCCTGGGGGTGGAGATCCAGCGGTGCCCCAGGATCCCGGAGGTGGGCATCATCCCGTGCAGGTGCCCATCGGGTGTGTACAGGCGCGCCGCGACGTTGCCCACCCCGGCCACCACCAGCTCATCGGCGGCCAGATCCCAGCGCGCGAGGGTGATCGCTGCACCGCGGGTGCGCCTCAGCTCGGCGTGCAGGGCCTCGAGCAGCGCCACTGGATCGGAGCCCTGCTGCCGCCGCAGCCAGGCCCTCGCCCTCGAGGCGGCCTGCTCGGCGGGGGAGCCGTGGCCCACCCCGTCGATCCCCGCGAGCCACAGGACGTCCTCGGTGCGCGAGACCCACGCGTCGTCCCCGCTGGGCACCGACAGGCCGCGTCCGATCACCGCCACCTCCGGGTGCCGGGGGACCGAAGCCGCGAACCGTCGGACCCTCAGGGTCGTGGACACCCCGATCCGCACATCGACGTCGAGCTCCCCCACGTTCCTGCGCACCCCCGCGAGCCCCACCCCCAGGCCCCGGCTCGGCAGCAGCCCGGCGATCGCCGACGCAGGCTCCGCGATCCCCGGGCCCCGATCGGCGGCCTCGATCTCGATCCCCGACACCCCAGCGCGCTGCACCACGGCACAGGAGATCGTCCCATCCTCGGCGTGGTCGAGCTGGTTTTGCGCCAGCTCGCTCACCACCAGCAGCATCCACGCGCTCTCCTGCTCGGACAGGCCGGCGGCCTCGGCACAGGCCAGGACCCGCTGACGCGCGAGGGAGACCGACGCACGATCCAGGATGTTCAGTGTGGGAACCTCGCCCACTTCAGCACCTCGATGGTCGTGCCCTCGCCCGGCGAGGTCTCGATGTGGAACGCGTCGACCAGCCTGCGGCTGCCCGACAGGCCCAGCCCCAGGCTGCGCCCCGTGCTGCAGCCGCCCCGCAGCGCGAGCTCTAGATCCGCGATCCCCGGCCCCTCGTCGATGAACCTCAAGCGCAGCCCCACCCGCCCCGCGTCGCTGACGGTCTCGAGCAGCGCATGCCCGCCTCCGCCGTGGCACCACACGTTGCGCGACAGCTCGGAGGCCGCGGTGGTGATCGCCGCGACGGCGAACGCATCGAAGCCCTGAGCGATAGCCAGCTCGCGTGCACGGCGACGCACCACCACCACGTCGGCCTCAGCCTCGATCTGCAGGCGCTCTGTCGAGCTGGCGTGGGCACCGGGCGTCACCTCGGGAGCCCCAGCAGATCGAGGCCATCGTCGACGTCCAGCGCGGTGCACACCCCCTCGAGCAGGTAGCCCATCTGGACCAGGGTCGCGGCGATCTCCGGCCGCATGCCACAGAGCACGGTCCGCCGCCCCATGAGCGCCGCCATCGACGCGGTGTCGGCGAGCACCCGCGCGACATAGGTGTCGACGATCTGCAGGCCCGAGATGTCGAGCAGCAGCCCACCGCTCCGATCCCGCTCGCCCGCGATCGCCTCGAGCACATCATTCTGGAGCCGGTTGACCACCTCGTCGCTCAGATCGGGCTGCACCGGGACCAGCAGGTGCCCCCGGATCCGCAGGATCGGGATCGAGCTCACACGCGCTCCTGATCGATCGTGCGGATCTGCTTGTCGAGCAGCGACAGCGCCAGATCGAGGCCGTCGGACAGCGTGTTGCGGGTGTACAGGGAGGTCAGATCCACGCCCAGCTCGACGACGGTGCGGGCGACCTGGGGGCTGATCCCGGTGAGGATCGTCTTCGCTCCGAGGAGCCGGACCGCGCTGGTGGTCTTGAGCAGGTAGTCGGCGACCTGAGTGTCGACCACCGTGACGCCGGCGATATCGAGCAGCAGCACCCGCGCATGCTCCTCTCCGATCCGCACCAGCACGCTCTCCATCACCCGCTGAGCCCTCGCGCTGTCGATGGTGCCCACCAGCGGCAGCAGCAACACCCGATCATGGACCCGAATCACCGGCGTGGAGAGCTCTCGGATCGCCTCCTGGTGGCGCAGCCGGGACTCGTGGTGCCTCGCGATGTAGGCGTCGATCGCCAGCGAGACGTCGAAGTGCATGATCCGCTCGATCGCCTCGAAGCTCGCCCGGCGCTCTTCGTCGCTGGCCCGCTCCCGGTGGAGGTGCTCGTGGATCAGCTGCAGGTAGTGGGTGCATGCACCGACATACCACTGGGTCGCCACCGCCAGCTTCGCGTGGACCGCGCCGACCTTCATCCGCCCCTGGACGTAGGCCAGATCGATCTCACCGCGGAACATCCCGAGAAAATAGGCCGCCTGCTTTCGCTTCAGCCGCTCGACCAGCGCAGGATCGTCGAGGTAGTCACGGGTCTCGGGCTGGGACAGTAGGTGCTCGTAGAACCGATCGATGATGTCGGACATCGTCCGCTCGGCGAAGGGTCGCAGAGCGGCCAGCCGGGCGAGCACCCCTGGATCGATACGGAAGAAGCGCAGGCGCAGCGCCAAGGTGTGCGCGTCGGGCGTGACGGGGGTGGTGTCTGGGAGCATGGAGCCTCAGAGGGGGCGCGTGGCGTAACATGGTCGCTCGGCGTCCCCAAGAGCGGTACAGTGCGGCGGTGTCAAGCCTGAACGAGACTCCGATCACGGCGTTGGTCGAGCTGTCCCGCGACGTGGCCGACGCAGAGGATCCAGTCGTGATCGCGACCCGGCTCGCCGACGCCGCCAAGCGCCACCTAGGCGCCTCGGTCCTCGCGGTGTACGCCACCACCGACGCGGGGGCCCTCGCGCTGGCCGAGGTGCGGGGCTGCTCCGGGGCGCTGCTGCACGCCCCCGATCCAACAGCTCCGGACACCTGGGTCGACCTGCTGCAGGGGGTGGCGGACGTCACCGAGTCCCGTGCGCTGCCCCTGACCTCGGGGGGCGGGCTGTATGGAGTGCTGCTGATCGGCTGGAGGAGCCCCCCCGAGCACCCTGCCCCGGTGCTATCCCTGGCTGAGGGCCTGGCGGACATCGCGGCGATCGGCCTCGATCGGGCCTACCGGACCCGAGAGCTCGTCCGCTCCCTGCGGGAGCTCGCGGATCGCAAGGAGGAGCTGGCCCGCACCGAGGGCCTGCGGCGGATGGGGCAGATGGCGGCGGTCCTCGCCCACGAGGTCCGCAACCCGATGGCGGGGATCCGCGGGGTCCTGGAGCTGCTGCAGGATCGGTTCGAGCCGGGCTCCCCCGAGCACACGATCTCGGGCAAGGCTCTGCACCGCCTCGCTGAGCTGAACCTGCTGGTGGAGGAGCTGCTGCAGTTCGCCCGCCCGAGGCAGCCTCACCGCAGCCCGATCCCGCTGCTGCCGCTGCTGCAGGAGGTGGTGTCCCTGCTCGAGCCGGCGCAGGCCTCCTCCAGGGCCCCGGAGATCACGATCATCGCCCCGGAGGGTCTGATCTGGCCCGTGGATCCGGGCATGCTGGCGCGCATGCTCACCAACCTGCTCCAGAACGCCGTCCAGGCGACGTCTGGATCGGGCCGGATCGAGATCGGGTGTCGATCCGGAGGTGAGGGAGAGGGCCTGGAGCTGTGGGTCTCCGACGAGGGGCCGGGGGTGCCGGAGGAGCACCGCGAGACACTGTTCGAGCCCTTTGTGACCACCAAGGCCCGGGGCACCGGGCTGGGGCTGGCTGTCTGTCGACAGATCGCCGAGGCCCACCAAGGCACGATCCAGTACCGTCCCGCGCCGTCGGGGGGCGCGTGCTTTGTCGTCTGGCTGGGCCCGCTGCAGGGGTGATCGATCGTCGCGCTCAGCCGGCTCAGACCAGCCCGAGCAGCCGCCAGGTGGCTATCACCACGGTCACGAGCAGGGAGATCCCGATCAGATCGAGGGCGGCTCCGATCCGAAAGATCTCACCCGCGGTGAACAGGCGGGTGCTGTAGGCCATCAGGGTCGGCGGGGTGCCGATGACCAAGGCGAAGTCCACCGACGAGGCGATGGCGACGACCACGACCAGGACGACTGGATCCAGCCCAAGCACCGCAGACAGCGGGATCATCAGCGGGACCAGCACCGCCGCGGACGCCGTGTTCGAGGCCACGGTGGTCAGGGCCAGGGCCACGATCGCCACCAGGCTGATCGCCACCGACGAGGGCAGGCTCGACAAGATCTCCATCCGCGTCGCCACCCAGTCGCTCACGCCGGCCTGGGTGAGGGAGGTCCCCAGCGCGATCCCGCCCCCGAACGTCAGCAGGGACTCCCACGAGACCCCTCGCAGCTCCCGGGTCCCCACGATCCCCAGGGTGGCCAGCGCCACCGCGCCGGCCAGGGCCACGATCCCGGTGTGGACACCGTGCTGCTGCTCGGTCAGCCAGCCGATCACGACCAGGCCCATCACCCCGAGCACCTGCCACTGCGCCGGGGACAGGGGACCGAGGAGCCGCCACTCCGCCTCAGCGATCCGCCTCGCCTCGACGAAGCGCACATCGTCGAGCTGCACCCCCTGGGCCCACCACAGGTACCCCCCCATCAGCGGGAGGAACGTCACCACCATCGGCAGGCCAAAGCCAAACCACTGGGCGAAGGTCACGGTGCGGCTCGTGTACGCCTCGAGGAACGCGATGGCGATCGGGTTGGCGGGGGTGCCGATGGCGCTGCCCACCCCCCCGATCGTGGCGGCGTAGGCGAGGCCCAGCACGAGGGTCTTGCGGTAGGCGTCGTCGTCCAGCGGCTCACAGATCGCCAGGGCCACGGGGATCATCACCGCCACCGCCGCGGTGTTGGACATCCACATCGACAGGAACGTCGAGATCCCCAACACCGCAGCAAACAGCCGGGCGGGGCTGCGCCCCATCCAGTGGATGATCGCGATCGCCGCGAGGTGATCGAGCCCCACCCGGCGCACCGCGATCGCCAGGAGGAAGCCCCCGAGGAACAGCGCGATGATCGGGTGGAAGAACGGCGCGAGGGCGGCCGCTGCGTCGGTGATCGAGGCCCCCACCAGCACGATCGGCACGAGCAGCGAGGTGACGAACAGGGGCAGCGCCTCGCTCACCCACAGCACCACGACCAGCGCGAGCAGCCCCAGCATCACCGCTGGCTCGGAGAGGGGCTGACGGGCAGCGAGCAGGCGCCCTCCGGCCAGCCCCCGGATCACCGGGACCAGCTCCTCACGCCCGTCCGACAGGCGCAGCACGATCCGCAGAGGCGCAGGATCGTCGGCTTCGATCCGCGGCGTCAGGATCAGCGCCATGCGCTCCATCGGCCCGGCACGCTCAGACAGCTCGACCGTCAACGCGTCGCTCTCGAGTTGTTGGGCCGGCGAGGCGTCGAGGAGCAGCGGCGCCTCGAGCAGCGTCACCTCTCCGCGGGAGATGTGCAGCAGGGCAGGGCCCGTGGGCCAGGGCGCCGGAGCCACCCTCGCCACGAGCAGCGCCAGGCACAGCGCCAAGAGCACCAGAGACCAGCGTGTGCCCGATCTCCCCTCCTCTAGCCCGTCCTCGATCACCAAGCCCCCTCGTGCCCGGACAGACGATATCCCGGGCACGTCCCACGCGAGCGGGGGGATCCGCCCCCAGGCAGGGCGCACGGCGGGGACCCACGGATCGGCCCCCGCTGGAACCAGGCCCCGACGGGGCGTGCGCCGACGTGGACAGGCGCTGGCTCCGGCGTGGGTCGCGATCTTGTCCGCGGCGGGCCAGGCGCCCCCGGCCCCGAGGCTCGGCTCCGGCTTTGGGCCTCAGACGACGCGAGCCCCGACAGGCCCGGCGCTACCGCAGCGTCGCCTCCAGCTCGTCGTGGAAGTCGGGGTGGGCGATCGAGACCAGGGCCTCGGCGCGCTGGCGCAGGGTCTTCCCGAACAGATCGACGGCCCCGTGCTCGGTGACCACCCAGTGGACGTCGGCCCGGCTGGTGACGACCCCTGCCCCCGGCGCCAGTCGCGGCACGATCCGCGACACGGTGCCGCCACGGGCGGTCGACGGCAGGGCGATGATCGGGACACCTCCTCTTGAGCGACTCGCGGCACGTATGAAGTCGACCTGACCTCCGACCCCCGAGTAGATCCGGGGGCCGATCGAGTCGCTGTTCACCTGCCCGGTCAGATCCACGCTGATCGCGGAGTTGATCGCCACGAGGCGATCGTTGCTGCTCGCCACCACCAGATCGTTGGTGTGATCGCAGGGGTGGGCCTCGACGACGGGGTTGTTGTGGGCCCAGTCGTACAGCTCCCGGGTGCCCAGCGTGAAGGTGGTGACGACCTTGCGCCGGTGCCTCGTCTTGTAGCGCCCGGTGACGACCCCCGCC
>DRPG01000546.1 GCA_011376105.1 Deltaproteobacteria bacterium
CAGCATAGAGCCCGATCCCGATCTCCAGCAGGCCATAGGCCAGCAGCGGCTGTCTGAGGCGATCGGCGTAGCGTGACATCGCGAACCCCCCCAGCGACAGCCCCGCCATGAAGGCCGCGAGCACGGTGGAGATCGCAAAGGTGGAGGTCCCGAAGACCAGCTGTAGCTCGCGCACCCACAGGGTCTGGTAGGTTAGCGCGGTGGCCCCGGAGAGGAAGAACAGGGGCAACAGCATGGTGACCGCGGATTGACGCCGCAGCTTCGCGGCCAGCTCGTCCATCGTCGGGCTCCAAGGAGGGCGGTTGTACTAGCCGCATTCCTCCACCGACGCGAAGGTTGGCCACGTCCGATCCCAGACGCCGCCCCGACGGGGAGGCCTCACCCCAGGACACCGCTCTTGATGACTACAGCATGCCGTAGCCGAGCTGGGTCAGGCTGCCGGTCAGGAACCGATCCAGGAACGAGATCGCCACGAACACCGCGATCGGAGACAGATCCAGGCCTCCGATCTGGAGGAAGGGCAGCCACTCGCGGGTCCGATCGAGGACTGGATCCGTCAGCCGGTAGACCGCTGAGACCAGGGTACGGAGTAGCCCGGCGGGGGGATTGGGGCGGAACCAGGAGAACAGGACGCGGGCGATCAGCACCAGCGAGGCGAGGGACAGCGTCGTGTGCACGACCCCTCCGAGGGCGACGAGGAAGTTGCCGAGCACGATCATGGGTCATGACCTCCTGTCCCGAGGGTAGACACGCTCGCTCCAGGGTCTCGCCCCCACGACAAGCTCCGACAGGTCGTGACACGGAGCTGCCTGGACGAGGTTGTCTGATCACCCTCGTCGATCGTCGCAGATCCAGATCGCCGTGGCCCGTCGCTCCCTCTCTCCCTCTCTCTTTCTCTCCCTCTCTCTTTCTCTCCCTCTCTCTTTCTCTCCCTCTCTCTTTCTCTCTTTCTTCGCCGGCCCCCATGTCCTACCTCCCTGGGGGAGCCGGTGGCCCGCCACGGTTTGTCCGTGATGAACGATCGCGCGGGGCTGCTGCAGGCCTTCGCGGACCACCAGGCCGGTCGTCTGGGGACCTGACGACCGGAGCTGCGGGGGTCCCGTCCAGGGCCCCGCAGACGCGAGCGGTCTGTGAACATCGATCGCGCTATGCTCATGCTCGCGCCCATGAGCCTATTTCCCCACCAGAAGCTGGACTGGAACCTCCAGCGGTTGGAGTCCCGCCTCCAGGAGCAACCCGACGATCGGGTGGCCCGCCTGGAGCTCGCCGCCCTCCTGTGGTCCTCCGGTCGGTTCCACGAGGGCGGGGAGCCAGCCCTCAACGAGGCCCTGATCCAGGCCCGCCGGGTCCTGCAGCAGCGCTCAAGCGAGGTCGGGGCCCACGTGATCGCGGGGGTGAGCCTCGTCAGCCTCGAGCGGATCGACGCCGCCCGGAGCCACCTGGATCAGGCCCTGGAGCTGGATCCAGATCGCGCGGATGTAAACTACGCTCTAGGGCTGTGGCACCAGGCCGCGGGGGATCGGGCGGCCGCCCTCGAGGCGTTGCAGCTCTGCAGCCACCTCGCCCCCGACGCCTGGGAGCCTCACGCGCTGCTGGCCGCGCTGCTGTGGGGTCAGGTCCAGGAGCAGGGCGGGCCCACCCGGGCCGGCCGGGCGCTCGAGGCCAGCATGTTCCACGCGGTCCGGGCCCTCGATCTGTCGCCTCCGGCCACTGAGATCCCCCTGTTAACCTACCACGTGGGCATCACCTGCCTGCACACCGGCCGCTTCGAGGACGCCAACCGCCTGCTGTCGAAGCTGCTCGAGCACCCCACCCTGCGCACCCGGGCCCAGTACTACCTCGGCCTGGTCCACTACCAGATGGGCCGCTACAAGAACGCCGTGCTGTACCTGCGCCAGCACCTCCAGCACGCCCCCGAGTCGGCCCGGGTCCACGCCCGGATCGGGATGGCCTACCTGCAGATGGGCGAGGTGGTGAAGGCCAGAGAGGCCTGCAACCAGGCCA
>DRPG01000547.1 GCA_011376105.1 Deltaproteobacteria bacterium
GATCCAAGCGAGGAGAGGATCGAGATCACCCTGCCGGCCGCCGCCGCCGCCGGTGCGGCCCTGCTCGCCTCCATCGGCTGGGCCGTGATCGACGGAGACGAGGCGCTGGAGCATGCAGAGCTCGACATCGCCCGCAGCTACACCACGGCCCTGTCCGAGCAGCCCGCGGGCTGGCAGAGCCTCTCTGGCCTGGTCCAGATGCTGGAGTGGTACGAGCGGGCAGGCGAGCGAGAGGAAGGGCAGGAGGTCTTCGCCCGAAACGTCGCCCGGCTCCAGGAGCCCGAGCCCGCCGAGAGCCTGGTGATGCTCCTCGCGGTGCAGCAGGCCCAGCGGGGCTACGATCGGGATCGTGCGATCCTGCTGGCGGCCGAGCGCTGGGTCGAGCTGGCCCCCGACGATCCCGACGCGCTCAACACACTGGCGTGGCAGCTGGCCACCCGATCCGATCCAGCGCAGCGCGAGCTGTCCCGGGCCGAGACGCTGTCACGGCAGAGCCTCGAGCTCCTCGACGAAGACGATCTCGTCTCCGAGTCGATGTACCTCGACACCCTCGGCGAGATCTTGTTTCAGGAGGGCGAGCTGGCCGAGGCCCTCGAGGCTCAACAGCGCTCGGTCCAGCTCGCCCGGCAGGCCGGAGAGCCCGGCTGGCTCAGCCTCGCCCCCAGGCTCCCCCTCGACGAGATCGAGGCCCGCCTGAAGAAGATCGAGGAGGCTGCCCGGGGGTAGCGAGCCTCAGAACGACATCGGGATGCTGCGGACCATCAGCGAGACGCTCCCGTTGGGACAGGTCAGCGCGACCTGCCGGCGCAGCGCGCCGTCGGGATCGAACTCGTAGACGTTGCGGTTCTCAGCGCAGGTCGCCACGATCGAGCCATCTGCGAGCGGATAGCCGCTGCTCTGGATCGGACAGCGCACCCCGAGCTCAAAAGACTGCACGAGCTCAGCGGTGCCGGCGGCCTCATCGATCCGGATCCGGAGGACCCGCGAGGGATCCAGGCCATCCCGCCCGTTGTCGAACACGGTGATCAGCCCCGGCGCCTCCCAGCGCGCGTGGTGCTGGAACTCGAAGGCCACGCCCGGATCGCCGAGCTCCTGGAGCACGCTGGGGAGCTGCCCCCCCTGCACCAGCGGCTCCCCCCGCTCCCCCCCCACCAGGGCCCAGGCGATCCGGCCCCGATCGGGGGCGGAGGGATCGCCCACCACCGCCATCACGGTGTCGAGGTGCTTGAGGGAGATCAGCCACATGCCCCGCTCGTCGACGTCGATCGAGTTGGCGTGGCCGAAGTCGATCCCCGCCAGCTGCCCGAACCAGTAGGCCCCCGGGGGCTCGGTGAGCCCCACCGGATCGATGACCTGATCGAGGGACCACTCCCCGACCACGCCGCCGTCCACGCCGCCGTCCACCTCGAAGAGCCCGTCGATGATGTAGGGCAGCTCGTCACCAAGGATCTCCGAGCGCGCGGTCAGGATCAAGGTCTGGCCGTTGCGCGAGGCCACATCGTGGTGGATCGGCCCGGGCAGGGTCTGCTCGGCCCTGCTGAGGTGGAGCAGCTGCGTGCCGTCATAGGCGAACTCGTCGAGCAGATCGCGGTTGGTGAGGATCAGGAACGAGCCCCGATCCGAGACCTCGATCCCCTTGGTGCCGAACGCGGTGCCGAACGGCTGGTACCACCGCACCTCCCCCGCCGCGTCGGTCACCAGCAAGAACCCATAGCCCCCACAGGCCCAGGAGAAGAACAGGCGATCGAGGTGGCTCGGCCCGTCGATCACCGGCACGAAGTCGACGTCGGCGCCGGGTGGCAGGGCCCCGGTGACCACGGTCCCGGTCGCGGTCAGGGCGCCGTCGTGGGCAGAGGCCGACCAGGACAGCTCGGTCTCGGGGGGCAGATCCCACCATGAGATCACGTGCTGCAGCGCAAGCTCGTCCCGGCTCTCGGTGCGGAGGGGCTCCCCCGGGAGCGCCAGCGACATGGACACCGGCCCGGGCTCGGCCAGCTGCACGGTGCACGCCACGCGCAGGGTGTTGTCTCCCTGGAGCCCACAGGCGACCTCGAGCTCCGGGGGCTCGGTGGAGGTGTCGGCCGTGCTCCCGGGAGCATCGCCGGGGATCGTGGGCCCGCCCGAGCAGGCGCCCCAGCCCAAGAGCGCGAGCCCCCTCACGGAGAGAGCGTCGCGAGATCGAGGTAGGCGATCCCCGGCTGGGGTCTTGTCACGTGGGTGAAGGTCAGGGTGTCTCCGGGACCGACGAGGATCTCGAGGGTGTGCTCGCCCAGGACCAGCACCACGTCCACCGGGAGCTCCCCCCGGTACTCACCGTCGACCAGCAGCGACCGCTGGAGGTAGCCCCGGTGGCTTATCTTGGTGGGCACGATCTTGTCCCGTCCTCTGGGGGGAGCGGTCATGCGCTTTGCGGTGAACCGCCCCACCGGGAAGGCCGGGGGCTCGTCCTTGGCCGGAGCGTTGACGGCCCTGGGGGTGGCCCCGGGGGGGGAGGGCTCGGCCTCGGTGGGTTGGGGAGGAGGATCCGCTGTAGAGCTCTGTGGGGTCGAGGACCCACACCCGATCAAGATCCCGAGACAGACGAAGGACAGTCGCATGGGAGGGAATCTACCCCCCACAGCCCCGGGAGGGTACCTGTGAACACGGGAGGGTACCTGTGGACACGGGAGGCACCATGCGGCGTGATGGGATGGGGTGGGTGATCTGTGGCCTGCTGAGTGTGGCCTGTGGCGATGACCACCCGGAGATCAACAGCGAGAGCTACGAGTTCCAGGGGGCCATCCACACGGTGGTGATCAACGCAGGCTCCGGCTCCGTCGTGCTGACAGGCAAGGCAGGCAGCCTCGTCTCCGTCTCGTTCTCCAGCGAAGGCGGCGACAGCTTCCAGTTCGAGGAGGTCGCCGGTCGGCTGTCGGTGGGCTCCCTCTGCCAGGACGGCACCCTCGGGTGTGGCACCGACGTGGCGGTCCTCGCCCCCCCCGGCACCGACTTCGAGATCTTCACCGACAGCGGGCCGGTCACCGTGACCGGGATGGACGTGATCGGTCGCATCGAGACCACCTCGGGCGCGATCTTCGCCCTCGATCTGGGGCCGATGATCCTCTCCACCCGCTCGCTCTCAGGCGATCACCAGGTGACCTTCGACGAGGTCCCCCTCGAGGTGGAGATGGAGGGGGGCCAGTCGGGGGCCCTGAGCCTGGAGGTCCCACAGGGCGACTACCAGCTCGACATCAGCGCTGGAGGCACCATCCAGACGAGCGGGATCCAGGACGGCCCCTCGGGCCCCGAGCTCACCCTGAGCACCAACACCGGGGACGTCACCGTCACCGGCCGCTGAGCGCACCCTGGCCTGGTCACACACGCTTCACGCCGTCTCCACACCGGCTCGACGGCGGCCCCACGCCCACCTGAGACGCTGGAGACAGTGAGACGCTGGAGACAGCGTCTCACCCTGGGCTCGATCCCCACCCTCGCCTTTGGTGTACCTACACCCACCAAGCCGAGGTAGGAAGGCGACCAAGGAGAGCACATGCCCACACTGCTGGTCGCCTGGTTCGCAGGCTGCACCACCACCCCTGAGAC
>DRPG01000548.1 GCA_011376105.1 Deltaproteobacteria bacterium
CCGCCACGACTGGCGGCGGGGCACCCGTGGCCACACCGAGATCCCCAGCTCATCGGATCGGAGCCAGGAGGCTGTGCTGTACGGTGAGCTCCGGATGCTCCTGGGGGGCGCGACCTCGATCGCGGGCTCGAGCTCCGAGGGCGAGGGTCTGATGCGCAACCTCGACGACGCTGCTCTCAACGAGGGCCTGGGGGGTTGGGAGGTCGGCTACGAGACCTTCCCCCTCGGCGACATCGACGGCGATCTGTACGCCAGCGGATGTGATGGCTACTACATCGATCCTCCCTGGGTCCTCGACGACCGGATCTACCTGCCCCACATCTCGGAGGGCATCGACGCAGAGGCGAACAACGAGTTCCGCTGTCTGTCGGGCATCGATCCGGGCGGCGAGGATCTGATCGCCGACAACACCTCGATCATCCACGGGATCGGCCTGACCACCAGCGACGTGGCCGAGGTCAGCCGGGAGGGGGCTCACCTGGTGTGGTCTCCGCGCTCGAACGTCTCTCTGTACGGAGAGACCGCGCAGGTGGTGCTGTACGACAACCTGGCGGTGCCCATCGCGCTGGGCACCGACTGGGTGCCGTCCGGCTCGGGGACCCTGCTGCGGGAGCTGCAGTGTGCGGATCAGCTCAACCGGGATCAGTACGGTGGTCACTTCAGCGATCGTGATCTGTGGTTGATGGTCACGCGCAACGCGGCGGTGGCCACGGGCTCCGACGGCCAGCTTGGGCGCCTGCGGGAGGGTTTCATCGCCGACGTGGCGATCTTCGCCAAGGGTGGGGCCGAGCTGCACCGCGCGGTGATCGAAGCCGACATCCCTGATGTTCAGCTGGTCCTGCGGGGCAGCGAGCCGCTGACCGGGGACGCGGATCTGATCTCCGGGCTGCTGTCTCCGGCCGACTACAGCGCCTGCGAGGCCCTGGATGACTGCGTCTCAGAGCACGTCGTCTGCATGGACACCCTCTCCTTGGCGGCGGTGGAGGCAGCGGTGGGTGGGGGCGCCTACGATCTGACGATCTGCGGGGTCCCCGCCGGCGAGCCCACCTGCGTGCCCCTGCGGGAGGACGAGGATGGTGACGGGCTGATCTACCCCGTCTCCACCCTCAACGATCTCGATCAGGACGGGGTCGAGGACAGCGTCGACAACTGCGTGGACGTGTTCAACCCCGGCCGGCCGGTGGACGGCTACGTCCAGACTGACGTCGACGGCGACAGCATCGGAGACGCCTGCGATCGCTGCCCGATGGATCCCGGAGGGGCCTGTACCTGGCTCGATCCTGACGGAGACGGGATCGAGGGCCTCGACGACAACTGTCCGGGGATCGCCAACGCCGATCAGGCCGACACCGACAACGACCTGCTCGGGGACGCCTGTGATGCCTGCCCCGACTTCTGGTCACCTCAGGGGGCCTGCCTTGAGAGCGTCTATGATCTGAAGCAGGGGCTGCTGGCTGAGGGTCAGAGCGTGGTGTTGGGCGACATGTTGGTCACCGCGGTGAGCAGCAGCGGCGTGTACATGCAGCTGTCCGAGGACGCGGCGAGCTATGCAGGCCCCGACTACTCCGGGATCTATGCCTACATGCCGAGCATCGATCCCAAGCCGGTGCGCGGCGACATCATCCAGATCGACGGGGTGGTGAACGACTTCAACGGCCAGCTGCAGCTGTCCTCGGTCGCCGGCTGGTCCCTGCAGTCCGCGGGCGAGCCCGATCCCTCTCCGGTGGTGGCGGGCCCCGCCGACGTGCAGACCGGGGGGCTCCTGCAGTGGCCGCTCGAGTCAGTGGTGGTGTCGGTCGAGGACGTGACCGTGACCTCCCTGGATCTAGCGCCGGGCCCAGGCGACGACGCACAGCACAACGAGTTCGAGGTCGACGGTGGGCTCCGGATCGACGATCAGCTGTACTCGATCGAGCCCTACCCCGCCCTCGGTGAGCGCTTCGCGTCCCTGACCGGGGTGCTGCGCTATGGCAACGGCGACAGCAAGCTTGAGCCCCGGGACGCGTCCGACGTCGTGGCCGGGGCCCCCACCATCGAGTCCCTCGATCCTGAGGTCGTGTATGTCGAGTCCGGGATCACCACCGATCAGCTGCTGACCGTTCGCCTGATCCGGGTCGCGGGCCAGGACGAGGTGATCTCCCTGAGCTGTGCACCGGCTCCGATCGTGAGCTGTCCGGCCACGGTGACGGTGCCCTCCGGAGATCAGGAGGCGGCGGTCGAGATCACCTCGGGGCTCGCCTCCCAGATCCCCGCCGTGGTCACCGCCACGCTCAACGGCTCGAACGCGCTCGCCGAGGTGTATGTCTACGACGACGCTTCGCCCCGCTCGGTGGTGGCCCTCAGCCCCGATCCAATGGGGATCGCGCCCGACACCGTCGCGCCGATGGCCGTCACGCTGGATCTACCGGCGGCGTCCGGCGGCGCGGTGGTGGATCTGGCCGCGAGCAACGGGCTGGTCTCGGTCCCCGCGACGGTCACGGTGCCCGCCGGCGAGCTCGAGGCGGTCTTTGATGTGACCGCCGGCCCCAACCAGGGAGCGGAGCTGATCACTGCGTCTCTGGGTGGATCGTTCACCTCTGCGGTGGTCGACGTCGATCCGGCGTCCGTCGGGGTGGGTCTGATCTTCAGCGAGTACCTCGAGGGCAGCACCGGGACCAACAAGTACGTCGAGATCAAGAACGTCGATCCTCTAGCCATCGATCTGTCGACCTGCGAGGTCAACGTCTACAGCAACGGAGCAGCCTCACCGAGCAACACCATCGCTTTGAGCGCGGCGGTGCTGGCCAACGGAGATCTGTTCCTGTTGTGCAACAGCTCCGCCACGTTCTCGACCTACGCCCCCTGCGATCAGTCCTCGGGCTCGCTGAACTTCAACGGAAACGACGCGGTGGATCTGATCTGCGGGGGGATCACCCAGGACGTGATCGGCCAGATCGGCTTCGATCCGGGGAGCACCTGGGGCAGCGGCGCTGAGGTGACCCGGGACGGGGTGCTGCGCCGGGACTGCGCGATCAACATGGGCGACACCGAC
The DNA here is from genome assembly GCA_011376105.1 of Deltaproteobacteria bacterium. Taxonomy (GTDB): domain Bacteria; phylum Myxococcota_A; class UBA796; order UBA796; genus DRPG01. Next base: position 3,032 of record DRPG01000548.1, read on the forward strand.
GGCTCCGATCCCTTCGATCCCGCCGTCGAGTGGATCGGTGGGATCACCGATGACGCGTCGGAGCTCGGGCTCGACACCTGTCCGTAGCTCCTCGTGATCGCGTCTCGTCCCTGGCCCTCCCTCCGATCGGGGCCGATCTGCGGGGGCTAGCGCGGGGCGCGTGCCGGAGGTGACGCACCACCAGCTCCCTCGGGTCCGCCGGTCCCCGGGCCTGCGCGGGAGCCGATCGTGGCCTGGGATCAGGTGCCCTGGATGCTCAACACCAGGGTCAGGGTCCGGTGATCCCCCGAGCGCGCGATCGAGACCCCCACCCGTCGATCCACCGCGATGTTCGATGAGATGGACGGAGTGCCAAGATCTTCGCTGTAGCTCACCTCGTGCCCTGCGGCCTCGAGCAGCCTCCGGTAGCGCCCGAGCAGCAGCGCGTCGGACACGCTCGGGGTGAGCTCGTAGATCAGGGTGGTGGTCTGGGTGCCCGCCACGGACAGCGACAGCGACTGGTGCAGCGAGCCCTCCCCGGGCTCCAGTGGGGGCAGGGGGAAGCCCTTGGGGTGGATCGGGATCTTGGCGTCGCCCTCCGGAGCGCCGGCTGTGTCGTCGTTGGCTACACCGTCTCCACCGGAACCAAAGATCGCTCTGGACAGCCCCGAACAGCCCAGGGAGGTGAGCAGAGCGAGGGCGAAGAGGAGCTTGCGCATCTGTCCTCCGGGGAGCCTATTACATGCAGCGGGGCCGGGGTGTTCCCCCTGGCGCGTGGCCACCAGGTGTGGTCTGACAGGAGGAAGGTGTGTCAGCCAAGCGGATCTCCCTGACCGGCATCAAGCCTACCGGAAGCCCCCATGTGGGCAACTGGCTGGGCATGTTCCTGCCGGCGCTGGAGCTCGCAGAGCGCCCGGACGTCTCAGCCGCCTACTTCATCGCAGACTACCATGCGCTGACGACCGTGCGCGACGCTGAGCAGATGCGCTCGCTCACCCGGGAGGTCGCGGCGAGCTGGCTCGCCTTTGGCCTCGATCCGGAGCGCACCTTGTTCTACCGACAGTCGGATCTGCCCGAGGTCTTCGAGCTGGCGTGGGTGCTGGCCTGCAACACGCCGAAGGGGTTCATGAACAAGGCCCACGCCTACAAGGCCATGCGCGACGCCAACCTTGAGGCCGGCGAGGACGAAGACGCGGGCGTGAACATGGGCCTGTACACCTACCCGATCCTCATGGCCGCAGACATCCTGGTCGTCGACGCCGACGTGGTGCCGGTGGGCAAGGATCAGGTGCAGCACGTGGAGATCGCGAGGGACATCGCTCGGCGGATCAACCACACCTTCGGGGAGGGCACCCTGAAGCTGCCCACCGCTGAGCTCAAGCCTCAGAGCGCCTGGGTCCCGGGCACCGACGGCCGCAAGATGAGCAAGAGCTACGACAACACCCTGCCTTGTTTCCTCTCTGGCAAAAAGCTGCGCAGGGCCGTGATGCGGATCGTGACCGACAGCACCCCCCCCGAGGTCCCCAAGGACCCAGATACCTCCCTGATCTTCCAGATCCACCGATCGGTGATCTCCTCCGGGGAGGCCGAGGCGCTCGCGGAGCGGTACCGGCGTGGGATCAGCTGGGGGGAGGCGAAGCAGGCCCTGTACGAGTCCCTGGAGGCGGGCCTGGCCGAGCCCCGGGAGCGCTATGAGGCGCTGCGTCAGGATCCCGACGCCATCGAGGAGCTGCTCCGCGAGGGGGCGAGGCGTGCCCGGGGCCTGGCCGCTCCGGTGCTGGCTCGCGTGCGCGCCGCGGTGGGGGCCGGGCCCCGGGGCTAGGGAGCGCCGGAGCGCTGGAGCGCTGGGGCGCTGGAGCGCCGGAGCGCTGGAGCACCGAAGCGCTGGAGCGCCGGAGCGCTGGAGCACCGAAGCGCTGGAGCACCGAAGCGCTGGAGCGCTGGAGCGCTGAAGCACCGAAGCGCTGAAGCACCGAAGCGCTGGAGCGCCGGGGCGCTGGAGCGCAGCTCTCTCGCCCTGGGGCGTTCGTCTCCGGGCAGAGGGGGCCCCCTCTGGGCCGTCAGCGAGGCGTGGGGCGGCCCTGCTGTGGTCGCTGTGGACCCCCGTGTGCCCGGGGTGTACCCACCGGATCAGCAGCCCAGCGCGATCCACCTCGGCGCCCTCCAGGAGGGGGCGCTGATCGAGGGGTTGATCAAGCGCGCGCCGGAAGGGATCACCCTGTGTGTGGGCTGCGGCGGCCCCAGAAGGCAGACCCACCTGCTGCGCGTGATACCCAGAGGGGGTGACGTTCTCAACCCTGGCGCAGACCACGATCTTTGCCGACGAGCCGGTCAAGGGCTCGCGGTTCATCGGGCTCGCTGCGCCCGCCGGTGACGAGGCCGCCGCCCTGGCCACGGTGGAGGGGGCCCGGGCCCGCTGGCCCGACGCCACCCACCACACCTGGGCGTTCCGCCTCCGGGGCGGGCGCCACCGCCACAGCGACGATGGGGAGCCCGGTGGATCCGCCGGTCGGCCGATCCTCGCCCAGATCGACGGCCACGGGCTGGTCGACGTGGTGGTGGTGGTGGTGCGATGGTTCGGCGGCACCAAGCTGGGGGTCGGTGGCCTGATCCGGGCCTATGGGGCCGCGGCAGGGCGCACCCTCGATCGGGCCCCGATCCTCGAGGTGGTGCCCCACGTCGATCTGATCCTCACTCATTCCTACGATGACATCGGCGCGATCGGCGCGGTGGTGGGCTCCTGGGGCCTGGAGGTGATCGACACCCGCTGGGGAGCCTCGGTGCAGCAGGTCCTGCGGGTGCCGGAGGCACGCCGGCGTGCGCTGATCGACACCCTCCGGGATCGCACCGGGGGGCGGGTCGACATCGAGCCCTTCGGGGCGGAGGATCCCCCCTGAGGGCCGATGCTGTCCCCCGCCGGCGGGGGCGCTAACGCTGCTCCGCGGTCGCCTCCGCGGGGAGCCGTGGGCTCGGGGCGGGCCCGGGGAGGCTCCTGAGGTGCTCGGCGTAGCGCTGGCGCGCTGCCTCGTTGGCCGCCACCGGCTGCAGCTCGGTCAGCTCCAGCACCTTCGCCGGCTCCAGCACGTCGCGATCGAGCAACAGCGGGACCCGGTGGTGGGTGGTAGGCAGCACCGGGGCCGCCTCGCCGAGGGCCGCCCGCAGGAACGCATCGGCGATCTCGGTGCAGTAGTAGCTGTCGTCGCCGGGCATGAAGTCGTAGTCGTAGGGCTTGCCCACCAGGGCGTGCAGGTGCTCGATCCCACGAGCCGCGGCCTCGGGGCTGAGCTCCGGGTGGCGGAGCACCACCCAGGTGTCGCGCTCGAAGCGCTCGAAGAAGTGATCCAGGGTCTCCTCGATCACGCCGGTGAAGCGCTCGCTGGCCCCGAGCATCCTCGCGATCGCGTCTCGGGTGCTGCCCAGCCAGCCCCGCATGGTCTTCTCGGTGGCCATGCTGTGGATCATCTTGCCCTCGCCGATATACACCCCGATGTGGGACAACAGGCCGTTGTTCCCCAGCAGGAGCAGATCGCCCGGAGCGAGCTTGGGCAGCAGCGACTGCAGCGCCCCGCCCCGGATCCGGGGCAGGCCATCCACGCTGTCGTGGTGGCCCCCGATCGTCCACATCAGCTTCAGGAGGAAGCGCAGGATCTCCCTGCGGATGTTCTGTAGCCACCCCATCAGCGGATCGGATCGCTCCCACGAGACCAGTCCTCGCAGCCCACGGTGCCGCGGATCCAGCCGATCCCGTCGGACTGTAGCCCGAGGCGCCGGGCGGCCTCGATCACGTCGAGCTGATCGTTGTAGTGAAGCACGACCCGCTGGAGCGCAGGGAAGGTCGCCAGCGTCTCCATGCCCTCGGCGGTGACCGCGCTCTGGCGCAGATCGAGGGTGCGCAGGGACGGCAGGTGGGCGAGGTGGGACAGCCCGGCGTCGGTGACCCGGGTGTGCTGCAGCGACAGGGTCTTCAGGGCGCTGAGGCCCGCGAGGTGTCGCAGGCTGTCGTCGTCGACGTCGGTGTAGGACAGCTCGAGGACCTCGAGCCTCCGCAGCCCCGCGAGGTGAGCCAGCCCCTCACCGTGCACGCCATCGAACGCGTGCAGGCCGAGGTAGGTCAGCCGCCGGAGCCCGGCTAGGTGCACCAGCCCCGCGTCGGTGACGGTGTTCGACTCGTGGGAGCGGACCCCGATCTCGAGCACCTGCAGCTGGGTGAGCTCCGACAGGGGCTCCATCGCTGCGTCGTCGAGATGATCTCCCTCGAAGGTGAGGTACCGCAGGTTCCTCCACTGAGCCAGGGGCTTGAGGTTCCGGGGCGCGGTGTAGAAACCCAAGTGGATCCCCGGTAGATCGGCAGCATCCAGCTCGGCGAGGAGCTGGGGCAGCGCAGCCTCCGGCACGTAGGAGGTGCGCATGTGGAGATCCGGCCGGCCGAGATCCCGCGCTGGATCGGCGGGCTGCAGGGTGCACCCGTCCCAGACGTAGATCCCGAGCAGGGCCTCGTCGTCGAGGGTGATCCCCTCGAGCAGGGCGTCGGTGGCGGTCCGGGGCTGCTGGGACGGTGGGCTCTCAGGGGACGGACGGGTCGCCTCCACGATCAGGGGAGGAGCCACGGGGGGCGCCCGGCGAGCGGTGTAGTCGATCTCGGGCTGGGGCTGGAGCCTCGGTGCCAGCTGTAGCGCTGCGGGCAGCACCGACAGCCACGCCACCGTCCACAGGCCCGGGTGGGCGGTCAGGCGTGCGATCCGGGGGCTCTCGTGGGGGCTCTCGTGGGGGCTCTCGTGGGGGCTTTTGCGATGGGGGGATTGGGTCACCCACACCTCCGGGGTCCATTGTGGCCGAGGGAGGCGACAGCGGACACCCCCGCGACGGTTCTTGACCCTATTTGCCAATATAGCAACACTCATTGTCGGCCGTGGGTCGGCGTCCTCGGTCGATCAAAGCAGGATGCTGCGATCTCGTGCCACCACAGCGATCACCGCTTCGGGTCCAGCCCGTGGTGGTGCGCGAGGAACGCCTCGGTGGCGCGACGGCCGGTCTCCAGGAGAAAGGCCTGATCGTGGGGATCCATGTGGAAGTCCGCGGTGGAGATGTAGTCGGTGTCGATGGCGACGGTGCGGAACCGATCCTCGGGGTGCAGCGTCACCCGGCGCATGTGCGCCCACACGGTCTGGAACATCACGCTGATGAAGCTGGTGACGTTCTTGGGCTCGCAGCGGGCCAGGGCGAGGTGGGCGGTCAGCGGCACGTTGGTGCTGTCGATGAAGCGGACCAGCTCGGCGTAGGAGATCTGCCCATCGCCGTTGTGGTCCAGCTCGTCGAAGATCGCGTGCACGTCCGTGGTGCCGAACAGCAGCGAGGCGTCCCGGGGGGACAGGCGACCGCCCCGGAACAAGCCCTCGGCCTCCTCGCGGCTGATCAGCCCGTCGCCGCTGATCTCCACCGCGGCCATCGCGTCCATCAGGCGCTCTGCGGCCCGCCCCAGGGCCTGGGACATCCGGGAGCGATCGTGCAGCTTGGCCTCCCGCTCGCCACGGGCCCGGGCCAGCGGGGTGTCGGGCCGCTTGGGGGCCTCGCCCTCGGGCAGGGTCCAGCGCTGGCTGACGTCGATCTCGGACTGCTCGAACACGGTGAAGCCCAGCGTCTTGGGGTTGCTCGGCTGGAACCGGACCAGATCGTGGACGTGGGAGGCCATCTGCGACAGGGGTCGCAGGCGGCTGAGGTAGGTGTCCTGCGGAGCGAGGGACAGCCACCACCCATCGTAGGCATGGATCGGATAGTTGCACAGCAGCCCGCCGTCGGTGTACAGGTCGGTCTCGTGCGTCTCCTCCAGGACCCGGATCAACCGGTAGGGCGCCATCAACACCGGCAGGGACATGGACATCCCCACCGCGAGCCGCACGGGCATGTCCGGGGTGGTCTTGGGGTGGCAGTACTCGGTGCACATCCGGGTGATGTTCGTGACCGGCACACACAGCTCCCGGCCACAGCGCTCCAGCAGCTGCTGGAAGGTCACGTCCTCAGAGCCGGTGCGCTCCCGGAGGCGATCGCCGAGGAAGCGCAGCAGACGCGCCCCAGGGTTGAGGCCGTAGACGGTGAGCATGTTGTAGATGCCCGACAGCATGCCAAAGCGCGCGTCGCGCATCACCGCGCCGAGGTTGTGCTCCGCGAGCATCTCCCGGAGATCCTCGGATGAACACCCCACCGCCACCATCGAGGCGAGGAAGCTGCCCGAGCTGGCGCCGGCCACCCGGCGGATGTGGCCCGGATAGAGCCCGACCTCCTCGAGGACCTCCAGGGCGCCGACGTAGGCGATCCCCTTGACCCCTCCCCCCTCGAACGCGAGGTTCTCGTAGGGCAGCGAGGGGTGGGGGCCCGGCGCGATCTCCGGGGGGGGCTGGGCGAGGGACTCGACGGGGGGAAGCTGTGGTGCACCGATCTTTCCGATCTCGATGTTCCACGGGTGGAGGCGAACAGGGGGCATCAGACCTCAGGGGACAGACCCGTGTAGCCTCCTCGAGCCTGGCCCGACAGCGCCGTCCCCCCCACCCCAGGCTCCACGCTCAGCTATGGGGGCGATCCCTAAGGCCTGGCTGCGACCGAGCCACCACACCTCATCCACTGCTCGCGTTCCTGTGGACAACCGGGCCGCCCGCGGCCAAAGATCGCGGAGGCGGAGATCGGTAGTCAGCGATCTGAGCGGATCATGGTGCTGTGGCGAGACGCCGTCGGGCCTGCGGATTGTCTGTGGATAACTCGTGGAGCGTCAGGGACAGGGCGCCTGTCTGTCACAGAGGCGTGACACGATGAGCCGGAGCCCCCCCGGAGCCTCCACCACCCTGGCGAGCACCGTGGTGCTGGAGCCCAGGGGGATCCCCAGGGGCGCAGAGAGCAGGACCGACTCTCCATCCTCTAGGATCATCTGCCCCTCTCCATGGGTGGATCCCAGGGCCAGGGGCTCGAGCTGCGCCACCGTGCCGGTGATCTTGCCCCATTGGCGTACGTGAGCCCCGAGGGCTTCGAGGGATCGGAGCTCGGGCAGGCCCTCGAGGTTGGGGGCGACCCCATCGGCGAGCTGTAGGCTCTCGAGCCGGAGCCCCAGCCCCGCGGGGTAGCTCGGCTCCCGCTCGTAGACCCGGGCCTCCCCGCGGGCGACGACGCGGCGGCCCTGCAGCTGAGCGTGGGCTGGATCGGGCTGGTCGGCCAGCAGCCACTCCTGCCCGTCGTCGAGCAACAGCAGCTCGGGCGCGGTGCCGTCGATCCCAGGGGGGGCCTGGACGAACACGCCCTCCTGCTCGATCGTCGGCCCCGGGGCGTCGCCTGGAGCCGGGGCCCGCAGCGACAGCTCCGCCGGCTGAGGACGCCGGCCCACGAGCCGGTGTAGCTCGCTCCGGGCGTTGTCGACGATCCCCGTCTGGGCGTCGGCGATCCAGTCGAAGTCGACGGGCAGCAGCGCCTTGAGGCTCTCCCCCGCCTGCTCCGGATCGTCGGACAGGGCCGGCGGGAGGACGCGGAGAGGGGCGCTGGCCAGCACCGCTCCACCGGTCATCAACACGTCCTCCCACAGCCAGACGACGCTGCCGGCGGTGTGCCCCGGCGCTGAGAGCGCCTGCAGGGTGGTGCCGTCGATCTCGAGCTGCTGTCGGTCCACGACGGTGTGCAGGATCTCGGGTGCGGGGGGCTGATCGATCAGTAGGCTGAACCACCTCGCCAGCCAACCCCTGGGCGCGGCCTGACCCCGTAGCAACGCCTCGTCCCCCTCGCCCACATACACCGGGACCCCGGGGAACGCGGTGAGGCCGGCGATCTGCTCGCCGTGGGCGTGGGTGAGGAGGATCGCGTGCACCGGGCGACCGTCGATCTCCCTCCGGACCGCCGCGGCCTGGGGATCGAGACCCGCGTCGATCAGGACGACCCCCCCCTGAGTGGGCACGATCCACACATAGGCCCCGCCGGACTGGACCCCGACGAGCTCGTGGGGGCCCCGGATCCGCTCGCCCTGGGCCGGAGGGAGATCCCACATCACCCAGGCCGCTGCGGTCATGCCGACGAGCAACGGGGCGAGGATCAGGACAGCGAGGGTAGACAGGACGTAGCGCAGGCGAAGCAAGGGGGCTCCAGGTCTGGCGCGGGCTGTGGGATCAGGGGGACTCCTGGCGCCATAGCTCGATCAGCGCGCTCAGCGCGAGCTCGATGAGGCGCTCCTCGGCCTCCTGCTCCTCGGCCAGGGCTGCGATCCCGCTGGCTGGGGTCCCGATGATGGCACAGACCGCACCGGCTCGGATCGAGGGGGTGTGGCTGCGCAGCTGGGCCACGGTGGTCGGTCCGTCGGACAGGGCCGCGCCGAGCACGAAGAGGTGGGCGGCCTCCATCTCGGTCGCCAGCACCCCCATCCCGGCGAGGCGCGCCATGTAGGTGTGGTTGCGCTCAGCGTCGGGGCCCCTGCCAAACTCCCGCCCGTAGAAGGAGTCCTTGCTGTGCAGCAGCCCACAGTGGACCCGATCGGCCAGGCCGAGCTGATCTGCAGCCCGACACAGCGCATGGACCAGCCAGGGATCCGCGACGGCGGGGAAACCCCGGGGAGCATAGACGTCGGAGGTGGACTCGTCGCGGACCGCACCGGTGGCGATCACCAGATCACCGATGGCCAGCTGAGGCTGCAGCCCCCCCGCGGTGCCCACCCGCAGCAGCCGCCGGGCTCCCAGGGCGATCAGCTCGTTGACCACGATGTCGACGCTGGGACATCCCATGCCGGTGGGCAGCACCGCGACGTCGATCGTGCCCCCCTCGTGGCGCAGGGTGCCGAGGTGCACGTCGAGGCGGCGGCGGTTCTCGATCACCTGGACCCCACTTAGGCGCGCAGAGATCCGCGCGACCCGGCCGACCGAGCCCGGCAGCAGGACGTAGCGACCGATCCCCTGGTTGCCCTCCAGGTGCTCAGGCTCGATCTCGAGGTGGTGGGCCAGGCGCATCGCGGGATCCAAGGTCGACAGGTGGAGCTCAGGGGACGGAGCCCGGGTCTTTATCGTCCCGCGGCTCCCCGGGGTGGATCCTGGACGCCTGAGTGGGCCGGTCTGGGCACGGATCCACCAGAGCCCGCGCGACTCCCGTCCCCGGGCGACATAATAGGTCCCCGCTGGGAGGGCTGGTGCACATTCCCCAGGTGCTTCGTCCACGCATCGTCGCTGAGCACAACGGGCAGGTCGCCGTCGCCCTAGAGGACGATCGGATCGCCCGCACGCTGGTGCTGAGCCTCGGCACACTGGCGGTCGGCACCCTGGGGGCGGGCTTCACCGTGGGGGGGCCGCTGTGGCCCTGGGTGGGCCTGGGATCGGTGCCGGTGCTCAGCCTGATCGCGATGGGGCTGGCGGCGACGGTGGGGCGGCGCACCGTCCTGCTGATCCTCGATCCCCGGACGCTGTGGCTGGCCGAGCGCAGCCTGGAGCTGGGGCAGATCCAAGGGGTCCGGCTGGAAGAAGAGATGTTGTGGCTCGACACGAGTCCCGAGCCGACCCGGATCTGCCTCTCCGGAGAGGAGGAGGTGGTGCGGGAGGCCGTCGTAGACTGGCTCCGGGCCCGGATCGAGGAGGCGAGGGCCTGATGGCGCGCGCCTCGCTCATGCGGGGGTGGACGTGCGCTACACCGCTCGGGCGATCGTGGCGCGGGCTGGGGTGGAGCGGGCGATCGTGGCGCGGGCTGGGGTGGATCGGGCTGGGGTGCGTGGGCTCCGCCTGCATGGAGCCACCCACCGAGCCCCAGGGGGCGTGGCTCACTCCGGTCGAGCACGCGGTGCGGGCCAGCCTGACCGTGCGGGGGCTGCGCCCCTCCGCGGCGGAGCTGACCACGGTCCAGCAGGATCCTGCGGCGCTCGATGGCCTGATCTCCACCTGGCTGACCGAGCCCGCCTTCGGGGAGGTGGTGCGGGATCTCCACGCTGAGATCCTCCGGATCCGGGTCGACACGGTGCAGCAGTTCCCGGCCCGGGGGCTGCTGCGGGGGGTCGAGCTGGGGCAGATCAACCGCTCCACCACCGAGGCCCCGCTGAGGCTGATCGAGGCGATCGTCACCGAGGGGCGTCCCTACACCGAGATCCTCACCGCAGACTGGATCCTCGCCGATCAGACGCTGGCCACGATCTATGGGCTGCCCTACGATCCAGAGGGAGCGCAGTGGCAGCGCACCTGGTGGACGGATGGGCGGCCCGCGGCGGGCCTGCTGTCGAGCTCTGAGCTGTACCATCGCTATCCGTCCAACGGCAGCAACTTCCACCGGGGGCGGGCCAACGTCATCGCCTCGACGTTCCTGTGCGACGATATCGGTCAGCGGCCGATCGCGGTCGAGGACACGCCGGTGGCCACCGACGTCGCCGACGTGGTGGAGGCCCTGAGTCACGATCCAGGCTGTGCAGGCTGTCACCAGGCGCTGGAGCCCATCGCCAGCTTCCTGTGGGGGTTCAAGGCGGTGCTCCCACCGAAGTCGATGGCGGCCTACGAGGCGATCGACTGCGAGGTCGAGGGCTACGACGAGCAAGAGCTGCTGCCCCCCGCCGCCGGCTTCGCCGAGGATCTGTGCTACCCGCTCCGGCTGTACCATCCCGCAGAGGAGCGCACCTGGGAGTCGCTGGGGCTGCCCGCTCCGGCGCTGTATGGCCGCCCCGGGGAGCGGATCGACGATCTAGGCCGGATGATCACCGAAGATCCGAGGTTTGCGATCTGCACCGCCCGACGGTTCGCCGGCTACCTGCTGCAGGCCGATCCCGAGACCCTGGATCATGCGATGGTGACGGAGCTGGCCGAGTCCTTGGTGGCGTCGGGCTTCGACGCACGGGCCCTGATCCACCGGATCGTGACCTCGGACGCGTTTCGGGCGGCACAGCCAAGGCACGTGCTCCGCCCCGAGGCGTACGCACGCTCCCTGGAGGCGCTGACCGGCTTCGTGTGGCTGGGGGCCCACGCCGACGGCTGCGATCCCGAGACCTGCTGGGGGACGGTGGATCTGGCCAACAGCGATCTGTTTGGCTTCCGCACCCTGGCCGGCGGCATGGACGGGATCCAGCGCACCGCGCCGACCCATGTCCCGACCCCGAGCAAGCACCTGGTGTGGGTGCGGCTCGCGTCCGAGGCCGCCGACGCGGTGGTCGACGCCGATCTGGCCGAGCCCGATCCCTCCCGACGGAGGCTGCTGCGTGCGCTGGGGCCCGATCCTGCGCACCCGATCCGGAGCCAGCTGGTGGCGCTGCAGCTGGCGATCCTCTCCGAGGCGGTGGCGCCCGATGATGTCCAGATCCTGCGCCTCGAGGCCGTGTTCGCCGAAGCGATGGCCCGCCACGGTGATCCGGCCCGGGCCTGGAAGCTAGTGATCACCGCGCTGCTGACGGATCCCCGGGGGGTGTTGCTGTGAGCTGGTCTCGTCGGGCGGTGCTGGCGGCGTCGGCGTCGGCACTGGGGGTGCTGGCGGCTGCGGGGCCCACGCGGCGGCGCCGGCTGATCGTGGTGCTGGCCGATGGCGGCTGGGACGTCAGCTATGTGTTCGATCCCAAGCCGGGGCTGGCCACGGTGGAGGGCCCCGAGGTCGATCGCGATCCAGGCGATCGAGGTGACGTCGAGGCGCTGCAGACCTTCTCCGGGCTGACGGTGCAGGTCAACGAGGCCCGCAGGCCCGCGGTCAGCGCCTTCTTCGAGGCCTGGGCCCACCGCTGTGCGGTGGTCAACGGGATCTTCGTCGGCAGCATCGGGCACCACCTGGCCCGGGTGCGGATGCTCACCGGGATCGCCAGCTCCCACCCCGGCCCTGATCTGGCCCAGATCGTCGGCGCGAGCCACGCATCGGGGGTGGCGGTGGGCTGTGTCGATCTGTCGGGGTTCTCCTCGCCCGGCCCCCTGGCCGCCACCTCGATCGGGGTCGGGGCCCGCAGCCAGCTGGCCTCGCTGCTCGATCCCGCGGCGCCGATCCCACGCCCGGCGGGGCTCCCGTCCGAGCGGAGCTGGATCCCCGACGCCGCCGATCTAGACGCGCTGACGAGCTACCACCACGATCGGCTCGCGCTGCTGCCGCCGGGGCCCGGCGCCGCCGATCTGGGGGTGGCGCTCGAGCGGGCGGAGGCGCTGCGGGACCGCTCTGACACCCTCACCTCGATCCTCCAGCCGGGCCGGGCCCCGACGCTGCCCGGCCAGATCGATCTCGCGGTGGCGCTGCTGGCCGAGGAGCTCTGCCACACCGTGTTCCTCGACACCGCCGAGGGCTGGGACACCCACAGCGACACGGTGAGCCAGCACGGACTGTTCGATCGCACCTTCACCCAGCTCGATCGCCTGGTGCGGGGGCTGCGGTCCGCGTCCCTGCTCGATGACACGCTGGTGGTGGTGCTCTCGGAGATGACCCGGGCGCCGGTGCGCAACGTCCAAGGGGGCAAGGATCACTGGCCCCACACCTCGGCGCTGCTGATCGGGGGGGGCACGGTGGGGGGGCAGGTGCTGGGCCACACCGATCCCTGGCTGCAGGCGCTGCCGATCGATCTCCAGACGGGGCTGCCCGATCCAGGGGGCGTCCGCCTGGATCATGCGAGCTTCCTCGCGGGCCTGCTGGAGCGCCTCGACGTCGATCCCGGAGCCTGGATCCCGGGGGTGCAGCCATGGCGCGGCGCCTGCTGATCGGGCTGTGGCTCACGGGCTGTGGCGGAGGCCCCGGCCCTGAGCCGGCTGAGGGCTGTGATCCCTCGTTGTCGTGGGACGCGGTGGGGGCACCGTTCGTCACCACCTGGTGCACCCCATGCCACGCCGAGGGCCTGCAGGGGCCCGCCCGCTCCGGTGCGCCGGTGGGGCTCGATCTCGAGACGCTGGAGCAGGTGCGAGCAGCAGCGGATCGGATCCGGGCGCTGGCCTTGTCCGACGACGCCACGATGCCCCCGGCGGGCCCCGCACCCGCCGACGAGCGGGGCCGGATGGCGGCCTGGCTGGACTGTGGTGCACCGGGGACCTCCGTCCCGATCGAGCCCCCGGGCTGCGACGGCCCGGTGTGGTCCGGCCCCCTCGTCGCCTCTAAGGGGCCGGGGCCCTGTCCAGGCCACGCCCGCCTGGGCGGAGATCTGGTGGTGGACGAGGCGCTGGATCCCTCCTGGGGCTGCGTCTGCGCGATCGACGGCACGCTGTCCGCCCGCGCTCCCCAGGTGGTGCTGCCGTCCCTGATCCAGGTGGGGGCGCTGTGGGGAGAGGCTCCCCTGGAGCGGCTGGAGCTGCCGTCCCTGGCTGAGGTGGAGGGCGAGATCAGGCTACAGGGCGACACCCTGCAGCAGGTCGCCCTGCCGCTGCTCGCCCACACCGGCGCGCTGATCCTCTCCGACGCCGGGCAGCTGTGGGATCTACAGCTACACCGGCTGGCCACGGTGGACGGTGCGCTCACGCTGCAGGCGCTGCCGTCGCTGTCCTCTCTGCAGCCCCTCGACGCGCTCGTGGAGGTGGGCGGTGCGGTGCAGCTCGACGGGCTGGGGATCGTCGAGCCCCTGCTGCTGCGACGCCTGGCCCGGGTCCACGGTGCGCTGATCCTGGCCAACAACCCCGGCTGGATCGCGCTGGACGGCCTGGACGCCCTGGTGCAGGTGGACGGCGCGCTGCAGATCGTGGACAACCCCGAGCTTGTGCGCCTCGGGGGGCTGCCCGGGCCGGTGGAGATCGAGGGCGGGATCCTGATCGAGGGCAACGAGGCCCTCTCAGACACAGAGATCGCTCTGTTCCTTGCACGCCTGTCGGGGGGATGAACCCCCGGATGGGCCGCGGCCCACCGGACGGGGCGGGGCGACCACCCAGACCCGTCGAGCACGACCGACCCAGACCCGTCGATCTTCTGTGCTGGATCTTCAGAGGATCAGGACCACGAAGATCGTGGTGAACATGGCCGCAAAGAACAGGGCCGTGAGCAACATCCCAAGGAGGAACGCCGACAGTGGAGACAGACCCACCGGGTCATGGAGCGGATGGAGCGGATGGAGCGGATGGAGCGGATGGAGCGGCAGGGCCCGGGACACGGGGGGGGTGACCTCCCGGGGAGGCGGCACGATCGTGCCCCCCGAGGACGCGGGCTGGTGCACCTGGGGAGCGCTGGTCTCGGCCAGCGCCTGCCGCTCCCGCATCATCGCGTCGCGGATGCTCTCGTTGAGCTCCCGCCGCGCCGGGGCCGCGCCCCCGGGCTCCTGGTGGGATCCGAGGGGATCGAGCACCGGGCCTGTGGGGTTGGGGGGTGGCTTGTTGCTGTCATCCATCAAGACCGTGATGGACTCCTCATCTTCGCCTCCGAGTGAGTCCTCGCCTTCTACCTTGGGCAGCACGGTGGGATCGGGTGTGGAGGTGGCCATGGTGGGAGCTCCAGAGGCCACGACTATAGCAAGTCGCCTGAGGATCCGTCGAGGCTCCCTGAGCCGGCCTCCTCAGCCACGGGCTGCCGCATCTCGGTCCACGATCTCCCCTGGATCCGGGGACGAGGCTCCCTCGTCGTCCTCCCGGTGGATCCCCGGCTCATCCCCGGATCAGGGGCATGGTCATGCAGCGGGCTCCGCCCCGGGCCCGGGACAGCTCAGCGCCGTCGAAGGTGTACACGACGCGCTCCTGCCGGCGCCCCTCCGCCAGGATCTGTGCGCGATCGCCCCGCCCCAGGGAGAGGTGCTTCTCGACGAAGCCATGACGCTGGCACAGGGTCTCGGTGGTGCGGCGGTTGCGACTGTACAGCAGGATGTGGCCCGGACGGAGGCAGACCGCGTTGGCGCCGTCGGTCCACTGCTCGCGGCGCTGGAAGAGGGGATCGTCACCTCCACAGGGCACCAGGATCACCCCCCCCAGCTCCTGGTCGAGGATGGACAGCACCGTCTCGCCCTCCCGCAGCCGGCAGGGACGATCCCGCTGCAGGGTCACCACCGCGGTGTCCACACCCTGAGCCACCATCGGCTCGTGCCCGAGGAACATCGCGCGATCGATCTGGGTGAGCACCGTGTCGAGGTGCATCACCGAGCGCTTGGGGGGCATCAGCACCGCATGGATCCGCTCTAGCGCTGGGAAGCTGGGGAAGAGGAACACCTCCGCCATACGCTCGATGGTCTGAGGGGTCGTGCGCTCAGAGCAGCCGATCAGCAGGAAGCGCTCCGACAGCACCAGCACGTCTCCGCCCTCGATGGAGCGGAACGAGGGGTGGCGATCCCAGTCGGCCTGGTGGAACCCGAACGGCGCGGGCTCGTCCTCGGCAAAGGTCAGCGCGAAGCGGACCAGCAGGGGCTCCCGGGCCCGGGCCCCCGTCGCCATCCGGCCCATCCCGATCCGATCGAACAGAGAGAAGCACGGATCCCGGGTGAACATCAGGTTGGGGAGCGGAGAGAGGGCCATGTCGCGGGTGCCGAGCTGTCGCCCACGGATCCGGGCGAGGGTCATCGGAGCCTCGGGGAGCTCACTCCAGGCCAGCCCCTCGACCAGGCCCCGGGCCAGCGCGGATCGCTCGAGCTGTAGCAGGATCGGCGCGAGGTGCGCGTGGCCCGCCAGATCACAGATCCGGCCAACGAGATCGGCGAGCTGATCCTCGGGGGCCCGGTGAACGGCGGCGTCCAGCAGCTCGGTGATCTCGAGGACCTCCACCCCCTCGGCCTCGAGGATCTCCCGCATCAGATCGTGCTCGTCCCCGGCCGGATCGGCCGCGAGGATGTCGTCGAACAGCAGCGGCTCAAGCTCGTACTGAGTCATCCGCACGATCTCGGGGCCGGGGCGGTGCACGATGACACGCCTCAGGGGATCGACCTCGCTCTGGACCTTGATCTGCACGCTGTCCTCCCGGGATGGGTGCTAGATAGCCCATCCCCCGGCTGTGGGGGCCACGGCACAGCGAGCAGATCCAGCGGGAGCTAGTGGAAGAAGCGGATCGTGAACGCGTAGCGGTGGCTGTGGCCGCTCGCCGCCGCCACCGCCGCAGAGATCGGCGCGATCATCCCGAACAGCAGCGCCACCAGCAGGAACGGGATCCCGATCAACACGAGGCTTAGCAGGCCAGACAGGGCGATGGCCCCCCACAGGGTGATCTCGAGGTTCAGCGACTCCAGGGCGTGCTCCCGGACGAAGGGATCGTCAGGGCGAGACGCCAGGATCAAGATCGGGATCACGATCGGGGCGATGGCGGGCAGGAAGAAGCCGCTGTACGCCGCGAGGTGAGCCACGATCGCGAGGTTTCTGGCCGTCGTGTCGGGCTCGGCTAAGTGGTGCTGCAATCCAACCTCCAGCCCCTCGTACGGCCGAGGCGATCTACTGTTGCACCTCGATTGGATCGTTGGGGCTGGGGCCCGGCGTCCCAGCCCAGAGAGGAGAGCCCACCGAGAACGTTGTCCTCGGTGGGCTCTCGATGAGATCGGGGTGGCAGGATTCGAACCTACGACTTCCTGCTCCCGAAGCAGGCGCGCTACCAGGCTGCGCTACACCCCGATGACACAGCTCGGTATCCGGTCCTCATGCATCCTTCAAGGATCGGATCGCTGTGGCTCGATCTTCGGCCTTGAAGATACCGGAGCCGCTCACCAAGACGTGGGCCCCGGCCTCGACGAAGCGGTGGGCGTTGTCGGGCTTCACACCACCGTCGACCTCGATCTGAGTCGACAGGCCCCGCCGATCGAGCTCGGCACGCAGGGCTGCGATCTTGGGGAACATCGCCTCGATCAACGCCTGCCCCCCGAAGCCGGGGTCCACGGTCATGATCAGAACGAGATCGAGCTCATCGAGGACGTAGTCGAGGACGCTTAGGGGGGTGTGGGGGTTGAGGGAGACCCCGACCCGGGCCCCCAGCCCACGGATCTGCTGGACGCTGCGGTGCAGGTGGGTGGTGGCCTCGGCATGGACGGTCAGTACGTCGGCGCCGGCCTCCCGGAAGTCGGCGACGTAGCGCTCGGGCTCGACGATCATCAGGTGGACGTCGACGGTGGCCTCTCCCGCGGCCTCGCGCACCGCAGCGGTCACCACCGGGCCGATCGTGAGGTTGGGGACGAAGCGACCGTCCATCACGTCGACATGGATCCAGTCTGCCCCGAGGGACAGCACCTGCTGGATGTCTGCGGCGAGGTGACCGAAGTCTGCTGAGAGGATCGAGGGTGCAACGATGGCCATGGCGCCTGGTACCCCCCCGGAGGCCCGACAGCCACCGGGGACTGGAAGCCGGGCGTCTCGTGTCCTACAAGGAAGCGACCGGAGGTCCTGTGACACCCCAAGCCGCGTTCGCGCTCCTGACGCTCGGTATCCACCACGGCGACGAGATCCCCAGCGGCGCCGACGGCGAGTGGATGGCCCTGATCCAGCGCAGCGGGGGCTGGCAGCTGGAGTCGGCCGCGGTGCAGATCGAGGCGATCCCCGATCCAGTCCTCGACGAGCCCGGGGAGCCTCCCACGGGCAAGGCCGTCGGGGTGCCGGATCTGGGGGGGGCGCCTCTGGTGCTGCTCCGGGGCCCCGGGCTGGCGGCGGGCCCGGTGCACGTCGCCCAGATCGACCCTCGGCCCCTGTTCCCCGGAGATCAGCAGCAGCTGTCGCTGCCCGGAGGGGAGCCCCTCACGATCCAGTCCTATGGCCAGGCCAGCCCCAACCAGCACGGAGCCCTGGTGCTGGGGGACTACCGGCTGGTGGTCCGGCGGGCCCGGGCGCCCGAGGTCGAGCTGTTCCCCTCAAGCCACCTCGACAAGGAGGGGCAGGTCCCCCGGGTGCTGTTCGCCGGCGATCTCGATCGGGACGACCAGCTGGATCTGCTGGTGGACACCTCGGATCACTACAATGTGTCCCAGCTCACCCTGTTCCTGTCGTCCGCGGCGAAGGGGGGAGCGGCGCTGGCGCCGGTGGCGAGCTTTCGCACCCTGGGGGGGTGAGGGTGGGCCCGGGGCGCCGGGATCCGGGTGGCCAGAGCCGACGGGTCAGACCTCGGGGGTGCACGCTGGGCCGTGCTCACCCCGATCCAGGGTGCGCGATCGGAGGGGGAGCCCTGAGCCCCCCCCGGGATCCAGGCTGGCCCTGCGCCGGAGGAGGGCCTGATCCGGGGATCAGCTCCTCTCGGAGGGGGGGCTTGGGGCCTGCTCGGGGGGAAGGCGCTGGACCAGCAGCCAGGGCTGCAAGATCAGGAGCTGAAACCAGGGGTCTTCGTCAGCCCAGGCGATCCCGTCGGCGGTGGTGGCCCGGTGCAGCTGCCCGTCGTCGAGCCAGCGGGACACCGCGCCCTGATCGTCGGAGGCGATCGCCACGCCCGCCTCGAGCAGATCCAGCTCGGGCTGAGCCACCAGCAGCACGCCCCGGGCGAAGTGGGGCGCGAGATCGGCCCAGCCAGCACGCATCACCTGAGCGCGGAGGCGCTCTCTGAGGGGGGGCCCGCTCACGCGATGCTCCTCCTGGGCCTCAGCACGATCAGGCTGGCCAGCAGCCACGGGAAGGCCAGCCCCATCACGCCGAGGTTGCGATCCTGCAGCCCCCCGGCGACGGCGAGCAGCCCCCCCACGACGGCGAGGGCGAGCAGGCCGGCGGCGAAGCGCGCGGGGAGCCTACTGTGGGGAGCGCGCCGGGCCCACAGCGCGGCGGGGATCAGGCCCGCGCTCAGGGGGCTCAGGAGGGGGAGGTTGTGCAGCTGCCACACCGGCTCGAACATGCCGAACACGCCCACGATCCACACGACCGAGCCCAGGATCCCCAGCACCCCCCCCAGGACAGCGATCCCGAGCAGCGCCAGCTTCTGGCTGGAGCGATCGGCGGCGAGGACCAGGCCGCCCCCCGCCAGGCCGGCTGCGAGCAGGCCCAGATCACGACGGGGGGGCTGCGCCGGCGCAAAGCCCCGGGTGCCCCCGCCGAGGGTGCAGGTGTGATCGACCAGGGGGTGCTGGGTGCCGTCGGGCCAGGTGAGGCTGGAGCTGGCCAGCCCATCGAACCCGGTCTGGGGCATGAACATGGCCTCCCACTCGGTCAGCGGGGCGTCCGCGATCCGGCCACAGCCCAGGTGAAGCCCCAGCCACACCGGCAGGTTGCCGCCTGCGTGGCGCAGGGCCTGGCGCACCGCGGTGTGTGGCGATGGGCCCGCGCGCTGGGTGGAGATCTGCCCCCCGGTTGCATCATCGATCAGCGACATCACCTCGTTGGTGCAGTTGCGCCGGTACCAGTGGTAGGCGAACGGCTCGAGATCCCCCGGAGCGCGCCAGTCGATCTGGGCCCTGACGGCCTGTGCCATGGGCTGCGGCAGCGCCAGACGCTGAGCGTAGATGGTGCGATCCTGGCCCTCGAACTTGGCGATCACCTCGTCCAGCGCATCGGCGCCGAGCCAGAAGGTGGGGTTGCCCCTGAGGAAGTCCAGCGCGGTACTAAGCTGGCCCGCGGCATAGTGCCCCCAGTCATACACGATGGGATCGCGCTGCTCCGAGGTGATCAGCAGGGCCGTGTGGCCAAACAGATCGGTGACCTCGGCGCCCGGCGTGATGGTCAGGACATAGATCGCGTCTCCCCCGAGATCACAGGCCTCGGGGGGGGCGGCCAGGGCAGCGGTGGTGAGCAGGGACAGCACGCGTGGACGCCCTTAACGACGCGGCGCGGTGGTGTCTGTGGCCTCGATCATGTGCGCTGCTCCACAGGCTCCAGGCGGACCAACAGATCGCCCTCGTCGATCTGATCCCCGGGCGCGATCCGCACCTCTGTGACGGTGCCGGCCTCCGGCGCGAGCACCGCATGCTCCATCTTCATCGCCTCGATCACGACCAGCTTCTGACCCTGCTGGACCCGATCCCCGGGCGCGATCCGCACCTCGAGGACCCGGCCGGGGGTGGGGGCGGCGCAGGTGCCTGGCTCGGTGACCTGGCCCGGCGGAGAGAACCTGGGCACCAGCTGGACGAAGGCCTCTCCGTCGCCGAGGTGGACATACACCGTGTCGCCGTCGTCGAGCAGCTCCGTGTCGCCGCGGGCAGGGACCCAGCACAGGCGCCAGCGGGTGCGGAGGCCGTCGAGCTCGACCTCGAGGACGTCGCCCTCAAGGGCCCCGAGGCGGAGCTGGTGGGTGATCGGTGGATCGGAGCCGATCGTGGCCACCAGCCCACAGGCGGTGGGGGTCCAGCGGACGGTCACCTCCTGATCGCCACACCGCCAGGTGTCGGCCTGCTCAGCGCGCCCATGCAGCCGAAACCCGGCGGGGATCGAGCCATAGCGCCCCCGGCGCTGGGCGACCCCCAGGGCGGTGGCTGCCAGCGCCCCCCGCTCGAGGTTCAGGGGCGGAGGCTGGGGCAGCTCAGCGCGGGCGAGGAAGTGGGTGTCGAGTTTGCCCGCGTGCCACAGGGGGTGGTCGATGATCTGGCGCAGCAGCGGGAGGTTGGTGACGATCCCCGGGGCCCAGGCTCCCTGCAGGGCCCGGAGCAGCCGCCGGCTCGCCGTCTGGCGATCGGGACCGGTCGCGATCACCTTGGCGATCATCGCGTCGTAGTAGGGCGAGATCTCAGAGCCTGAGGCAAAGCCGGTGTCGATCCGCACGCCGGGCAGCGCCGGCAGCTCCAGCCGGTGCAGCCGGCCGGTGGCGGGCAGGTAGTCTCGCAGTGGATCCTCTGCATAGATCCGGGCCTCGATGGCCCAGCCCTCGAGCACGAGCTCGTCCTGGCTTAGGGGCAGGGGCTGCCCCTCGGCGATCTGCAGCTGTAGATCGACCAGATCCAGGCCGGTGATCGCCTCGGTGACCGGGTGCTCCACCTGCAGCCGGGTGTTCATCTCGAGGAAGTAGAACGCGCCGTGGGCGTCCACCAGGAACTCCACCGTACCGGCCCCGACGTAGCCCACGGCGGCCGCGACCCGACAGGCGGCCTCGCCCATGCGCGCCCGCAGCGCTGGATCCACCGCGAGGGAGGGCGCCTCCTCGATCACCTTCTGGTGCCTGCGCTGCACCGAGCACTCTCGCTCCCCGAGGTGGATCACCGCGCCGTGGACGTCGGCGAAGATCTGCACCTCGACGTGGCGGGGCCCGTCGACGTAGCGCTCAAGGATCACCGCGTCGTCTCCAAAGGCCGCGCGCGCCTCCCGCTGAGCGGACGCGAGCGCGTCGGCGAAGGCGTCGGGGCTCTCCACCCTGCGCATGCCCCGTCCTCCGCCCCCGGCGACGGCCTTGATCAGCACCGGGAACCCAAGCTCGGCGGCGGCCTCGACCGAGGGGACGCCGTCGAAGCCGGGCACCACCGGCACCTCGTGCTCGATCGCGATCCGGCGGGCCGCCGCCTTATCGCCCATCGCCTCGATCGCTCCAGGCGGTGGCCCCACCCAGGTGAGGCCTGAGTCGATCACCGCCCGGGCGAAGGCTGCGTTCTCAGAGAGGAAGCCGTAGCCGGGGTGGATCGCGTCGGCCCCGGTGCGGCGGGCGGCCTCGAGGATCCGCTGGGGATCGAGGTAGCTCTCTGCGCCGGGGGCTGGCCCAAGGCAGACCGCCACGTCGGCGGCGGCCACATAGGGCAGCCGCCGATCCGCCTCGGAGAACACCGCGACGGTCCGCAGGCCCCGATCGCTCGCGGTGCGCAGTACACGGTGGGCGATCTCAGCACGGTTCGCCACCAACAGGGTTCGCATCATCGGTTCATCCTGCCACGCTCGACCGCGTTCAGTGCCTGAAGGTGCCCCAGGATGAGGTACCCGAGACGGGTGCTTGGTGGACAGCGGCCAGGGCGAGGGACAACACCGCGCGGGTGTCGCGGGGATCGATGATCCCGTCGTCCCACAGGCGGCCGGTGCTGGACCAGGCGGTGGACTCGAGCTCGACCTTGCCCGCCAACATCTGCTTCATCATCGACAAGCGATCCTCGTCGACCTCGACCCCCTTGCGGGCCGCGGACGCACGCTTGACGATGTCGAGGACCCCGGCGAGCTGATCGGGGCCCATCACCGCGATCCGGTGGTTGGGCCAGGTGAACAGGAACCGGGGGGCATAGGCGCGCCCCATCATCGCGTAGTTCCCCGCGCCGTAGGAGCCCCCGATCATCAGGGTGATCGCCGGCACGGTGGAGTTGGAGACCGCGTTGATCAGCTTGGCACCGGCCTTGATGATGCCCCCCGCCTCAGCGGCGGCGCCCACCATGAAGCCCGTGATGTTCTGCAGGAACAGCAGCGGTGTGTCCGACTGGTTGCACAGCTGGATGAACTGCGCGCCCTTGTGGGCGGACTCGCTGAACAGGACGCCGTTGTTGCCCAGGATCCCGATCCGGTGGCCGCCCAGCTCGGCCCAGCCGGTGACGAGGGTGCTACCATAGGCAGGCTTGAACTCGAGGAACCGGCTGCCGTCGACCACCCGGGCGATCACCTCCCGGACGTCGAACGGGACCTTTACGTCGGCGCTCGCGATCCCCAGCAGCTCCTCGGGATCGTACAGCGGAGCGTCGGCGGGGCCGGTGGGGGGCGTGCCCCGGTGGGCGAGGCCCAGCTGCCCGACGATCCCACGGCCGAGCCGGATGCAGTCGCGCTCGTCCGTCGCCATCCAGTCGGAGACGCCGGAGATCCGGCTGTGCATGGCCGCGCCCCCCAGCGACTCGTCGTCGACGATCTCGCCGGTGGCCATCTTCACCAGGGGGGGGCCGGCGAGGTACATGAACGCCTGCTCGGCGACCATCACCACGTAGTCGCTCATGCCGGGGACGTAGGCCCCCCCTGCGGTGCAGGAGCCAAACACCAGGGCGATGGTGGGCAGCCCGGCCTGGCTGCGGCGGGTGATGTCGCGGAAGCGTGCGCCTCCGGGCACGAACAGCTCAGCCTGGTTCGGCAGATCGGCGCCGGCGCTCTCGATCAGGTGGACCTCGGGGAGGCCGTTGTCGAGACCGATCTCAGCCAGGCGCTCAGAGCGCCGCAGCCCCCAGGGGTTGATCGCGCCGCCCTGGACCGTTGGATCCGAGGCGGTGACCAGGCACAGGGTCTGCTCGATCCACCCCAGGCCCGCGATGATCGAGCCCCCGGGCACCACCCCCGTCTCATGGCACCCCGCCAGGGGCGCGAGCTCGAGCAGGGGGCTGTCGCGATCGAGCAGCAGCTCTAGGCGCTGGCGGGGCAGCAGCTTGCCCCGCTGGAGGTGGCGCTCGACGTACCGCTGGCCTCCGCCGGCCCGGGCGCGGGCGAGCCGCTCCTGCAGGGCGGCCACGCCCTCGAGGTTGGCCACCCGGTTGCGCTCGAAGTCTTCGGAACGGGGATCGATGCGCGTCTTCAGGGGCTCCACATGATCTCCTCCGGGACGCCGGGCGAGCCAGGAACGCAACCATACGAGAGCGTGCCTGCTCCGTCCAGCCGGCCCGGACGCCCGCCCGCAGCGGGGGGAGGGCGGCGGCTACTGCAGCAGATCGTCTGGGTCGACGAGGCCAAGCTTGGCAAAGTCTTCGGGGCATGCTCCGAAGATCTCAGTCGCCTGGACCTCCTCTTCCTCAGCGGCCTCGCGCCAGGTGGCGAGATCGCTCCCCCCAAAGGGATCCTCTCCGACGGCGAGATCGACCCGGGTCACGTCCTCCCGGAGCAGGGGGTTGGACTCGAGATCGGACAGATCGTCGTCGATGTAGGTCGAGGGGATCTGGGTCATCGGCGCAGGGATCGGAGACCGGTGCGAGGCCGGGACGAAGGTCTCGATCGGATCGTCTCGATCGAAGTACTCGGTGGGCTCTTCCGCGTCCAGCCACAGCTGGCGCCTCCGACGACTCCGCAGCAGCACCACGGCCCCTGCGCTCAGCACGAGCAGCAGGACCACCGACAGCGCGACGGACATCAGCGAGGCGATGATTGCGATGAACAGGGTGGGATCCACCCCACCTCCAGGCGGCGAGTCTAACCGATCGGTGGCCCGATCAGGGAACAGGGCCGGGTTACAACGCGACCCCTCACCCCGGAGGTGACGATGTCCGCCGCGATCTCCCAGATCCCCGTCCCCGCCAACGAGCCGGTCCACGACTACGCTCCCGACAGCGCGAGGCGCGCCTCGCTGCAGTCCGCCCTCGACACCGCCGCCGCTGAGGTGGTGGAGATCCCCTGTGTGATCGCCGGGGAGCACGTCTTCACCGGCGACACGGTGGACGTCACGATGCCCTGCGATCATGGCCACGTGCTGGCCCGGCTCCACGCCGCGGGGCCCGCCGAGATCGCCCGCGCCGCGGAGGCGGCTGAGGGGGCCCGGGCAGGCTGGGCGGCGCTGCCCTGGGAGGAGCGCGCAGCGGTCTACCTCCGGGCCGCTGATCTGCTCTCAGGTCCACACCGGGATCGGGTCAACGCCGCGTGCATGCTGGGGCAGGGCAAGACCTGTCACCAGGCGGAGATCGACGCGGCCTGTGAGCTGATCGATTTCTGGAGGTTCAACGCTGCGTACTCAGCGCAGATCCTCAGCGAGCAGCCCCCGATCAACCCGCCGGGGGTCTGGAACCGGCTCGATCATCGCCCCCTCGACGGGTTCGTGTTCGCCATCACCCCGTTCAACTTCACCGCCATCGGGCTGAACCTGCCCACCGCTCCGACCCTGATGGGCAACTCCGTGCTCTGGAAGCCAGCCCAGACCGCATCCTTGTCCTGTTTCCGGGCGTTCCAGGTCCTCGAGGCCGCGGGGCTGCCTCCGGGCGTGATCAACATGCTCAACGGCCGGGGCTCGCAGATCGGTGGCCAGGTCCTGGCCCGTCCCGAGCTGGCGGGGCTGCACTTTACCGGATCCACCTCGACATTTCAGCATCTGTGGCGAACGATCGGCGAGCGGATCAGCGAGTACCGCACCTACCCCCGGATCGTGGGGGAGACCGGCGGCAAGGACTTCATCCTGGCCCACCCCAGCGCCGAGCCCCAGGCGGTGGCGACCGCGATCCTCCGGGGGGCCTTCGAATACCAGGGCCAGAAGTGCTCAGCGGCGAGCCGGATGTACCTGCCCAGCAACCTCTGGCCTGCGATCCGGGATCGGCTGGTCGATCAGCTGGCCCAGATGAAGATGGGCGACGTCCGGGACTTCTCCAACTTCCTGGGCGCGGTGATCGACGCCTCGGCCTTCCGGGATCACGAGGGCTACCTGGCGCTGGGGGCCGAGTCGGCCGAGACCGTGGCGGGTGGCACGGCGGATCGGAGCGTGGGCTGGTTCGTCCAGCCCACCGTGTTCCGGGTCGACGATCCCAAGCACCGCCTGATGCAGGAGGAGATCTTCGGACCCATCGCCACGGTGTTCGTCTACGACGAGGCCCGCTGGGATGAGGTGCTCCAGCTGGTCGACGGCACGAGCCCCTACGCCCTGACCGGGGCGGTGTTCGCGATGGATCGGGCCGCGATCGTCTCCGCCAGCGAGGCCCTGAGGTTCGCTGCGGGCAACTTCTACATCAACGACAAACCCACCGGCGCGGTCGTCGGCCAGCAGCCGTTCGGCGGGGGCCGGGCCTCGGGCACCAACGACAAGGCGGGCTCTCCGCTGAACCTGCTGCGCTGGACCAGCCCACGGGCGATCAAGGAGACCTTTGGGCCCCCCACCGACTGGCGCTATCCCTTCCTGGGGTAGCAGGGGCCAGCAGGGGCCAGCAGGGGCCAGCAGGGGCCAGCCGCCTCCGTGGCCTGCTCCCGGTGGGTGGGGCCTGGTGGCTCCTCGGCGGGGGGGGCGGCTACTCCTCATCCTCAGGGAGGCCGGTGTCGAGCAGGGCCTCCTGGATTGGCTCGATGAGCTCGAGCTCCTCCTCGAGGAGATCGGCGCGATCGAGGCGGGGTGAGAGCAGGATGGGATCGGTGTTCTGGAGTGGCCGGGCGAGGCCCCCGAGGCGCTCGATCCGACGCTGCTGACGCATGGCCCGCATCGTGGCGAGATCCTCGGGGTATTCCTCGGAGAGCTTCTCGCGGCTGCGACGCTTCTTACCTCCGGAGCGCCGCTTTGGTCGAGCGGGCTCGGCGTCGGCCTGAGCGGTGATCGTGGCTGCGTCGCCGGGCTGGGCTCGATCGCGCTGCCTACGGCGGGTGTCGTCGCTGCTGCCGAGCTGACTCGCGACGGACAGGGCCTCAGCGGTGTTGTAGACGAGCCTGCGGCCCTCGTAGAACCCCACCGTGAGCGAGATCCCGATCAACAACATCGCTGCGTGGGTCCAGTACCTGCTCATGGCGCGCTCCGGGGTCACATCCCAGCGCCATAATCCAGCCGCCGAGCCGTCACCAGTGACAGAGCAACCACTGGAGCTGCTCGTCGCCGGCGTAGAGCTCCTCGAGAGCGGGGGAGGCCGGGAGCTTGAGCGCTAGGCTCTCCCCGCCGCTGGCCCGCGCCGGGGCCAGGTGACGAACGAGGACCGGGCAGACCTCCGGAGATCCTGAGCTCGAGGTGGTCTAGGCGGGGGAGGGGGGAGGGGGGCGTGGAGCCGGGCTCGGGCCCGTCGGGGGGGACGATCCGGGAGCCGGGCCCGGGGATGTGGGCAGAGATCGGGACCTCCTGCCCTGAGCACACTCAGGGGAGAGATCAGGTTCTGTCCTGCCCCCCGTCGCCGGGCCCCCTGTTGGCTCCGTCGGCTCCGGTGTCTCCGTTGGGCTCTGGGACGCCGGGGGGGGCCACCGCGGGGGCCCGACGGAGGAGATCGAGCAGCAGCGCCGCCAGGCCGATGGCCAGCGCCCCCATGCCCGCAGCCAGCACCAGCCGATCCAGCAGGGAGAGGGAGCGCCGGGCCACGGGGGCTGGAGCGCCCACCGTGGCCTCGGTCAAGGCCCGCCGACGCAGCTGATCCGCGAGCAGGACGAGATCGTAGTCGGGGGGATCGCGATCCTGGTCGCCGTGGTACAGCCGCACCGGACCCTGCGGCAGCACCGCCACGATCTCCCACCCCGGCAGGTGCACCTGCAGGTCGTCGATCTGCAGCGGAGGATCGTCGCCGTTGTCGATCGTGATCAGGAAGCTGTCGCCGACGGGCTGGCCGACGTTGATCGCCAGCGCGCCGGGGCGCTCCCCCCCCCGCCAGCGCACCGCCCGGATCGGCTGCAGGGAGGCCCCCCGGGCGATGTCCAGCCGGATCCGCCGATCGAACAGCGGCGCGGGGGAGCTTAGGAGCACGGTCGAGATCGGGACGTCGGAGATGGGCAGGGTGACTTGGAGCTTCGAGCTTGGGCCTTCCTCGGTGCGCTCCCAGGTGACTCCCTCGAGGGCGGGCTCGTGGGCGCTGCGCCGCACCAGGTGTGGGATCTTGTCGCCCGTCTCGGTCGTGAGCCGCACGTCGGAGAGATCGGGGCGGCTCTGGGCGAGGAGATCAGCGGGGATCTCGATCTTCACTGGTCCCGCGGGCCCATTGATCGGCCGCCACCAGGCGAAGCCCCGGGTGTCCAGCGGTGTGCTCGGTGCGATCAGCCCGGACGCTGCCTCGGGGGGGACCCAGGTCGGGTTGGGCTCGACGGAGCCCACCTCCACCACCGCGGAGGCCTCCCGGGCCAGCTCGGCTGCGGCCGCCTCGAGGTCCCAGGCCGGAGACGTCCCCGGGGGGGCTCCCCCGTACAGCGTGTGGGGCCCGGGGCCTGGATCGAGGACCAGCAGGTGCACCCCGTCGAGCTCCAGCTCGATCTGATCCAGCGGCAGCGGGGGCTTGTCGTGGGCGGAGATCAGCAGCACCAGCCGCTCGGCCCGGGGCGGGATCGCGACGTCGAGGAGCTCGGCGGCGATCTCACCAAAGGTGACCTTGCGGATCGGAGTGGCGGTGCCGGGGGGCGACAGCTCCTGCCACCGATCGAACACCGAGCTCTCCCAGGGCAGCGAGAGCACCGCCGCGTTGCGCTCTACGTTGGGCTGTGGCGTCGAGGGGCGGAGCCGATCGAGGGGCAGGGGCCGATCGAGGGGGAGCTCGTGCACGACCCAGCCGTTCTCCTGGAGCACCGGCGCGCCTGGCTCCACCGACCACCGATCCGGTGGGACCCCGGGCGCCACCCGTCGCTCGGCGAACACCCGCGGGGGCTGGCGTGGGATCGGGCCATGGGGCTCGAGGTGTAGGGAGAGCGTGCCGGTGAGCCCGGGCAGCGCGATCCGATCGCGGCTCCCGTCGGGCAGCCGCCACAGCAGGGTCGGAGCCACGATCCGTGTCCCCGAGGGATCGTGGACGGTGACCGTGGCGGCGGCGGCCCCGGACGGCAGCACGATCCGCAGCGAGTCGACGGGCAGCTCCCCGAGTTGGACCGAGATCTCGCGGGGATCCTCGGTCGGGATCACGGTCAGGGGACCTTGATCCTCGAGCTGCTCCGCCCCCTCCACCCGGATCATCTGCACCGGGTTGCCCTCGCCGTCGATCAACAGCAGATCGGTCCCGTCGGGGGGATCCTCGGGGGTGCGCAGCTCGGGGGGCACATGGATCCGCACCACCCCCTCGGGGGGTAGATCCACGCGAGCCTGCAGCGGGTAGCGATCGGGGCTCGTCCCCAGGGCGGCGGCCATGCACCAGGCCAGCATCACGTCTCCTCCCCAGTCGCGCGGGACACACCACGCAGCACCAGGCGCTCGAACAGCAGCGCCGCCACCAGCAGGGACACCGCCAGGCAGCCGAAGGATCCCACCCGGGCGAACCCCGCGAGGCCCCATACGTCGAACAGGAACACCTTGACGGTGGACAACATCACGAAGCCAAAGCCGACGAGGCGCACCCACCGCAGATCCCTGAGCAGCCCGATCCCCAGGATGGCCAAGCCGTAGCCTGCCCAGGAGGCCGAGCGGACGGTGCCCTGTAGCCAGCCCGAGCCCCCCAGCTCCAGGGGACCAGCCCCCTGGAAGGCGTGGGAGACCTGGACGTTGACCAGGGCAAACCCGATCGCCACGGCCACGGACGCCATCAGGGTGGCGTGCCGGGGCAGCCGGCGGGCGACGAGCAGCACACAGATCAGGGGGACGCCCCAGGTATACAGCGTCCAGTTCAGGATCGGCCAGCCCTCGGCCGCGGTGCCCCAGCTCAGGGCCCAGGGGTTGATCACCAGGCGCACCCCCACCATCAGGGACAGCAGCACGGCGCTGGCCTCGAGCAGGGGGTGGCGCAGGCGGCGGTGGATCCAGGCCAGCGCCGCCGCCTCCAGGGCCCAGGCGACGGTGAGCCAGCGCTCGCTCAGCTGGAGGGGGACCGCAGCGACGGCCCCCAGCAGCACGATCGCCGCAAACAGGGCGGTGATCGCCTCGGTGCGCAGCAACGCCCCCCGTCGGACCAGCACCGCCGCCCCGAGCAGGGCGTTGGCCCCCAGCAGCAGCGGCAGCAGGCCGATCGCCGTGTCGTCCAGCGCGATCCACCAGCAGGCGTGCAGCGGCGGGAACAGCACCAGCCCCGCGACGGCGGAGGCGGCCCAGGCCAGGCGGGGGCCGCTGGACCAGCGCCACAGCACCGGCACCTGGGAGGTCGTGGCCAGGACCGCCGCGGTGGTGCCCGCGGTCCACCGCAGCCCCAGGGCCTCGGGATCCACCGCGAGCAGCGAGGGGCTCAGCGCCGCCAGGGTGGCGATCGCGATCCCACCCCACCCCGAGGACAGGGACAGGACGAACGCAGCCCCCACGAGGGCCGCGAGGCCAGGGGGCAGGGCCGTGTCGAGGGAGCTCGCCAGCACAGCCAGGGCGAGGCCCGAGGCCACCAGGGACAGGGCCGCGCCACGGGACGCTGTGGCGTGGCCCAGCGCAGCCCCCGCGCCGATCAGCGCGGGCCCCACGGCCCCGATCAGCAGCCAGCCCCACCCCGCACCCTCGACCGTAGACCACCCGAGGCCAAAGGCCCCCACCAGGACGCTGGCGATCAGGGACCCGATCGGGAGCCACGACAGCAGATCGGAGCGTCGGGACGCGAGCAGCAGCGGCAGCGGCAGCAGGGGCGTCGCCAGCGCAGCCGCCGCCAGCGCCGTCGGCGACGTCCGCGACACCACCTCGCCGGTTCGGGGATCGACAAACAAGGGATCGATCGGGACGATCCATGGGATCGCGCTCAGGAGCAGGAGCGTGGCGCCTCCCGCGCTCACG
The DNA here is from genome assembly GCA_011376105.1 of Deltaproteobacteria bacterium. Classification (GTDB taxonomy): domain Bacteria; phylum Myxococcota_A; class UBA796; order UBA796; genus DRPG01. Next base: position 32,924 of record DRPG01000548.1, read on the forward strand.
ATCCGGATGCGTCGATCGGAGGAGGTGCTGGCCAGGCTGAAGGGCAGCACGAGGAGCAGCAGGCTGATCAGGGCCTCGATCACCTCGTCGGGGGCCAGCGCGGTCTGGGTCCAGGTGAGGAACAGCAACCACACGGCCGCAGCTGCGCCGGCCACCAGATCCCACCAGCCCCGCCGGGAGGCCGCGGTGACGAAGCCCGCGCACAGCAGGCTGAGGTAGGCGAACAGCTTCAGCGCGTCGCCCTCGCCGGTGGAGACCAGGATCGGGGTGAGGATCCCGCCGGTCAGGGCGAGCCAGGCCAGGAGACGATCGCGATGTCGGACGGCCCGGATCGCAGCGAGGGTGGTCACCGCGACCATCACCGCGCCGGAGGCGGTCGACGAGAGCAGCCCATAGAGGCTGGCCGCGGCGAACAGCGCCCCATAGAGGGTCCCGACCCCGGACCCGGCCAGGGCGGACGCCCCCCACCGATGGCCGACCCGACGCAGCCAGGCTCCGGCGACCCACAGGACGATGCCGAGCCCCAGGGCCGCCGAGGTGCGGGCGGCGGGGCCCAGCCAGCCCCGCTCGATCGCGGCCGTCAGGGCGAGCAGCGCGGTGAGCACCGCGGCGAGACCGCCGAGCACCGCAGCGATCCACACCACCATCCGCTCGGGACTGGGCCACTCGAAGGCGGGACGGACGGGGCGCAGAGGCTGGCGCTCGCCCCCCGGCTCGTCAAGGCCCGGGTGGAGGAGCGCCTCTGCCCCCTCTGCCCCCTCTGCCCCCTCTGCCCCCTCTGCCCCGATGGGCTCGTCGAGCAGCGCGCCGACGCTGGGGCGCTCCTCGGTCTCGAGGAACTCCTCGGTCTCGAGGGCCTCCTCGGTCTCAAGGAAGCCCTCACCGGCGCCGGGCACCGGAGCAGACAGTTGTCCTCCGGGGGCTGGGGGGAGCTCTGCGGTGGCCCCGCCGCTGGCCTCGACCGTGGCGAGGCGGCGCTCCAGCCCCCGGACGCGGCGCAGCGTCGGGATCCACAGGGCGAGGGCGATCCCCAGGGGGGCGAGCCACACGAGGAGCGCCGTCCCCACCGCGAGCAGGCCGAAGAGGATCTCCACGTCAGCGCTCCCCGGATCGGGTGTTGGGGTGCAGGGCCCCCGGTGCTCGACCCCGAGGCGTGCCCTCTGGGGCGTGGATCACTGGGAATGACCTCGACACTGAGAGAAAGCCGCGACGCAGCGCAGCGCGAGCTGTTGCCCCGGGGTGAGGACGATCCGGCCTGCAGCGATGGGGGGCTCGCCCGCCTCGAAGGTGGCCCGGACGATGTAGGTCCCCGCCGGGACTGCGCTGAGCTCGTGCAGCTCAGAGCCCGAGGCTGCGTCCTCAAGCCACAGGGCATGAGCGCCGGTGAACGCCACCGAGGCCGCCCGGCCCGGGGTCGGAGCCTGCTCGGGCTCAGGCTCGGGGGCTGGCCCGGGCTCGGGGGCTGGCCCGGGCTCGGGGGCTGGCCCGGGCTCGGGGGCCCGGGGCGGGCTCTCGGATCGTGCTGGAGCGGGCTGTGCCCCTGGATCGGCGGGCTCCCCGGTGGCCTCGGCTCCCTCCCCGGAGCCTCCGGTGGCCTCCCCAGCGCCTCCCCCGGGATCGGGGCCGGCGAGGGCCAGCTCGTCGGGATCGTCCGCTGGAGCCCGGTCTCTGTTGGGGGCCCCGATCGCGGCGGGGTCGCGATCGAAGGTGTGGCCGATGGTCACGATGAGGAACGCGGCGCCGAGGGCCACGAGGATCATCACCGAGCCGATCCCGGCCGCGATCAGACCCATCGCCCAGACCAGCGCTCGCTGCAGGCCGGTGCGGCGGGGCCCGGGGATCTCAGTGTGTGGGTCGCCGGTGTGTGGGTCGCCGGTGTGTGGGTCGCCGGTGTGTGGGTCGCCGGGGGACAGGGCGGAGGGGCTGGAGGGGCCGATGAGCTCGACGGGGCTGGCCATGGGGGTGCCCTGGCGCTCCAGCTTCGGCAGCAGCCGGATGGCGTCCTGCTGTTGTCGTCGTGCGTGCTCGACCCCGGGGCTGCCCCCGGGGAGCTTCGTCAGCTGCCGGGTCTTCGGGGACTTCGCCTCGGGCAGCTCGGTGCCGAGGATCACC
>DRPG01000549.1 GCA_011376105.1 Deltaproteobacteria bacterium
ACCGATCAAGATCTGTATGCCTCGGTCCAGAACTACAAGGACCAGCTCGAGAGCGGTCAATTCCAGCAGCTGGCCCTGTCCTTCGACGATCGCGACGGCAACTTCGATGGAGAGCAGTTCCTCAAGGACTTTGTCCTGTACATCAACGGCAAACCGACCGTGATCAAGAACCCCGACGGGATCCTCAACGTCCCCCTGGGGCGGGTCGACGTGTACCTCGAGCGCCCCGGCGACGGCCACAGCCTCTCCGATCGGGTCGAGGCGATCCGGTTGATCGAGCGGTTCTCCTTCGTGCGACAGAACGCCTGGAAGAAGATGGGGATCGGTTTCCAGGAGCAGCTGATGGAGCACCCCTACGAGTGCAACCCCGATCTCGACGGCGACATCCTGACCTATTTGTCGATCTACGCCAAGCTTCACCCCACCTCGGAGATCTACATCGCGGTCCCCAAGGGGGGCTCCACCGCTCCGGGGCGGATCTTCCTCTGGCGCTGGAACCGCTCCACCTCACAGCTGGTCCTGGTCCAGGACAACACCGGTGGTTTCCCGATCCGGTTCGCGGCCGTGTTCTCCTCGGGCCTGGCGTTCAGCACCTTCAGCTTCACCCCCCCCGACGACGCCGCCTTCGAGGAGGCGCTGTTGGATCAGGAGCCTGGCTCGCCGCCGAACTTCGCCGCCCTGGGGGGAGCCCTGCTGGACTTTGCCCCGGTCATCGACGGGCCCCCGCTCGACTTCCAGCTGCGGGGCCACTACAACCGGCTGATGATGGCGAGCGGGGTCCAGTTCAAGGTCGGGCTCAACGGCCCGGGATCCTACACCGATCTGTACCAGGTCAACGGCGCCGACAACCACAGCGCGGTGGAGCTGGTGGCCACCGACTGCGGTCCAGGAGACGAGGGCGTGACGGGGTGTGTCGGCACCGGCGACAGCGTCCAGGGCACCAAGGTGGTCAACCAGCTGGCCCTGCGGGAGCGTAGCCTGCAGCGCCTGGTGTATGCCACGATCGGCGTCGTGCTGGGTCGCGACGCCGCCGTTGGTTTCGGGCCGAGGGGGTACCTCCGCTTTGGGTGGTACAACGCCCCTCACGCCGTCGACATGACCGCCCACTTGGGGATGACCCCCAAGCTCGGTGGCGAGCCCGAGGGCGACGAACGCCCCGGCCGGGCCCGGCTCCTGGCCGACTTCGACGTGTTCGCCGGGGTGCTCGCGCCCTACCAGGACTCGCTGTATGTCAGCCGATACGGCTTCATGGCCGTGGGCAAGCCCATCGCCACCTTTGGGTTCACCGCGGGCCTGGGCACCACCTTCTAGACAAACACCCTCCCGGCGTGGACGGGATCTTCTCCAGGCCGTGTCCTGGGGTTGCTGGCTCGCCTGCCCGCACAGCAACCCTCAACCGACCCTCGATCGTGCCGACAGGACCGGCTAGAGGCTTCTAGGTTGGGAGGAGCACCCTTGATGCAGAAGATCTGGAAGCTGGCAGCAGGAGGGTTGTTGGTCTGTGGTGTGTTGGGGGTCGGCGGCGTGCTGCTCCCACGGTCCGCAGGAGGCCACATGACCGGTCCTGTCTCTGTCACCGTGCCCGGTGCGATCAGCCTCTCGCTGCACTGTGGCGGAGAGGAGACTCACCACGCGAGCGGCTCCTCCACCCGCTTCACCCCTGACGGCCCCCGGTGCGACGTCGAGGCTCCCCTGTCTCCGGTGATGCCGCTCCGGGGTCAGCTCGAGCTCACCGGCGCTGCGTCGTACACCTGCGAGCGCATCGGCATGGAGCTCGACTGTAGCGCCGACTAGCGCCTTGTCCGGCTGAGCCTCGCGCCGAGCCCCACGAGCTGCGTCAGCGCCCTGGGCGTCTCCGCCCGGGGGGGCCGCGGGCTTGGTGTGGCTCAGAACAGGTCCTTGACCTCATCGTAGTGATCGCCGAAGTGCACGCGGTTGATCTGCTTGCCCATCTTGTACAGCTCGCGGGCCACCGCGTTGATGACGTGGCGCATGTGCAGGGGGGAGCCCTCGGCGGCCGCGATCACGCATGCGTTGATCGAGGCGTTGACGATCGAGCCCCCCGCCAGGACGAACTGGGACGCCATGTAGTCCAGATCGAGATCGTCTCCCCGGGGGGCGGCATCGGGGACGGCACGCTGCCACAGGGCCAGCCGCTGTGGCGCGTCGGGCAGGGGGAACTCGATCACCGCGCCGAAGCGACGGAGGAAGGCCTCGTCGATGTTCTCCTGGAGGTTGGTGGTCAGGATGGCGCAGCCCTCGAAGACCTCGAGGCGCTGGAGTAGGAAGCTGACCTCCTGGTTGGCGAAGCGATCCTGGGCTTGCTTGACGTCGCCACGGGAGCCGAACAGTGCGTCGGCCTCGTCGAAGAGGATCACCGAGCTGCCGCCCTCAGCCGCGTCGAAGATCTCCTTGAGGTTCTTCTCGGTCTCGCCCACCCAGCGGCTGATCACCGAGGACAGATCGACCTTGAACAGATCGAGGCCCAGCGAGCCCGCGATCACCTCGGCGCACATGGTCTTGCCGGTGCCCGGGGAGCCTGAGAACAGGGCCTTGATCCCATACCCCCGGGGCCGGATCTTCTGTCCGCCCCAGCGGTGCATCACCGTCTCTTGTTGGGCGAGGTAGTGCTCTAGGTGCTTGAGCTGGGACAAGATCTTGTCGGGGAGGATCAGATCCTCCCAGCCGTAGCGGGGCAGGATCCGCTGTGCCAGGCCGCTGAACTCGGGCCGAGCGGCCTCCCGGGCTGCGGCCCACAGGGTCTCCAGATCGGGCTCCCGATCCCCTGCCTCCGCGGTGGCCCGATCGAGGACGCGCTCGATGGTGGTACCTCCCACCGAGTAGAAGCGCTCGGCGACGTCCCGGGCCTTGTCGTCGGCCTGCCAGCCCCGTCGCCGCATCGCGTCGATCCAGGCTTCGGTGCGCTCAGCGGTGGTGGAGCGCCCAACCGGGACGGTGACGTTGGGGCGATCGGCGCCGAGCATGGTGGCGACGGCGCGCCGATCGTTGCCTCCGACACACACGGGGTAGGGCAGCTTGGCCAGGGCGGAGCCCAGGCGGAGCATCTGCAGCCGCAGCTGGGGCTCCTCGGACGCATCGGGGACGTTCACCAGGTAGGGCAGCGCGCCGTCGAGCATCAGATCCCGGACCAGATCGAAGGGCTGCTGCAGGTAGGACTTGCAGCGCTCGATGTCCACCCGGACCAGGGGGCGCTCGGCCTGCCGCGCGATCGCCATGGCGATGCCCTCCCGGGTGCCGGAGGTGCCCCCCACGATCGCGACGGTGATCGGCTGACGGAGGGCGTCGCCCAGCCGCTCGAGCCGGGCCTGGGAGGGGATCGGCACGAAGGGAGGGCGGGTGGTGTCGAGCCGGGCGGTGCCCTCCGCCAGCGGCGCCGCGTCGTCGCGTAGCAGCCACTGCAGCAGCCTGGGCGCTGGGTGCACCCTGCGGCTGGTGTGGGTGTCCATCCCGTCAGGGGGGTTGAGCAGCAGCAGGCGGCTCTGCACCAGGGCCGCCCCGGGCAGCAGGCGGCTCTGCAGCGCGAGGCGTTGGCGACGCTCCTGGCGGAGCACCCGGGTGGCCAGATCCACGGTGAGGTAGGCCTGGTTCAGGTTGTCGTTGAGGTAGGCGAAGATCTTGCCGTACCCGGCGCTGATCTCGGGGGCGATGGACAGCAACATCAGATCGACGTCGTCGGCGTCGAGCCCGAAGGAGCGCCGCAGGGACGCGAAGCGCCCTCCGTCTGCGTCGCGGTAGGCGACGCTGCTGGCGATGGCGTCGGACAGGCCATCGGCCCCCGCGGGGTAGTCGATCTCTCCATGGGAGCGCAGCAGCGCGTCGACCTCATCGTCGGTGATCACCGAGCCCCAGAACTGGCCCTTGGCCCGTATCGCGGGCCGGGCCCGCTGGCGTCGGACAGCCCTGAGCAACAGCAGATCAGTGCGACGGAGCCGCCGGGTCAGATCGTGGAAGCGGCTGGGGGTCGAGGGCCGCCCCCCCGGGAGGGCGGGCCCGGGCTGCGGGGATCCTGTGTCGTCCTCCATCGCCGCTACTGGCCCGGCCCGAGGCGGTAGGCATGAGTCTCCGAGATCCGCTCCATGGCGCGTACGACGTGCTGCTTGAGCTCCTCGATCACCTGGGCGTGGGAGCGGGTCTTGCGCAGGGCGCGGTACCCCTCGGCGAGCTTGTCCCCCCCCGAGCCCTGCAGGGCCGAGCTGACGCTGCCCCGATCAGAGCCGTCGCTGCGCTGTGCGCCGACCACGGCGGCAGGATCGAGGCCCTCGATGTCGGGCATGATCGAGGACAGATCTTCGCCCGACTCAGCGCGGTGGAGCACCATCTGCTCGATCGAGCGGGCCTGGGACTCCTCGTGATCGGGGCTGGCGCCCTGGAATCCTCCCCCCTCGCCGCCCTGCATGGTGTGGAACCGCTCGTGGGCGTAGGTCGCCTGATCAGCGGGCTGGGATGGATCGAAGGACGAGGGCATGAAGACGGAGCCATCCATGGCGAAGCCACGGACGTTGCCGCCCAGCACGCGCTCCATGACGTGGTTCACGAGGTTTCCGGTGAAGACCTCTCCTCCGTCTGGCATGCTCCGGCGGTGTACTCCACCCGACCGTGCCATGAGTCGATCCGCGAGCTCTTCCCCGAGGCCGGGTCCGTTGCGCGCCATGGTGGGCTCCCTCAGACGAAGACGCTGCAGAGGTGAAGACGATGCTCGTGCTCGAGCCCGACGGGGTGTGGACGCCCCAGGGACTGAAGACCGGACATGTCGTCGAGATCGAAGATGGATGGATCATAGGCGTCGTCCCGGCCCCGCGCCACCCCGTCTCCCACCCCCTGCCGGGACGGATCCTCCTGCCCGGGCTGGTCAACGCCCACAGCCACGCGTTCCAGCGTGCGTTCCGGGGGCATGTGCAGTGGCGCTCGGCGGAGCACGACGACTTCTGGTCCTGGCGGGACGCGATGTATGCGGTGGCCAGCCGCCTCGATCCCGAGGGGGTGGAGGCGGTCAGCGCGCTGGCGTTCCTCGAGATGGCCGAGGCGGGGGTGACCCGGGTGGGGGAGTTCCACTACCTGCACCACCAGCCCGACGGGACCCGGTACGCCGATCCAGACGAGCTAGCCCGCCGGGTGATCGCCGCGGCGATGTCGGTGGGGATCCGGATCGCGCTGCTGCGGGTGGCGTATGCCCGGGGCGGGCCGGGCGTACCGCTCCGGCCCGATCAGGCCCGCTTTGGAGACGCTGATCCCGACGACGTCCTCGCCGCGCTCCAGCGCCTCGACGGCGCCACCGCCGATCCCCGGATCACCCTGGGGCTCGCGCCCCACTCGGTTCGGGCCCTGGACGCAGACTGGCTGCGGGCCCTGTCCGCCTTCGACGGCCCGGTGCACGCCCACGTCTCGGAGCAGCCCGCAGAGAACGAGGCCGCCATCGCCGAGCATGGAGCGTCTCCGCTGGCGGTGCTGGCCGACGCGGGGCTGGTGCGGGGGGGCTTCACCGCGGTCCACCTGACCTGGCCCCTCGCCGGCGATCTGGAGCTGCTCCAGGCCGCTGCGGGCAGCGTCTGCGTCTGCCCCAGCACCGAGCTGGACCTAGGCGATGGCTTCCTGCCGGTCGAGGCCCGGCTGCGGCTGCCCCTGTGCCTCGGCAGCGACTCCCACGCTCGGATCGATCTGTTCGCTGAGGCCCGCGATCTGGAGCTGCACGCCCGGGGGCTGGCGGGCCGCCGCAACGTGCTGACGCCTCCGGGGCAGCGCCACGGGCTCGCCCACCGGCTGCTCCAGGCCGCCACCGTCGCCGGGGATCGGGCCCTGGGGGGAGCCGGGCAGGGGATCGCAGCTGGTGCCCCCGCGGATCTGGTGGCGGTGGATCTTCGTCGCACGGCCGCATGGGGTGTGCCCCCGCTGGAGGCGATCGCGTTCACGGCGACGCCCGAGTGGGTCGACACGGTGTGGGTCGCGGGGGAGCCCATCGTGTCGGGGGGGTACCACCCAAAGGCCGAGGCGATCCGGGCCCGGGCGCGGCCATGGCTGGGGTAGCGCCGGCGGGGTGCTCGAGCCCCGGGCCCGGGGCTGGCCACCGGAGCGCTGTCTCTGCTGGGTCTCTGGTAGCGCCGGCGGGGTGCTCGTCGATCCTGGGGCGGCGGGCCTGCGGATGGCCCGGCGCAGCCCCTGCGCCGGGCCATCCCTCACAGACAGCGTCCCTGGATCAGCGCCCCCACCACGTCGGTGGCCTTGGCGAGGGCGTCGATGGACACGTGCTCGTCGGCCTTGTGGGCGACATCGATGGAGCCTGGGCCGAACACCAGGGGCTGCAGCCCCAGAGCCGCGAGGTTGCCTCCGTCGGTGGCGAAGCCCGCGGCACCACACCCCGGAGCGCTCGCGTGGGGAGCGAGCTGCGCCTGCAGCCTGGTGCCCTCGGGGGTGAGCATCGAGGGGGTGATCCTCTGGATCCGCCCCTCGAGCTGCACCGGGGGATCGAGGCGCTCGAGGCGCTCCAGCAGGCGGGACCAGGGCTCGGTGGGCTCCATCCCGGGCAGCGGTCGATAGCCCATGGTGATCACGCAGCGATCCGGCACGATGTTCACCGCAGAGCCCCCCTCGATCCGCGCGACGTTGACCGCGACGAAGGGGCGCTCCAGCTCGGGTAGATCCGCCCGCTCGCTGCGCAGCTCCTCGGCCAGCTGCCGGATCTGCTCCACCACCCGGGCCGCGGCCTCGATCGCGTTGACGCCGAGATCGGGGCGGCTGGAGTGGGCCGCGACGCCGCTGAGCTCCAGCTCCACCGCGACGTGTCCAGGGTGCATCCTCAGGATCCGGAAGTCGGTGGGCTCGCCCACGAGGCAGGCCCGGGGCAGGATCCGCCCGTCCCTCCGCCAGGCCTCGACCAGCTTTGCCGAGCCCAGACAGCCGATCTCCTCGTCGTGGGTCCAGACCAGGGCCAGGGGCCGCCGCAGCCGGGCCACCGGGATCCGGGCCAGGGCCGCGTGGGTCGAGGCTAAGAACCCCTTCATGTCCGCGGTGCCCCGGCCATACAGCCGCCCGTCCCGCTCGGTGAGGGCGAAGGGATCGCTCGACCAGGGCTGACCCTCGGTGGGCACCACGTCCATGTGGCCGGTGATCGTCAGCCCTTCGCCGTCGGGCCCGGGCCCGGGCCCCGCGACAGCGATCACGGTGCACTTTCCGTCCTGATCTGGATCGTCAAACCGCTCCACCCGAAGCCCCAGATCCTCAGCGCGCTGGGCGAGGTGGGCCGCGAGCTCCGTCACCGGGCGGTTGGACACCGTGGGGAAACCCACCATCTCCGCTAGATCAGCCTGGATCTCCTGGATCACCGTCATCCTCCTCTTCCTCCTCTTCTGTCCACCAGGGATCCCGGCTCCGGCCCCGGTTGGGGATGAGGGGCATCGTCGTCTTCGTCTCGATGATGTCGTCGATCAGCGCCCGGAGCTCGGGGGGCTCTCCACAGGCCCCGGCCGCCGGGGTCTGGGTCACGATCGCGTCGAGCCAGCTCGTGTCCCAGGCCTCCCCCCGCTCGAGATCCCGGACCTCGACCAGCGAGGTGAGCTCGCGCCACGCACGATCCTCGACGATCTCAGCGCGGGCGATGAGCTCCCGCCCCCGGGTGAGATCGCCCCGACGGATCGCGGACAGGGCCAGATCGTAGGCCCGCGCCACCGCGTGCCATCGGGTGGGCTCGGGGGGAGAGAGCCCGGGGCGGTGGCGATCGGACATCTGTCTCCACTCGTCCCAGTTGGCGCCCCGCCGGGTCTCGCTGATCTCTCTCAGCTGGGCCTCCCGGGCGGTCTTCAGCCGGGCGCCGATCAGGGCGAGCATCTCGTCGCGGCCTGCGTTGCCCGCCCGGATCCGCCCGGAGATCTCTTCGTTGCCGATCTTGTCGGCCAGCTCCTGGAGCCGGCTCCGTGGGGGGGCGTCTCCGCTGCGCGCCCGGCCCTTCGGGGCGCGCAGTGGTGCGCTGCCCTTGCTGCGTCCATCCTGCATCGGGGCAAGGTAGCATGCCGTCGGGAAGGGGGATCTCGCCAGGGAGCCGGGGGCGACATAGAAATGTGGTCGCGGGCCTTGATCTTTGCCCCCCACGGCGAGGAGGATGACCGTCTCCCCATGATCAGGAGCCCTCCCATGACCCCACGCGAGCGTGCCCTGATCCGCCTCCGCTGGGTCTCCAGCTTTGGCCCGAGGTCAGGCCACGGTTGGTCTGGGGCTGGGTTGTTGGATCGTCTCTCGGCGAGGCTCGAGGCCCGGCTCCCTGAGCCCCGTCCCGTGCCGGGGGCCTCCCTTGGGCTCCACAGCGGTGGGCTCCGCCGGGCGCGCCCGGTGGCGGTCGGCCCCTATGCTCCGCTGTTGATGCGGATCGTCCGGGATCCCTTCCCCCTGAGGCCCGGGGGAGCGACGCGACAGGCGCTGGTGATCGCCGATCCGAGGCGCCCCCGGGCCGAGCCCGGCCCCCGGCTGGCCGAGGTCTCCGACGGGATCCGGGAGGCTCGGGCCCACGGTGCCCCCATGCGGCGGATCGATCACCGCCCGGTCGAGCGCCCGCGCCCGTTCGCGCGGATCCGGGAGCCAGCCCTGTGAGCGACACCCCCGAGCGCCGGCTGCCTGAGACGTTCCGGCAGGGTCCTCTGCAGGGAGCGGAGCTGATCGGAGAGGTCACCGAGGCCCTGCACCGGTGGCTGCTCGATGGGTGGCCCGAGGGGGCCGGCCCCCCGCCACGGATCGAGGAAAATCTCTCCTTTGTCCCAAAGGATCGAGAGGAGATCCTCTACGTCTACATGTACCGGGTGGCCCGCAACGAGAGCCTGATGAACGCCAAGCAGTGGCGTCCCTCGATCCTGTCGCTGAACAAGCTGGACAAGAACACCGATGACGACGTGCTGTACGAGCGCCCCCCGCTGTTCCTCCACCTGTTCTACATGGTGGCGGTCCACAGCCGGTTCCGCAGCGAGGCGGAGCGCCTGCTGGGGTGGGTGATGATGCGGCTCAGCGACGCCTCCCACCTGATCTATCGTCCCCGCAGGTACATCCTGCCCTCCGGTGACGTCGTCGACTCCCTCGGGAAGCCCTGGACCCTGGAGACCCGCGAGGACGGGGTGGAGATGGAGAAGGTCGCGCTCGGGATGGTCGACGACTTCTCCATCGGAGACGCCATCAACTTCTTCACCATCAACGAGGCCCCCTTTCGACCCTTCCTGACCTATCGGGCGATGTGCGCCATGCGGGGCCGTCTGCTGTCGGGCCCTGCGACCCAGGTGCGGAGCCTGCGCCCGGAGCCCTGGCACACCCACCCCCCCGGCGAGCGGCCAGGGGGGCGGATGGTCCCGGGTCATCAACCCCCGGGCGCAGGCTCCGGGGCGCCCAAGCAGATCGGCCCTCCGGGCTACGGACACCGTCCTATCGAGGACAACGAGAGCGAGGACTAGCGGAACATGGAATACCACACCCCAGGCGTCTACATCCGAGAGGTCGACTCCGGCGCGAGGCCCATCTCATCGGTGGCGACCTCGGTGCCTGGCTTCTTGGGCTTGTTTCTGCACGAACCCCAGATCGACGCGGTCGCCATCCAGGCCTCGGACGGCACCCGCCAGATGACCGGCAAGGTGGTCCCGCAGCTGGTCGACACGAAGGGCGCGATCCCCGCGGCCTCTGCGGACAGCGCAGTCACCGCGCTCACCAGCGCGTTCCAGCTGCACCGCACCAGCCTGAAGGATCTCAAGAAGTTGCTCGAGCTCAACGGCCACAAGGTCAGCGTCGGCAAGGGCGCCGCGGGCAAGACCAAGATCACGGTGGGCAAGGAGTCTGTCGAGGTCGCGGACGCTGTCCTGAGCGTGGAGGGCAAGGTCATCAGCGGGGATGATCAGGCCATCGAGGAGATGCTCAACACCGTCCACGCCACCTTCGCTCTGGACAAGCCCAAGCCCAGGACAGCGAAGGATCTGCTCGAGGTGTATGGCTATGCCTTCCAGGCAGCCCGGGGTACCTCGCTGATGGGCGAGTACTCGGTGCCTCCGTTCGCGGTCACCAACAAGACCGAGTTCTTCCGTTGGCTGCAGAGCTACTTTGCCCAGTACCTCGTCGAGCACCGCTCGATCGAGGAGCTGGTGGGCGAGGCGATCGAGGATCCCGACGAGGCCGCTGACGCCGTGTTCGAGGCCCTGGCCTCGGACGACACCTTGAAGGAGGAGTTTCGCAAGTGGCTCTCGCAGCCCTCGGTCTTCAACTTCGTGGCCTCGGTCCATGGGTTCTACGACAACGGCGGCGGCAAGGCCTACGTCTACCTGATGGGCGCGGGCGACATCGAGGGCTCCATCCGGGAGAACCAAGCCGACAAGCTCGGGCTGTACGCGTTTGATGACTGCGACGACATGGCGCTCCATGTGGCGTCGGGCCTCACCTTCTCACAGCAGCGTGAGATGCTTGAGCACTGTGAGCTGCGCAAGGATCGGTTCGCGATCCTCGATGGTCCGATCGTCAGCTCCGGCGACATGGACATCCCTGCGTCCCAGAAGGGCTTCGGCGCGATGTACGTGCCGTGGGTGAAGATCTCCAAGCCGAGCTGGTTCATGGGGGAGGCCCCCACACCGGAGATCAGCGGCATGATCAGGCGCAAGCTGATCAAGTGCGAGAAGAACGAGATGTATGTGCCCCCGTCCGGGCATGTCAGCGGCGTGTTCGCCAGGGTCGATGGCGAACGCGGGGTGCACAAGGCCCCCGCCAACGAGATCCTGATGGGGATCACCGGCCTGTCCCAGAACATCAACCGGCTCGAACAGGGTCAGTACAACGATCGTGGGATCAATGTCATCCGGAT
>DRPG01000550.1 GCA_011376105.1 Deltaproteobacteria bacterium
CCCGCCCCGCCCCAAGGAGATCCGGTGAACGCCTCGCCCCCCCCCCCGCGCCGCCCCCCGGGCCCCGACGGGAGGCGCTCGTGACCCTCGGCGTCGCGCTCCTCGACTTCGGGGGTCCCCAGGGCCAGGAAGAGCTGGTCCCCTTCCTCACGGAGCTGCTCAAGGACGTGCTGCCGCTCCCCGGCCCGATCAAGGCGGTGGCGGCTCCCCGGATCGCCAGGGCCCGGGCGAAGATCGTCGGCCCCAACTACGAGGAGATCGGCTGGTCGCCGCTGGTCCCCACCCACGAGCGCCAGGTCGCGGCCCTCGCACGTCGGCTCGGCGACGTGCGAGGGCCCATGGCCTCGGGCATGCTGTTCACCCCCCCCACGATGGACGAGTGCGTGGCCAGCCTCCAGGAGCAGGGCGTCGATCGGATCATCGCCCTGCCGATGTTCCCGCACTACAGCCTGGCGACCACCGGGGCTGCGTTCAGCTTCTTCTTCGACGCCCTGGTGCGGGCGGGGCTCGCCCACCTCCCGGTGCACTGGATCCCGGCCTATCCCGAGCACCCGTCGTACATCGCGGCGCTGGCCGCCACGATCCGGGAGGGGGTCGCCGCGACCCCGGGCCCCGAGGACCAACCAGTGCACCTGGTGTTCACCCCCCACGGGCTGCCGGTGTCGTTCCTGCGGCGGGGCGATCCCTACCCCGATCACATCCGGGCCTCGGTGCGTGCGGTGATCGCTCATCTGGGCTGGGAGGGCCCCTACCACGTGGGCTGGCAGAGCCGGGTGGGGCCCGTCCGGTGGCTCACCCCCTCCACACCCGAGGTGATGGACGCGATCGCTGCGGAGGGCGGGCAGCGGATCTGTCTGGTCCCGGTGAGCTTCGCCGCTGAGCACCTCGAGACCCTGCACGAGCTCGACATCGAGTACCGCGCCCACGCGGAGGCTGCCGGGATCCGGCACTTCGGCAGGGCGCCGGCCCTGGGCACTCAGCCGGGGTTCATCGAGGCGCTGGCCGAGCGGATCGAAGATGCGCGGGCTCACTTCTCCCGCTACGCCTGTGTCCGCTGCCTGATCCCCAAGCCCGAGGCCCACCGGAGGCGGCCCAGCTGCCCCAACTGTCGCTTCTCGTTCCCCGCCTGGGCGCGGGAGGGCGTGCGGGGGGAGCCATGATCCGCAGCGCCACCCTCGAGGATCTGCCCGAGCTGTGCGAGCAGCTGGAGGCAGCCGAGCGCGTCGCCATCGACACTGAGTTCCACGCTGAGCGGCGCTATCTCCCGGCGCTGTACCTCGTCCAGCTGCGGATCACCGACGGAGAGACCTGGCTGCTGGATCCTCTGATCGAGGGCCTGATCGCCGGCGTCGCCACAGCCCTAAGGCGCCCCACATGGATCCTCCATGGGGGCCGGTGGGACATGGAGGTGCTCCAGGTCGCCCTCGGGGGCCTGCCCGAGCACGTGTGGGACACCCAGATCGCCGCAGCCCTGGTCACGATCTGGTGGCCGGCCCCCTACGCAGCCCTGGTGCGCGACTACCTCGGCCAGGAGGTCGACAAGTCCGCGACCCTCTCCGACTGGAGTCAGCGCCCCCTCTCGGATCAGCAGCTCGCCTATGCCGCCGCCGACGTAGAGCTGCTCTTCCCCCTGTGGGACGCGCTGGTGGCGCGGCTGTCCGGGCTCGGGAGGCTGGAGTTGGCCCAGATGGCCTGCGATGAGGCCCGGGCCAAGGTCATCCCCCCCCCCCCGCCCCAGGAGGCCTGGCGCACGCTGCGGGCCCGGGCGGTGCTTGAGCCCCAGCAGCTCGCGGTGCTCCAGGAGATCGCCGCGTGGCGCCGCGAGCGAGCGATCGCCCGCAACCAGCCTGAGCGCAGCGTGCTCTCGGATGGATCGGTGCTGGAGCTGGCACGCCGCCAGCCCACGAGCAAGCAGGCCCTGACCGCGAACCGGCGGATGCCGCGCTCCCTGCACAAGAGCGCCGACGAGTTGCTCGAGCTGATCGCCAGGGCATCCCGGCGCCCGGAGAGCGCGTGGCCCTCGACCGTGCGCCGTCGAACCCCACAGTGGGACGCGGTCGCCTGGTTCGAGGTGTGGGCGGCGGCCCTGGGCCAACGAGGATCCTTTGCACCGGGCCTTGTGCTGCCCCGGGAGCTGTTGGAGGATGTCGTCCTCGCCGGTGGGACCCAGGCTGCCCTCGAGCGGCTGAGCTCTTGGCGAGCGCCCCTGATCGCCAACGCGTTGGTCGAGGCCCTCGAGGGGCGGGCTCAGCTCTCCCTCCAAGACA
>DRPG01000551.1 GCA_011376105.1 Deltaproteobacteria bacterium
GAGGACCTTGACCGCCACTGGGATCTTCCGCTCCCGGTGGTTGCCCTTCCAGACCGAGCCCATGCCCCCACGGCCGATGGGCTCCTCGATCAGGAACGGCCCGAGGCGGATCCCTTCGCTCGGTCTGTCGGGGGGAGGCTTCGGGGGACGGGGCTGGGTGGGGAAGGCGCTCACATGCCTATGCTATCCCTCGGAGAGGCTCTGAGGGCTATCCATCTCCCAACCGATCGAGGCGACGGCGCAGGCGCGCGTTGTCCTCAACCAGCTCCTCCAGCTGCTTCCGCAGCGCCAGCAGCCCCGCCTCGGTGGTCCGGCCGCGCTGGATCCGGGCCATGGCCTCGAACGCGGCCCGTCGGGCGCGGCCATCGGGTGCGCTCCGGTGCACCCGGCCGAGCGCGGGCAGCGCGCGTCGATCCTGGACCTGCCCCAGGGCCGCGATGATCGCGAGCTGAGTGCGGAACCCGGGCCCGGGGAGCAGCTCGAGGAGGCGATCGACCACCACCTTGCGCAGGGGTGCCTCCCCGACGTCCGCCAGGGCAGCCAGGGCCGTCACCGCCGCCGCCCGGGCCCGATCTGAGCGATCGACGCCGGTGTACGCCAGCAGCCGGGGCAGCACCCTCGGATCCTCAGTCGCGGCCAGGCCCTCCAGCGCCCGCTGGCGGATCCAGTCGGCCCAGGCGTCCGTGTCGAGGTGGGCCTCGATCACCGCCACCGCCCGGGGATCCCGGGTCTTGCCCAGGGCCACCAGGGCCGCCCCCTGCAGGTGCCAGGTGGGCAGCTCCTCGTCCAGCAGCGCGATCAGCGCGTCGGCGGCGTCGGCGGTGCGCCACCGCCCGAGGGCCGTGGCCAGCGCCCGCCGGACCCGGGGATCCTCCTCAGCCCCGAGGCGCTCGATCAGGCGGCGCCGCACCGGCTCGGTCCCGATCTCGGCGAGCAACCCCGCCAGGGTGCCACGGACTCCGTGGAAGGGGTGCTGCGACAGGGCCAGCTCCACCGCCGCACGCCCCCGCCTGCTGTCGCTCGCCAGCAGGGCCCGGGCCGCCCGCACCGCCAGCACCGGGCAGGGATCCAGCGTGAGCCGCTGCAGCCAGGTGTCTGGACCCTCCAGGCGGATCTGCGCCAGGACGCGGTAGCCGGGATCGATCCGCACGTGGGCGGACGCGCTGGCGGGCAACACGTAGGTCCGGCTCGCCTCGCGGATCTGCAGCACCACCTGCTCGACCCGCCCCTCGTCTTCGATCTGCAGCAGCAGGGGCAGCTCGAACAGCGCCTCGGCTCCAGGGGGACCGGCCCCCCCCTGCTGCTCGATCGTGACCGAGATACGCTCGGACTCGGTGCCGAGACGCACCACGAGGCTCGGGTGGCCCGGGCGGTGGACCCACTGGTGGAAGAAGCCGTCGAGGTTGGTGCCGCTGACCTCCTCCATCGCCCGCTGGAAGTGGCGGGTGTGCACCGTGTCGTGGGCGTGGCGCTCGAGGTAGCGGCGGACGCCGCCCCAGAAGGCCTCGTCCCCCAGCGTGTGCCTCAGGGTCCACAGCACACAGGAGCCCTTGTTGTACAGGTGCCGATCGAACAGATCGATCGGCTCCCGGAAGTCATAGCTGACGATCGGGCGGCGGTAGCGGCCGTCGTGCTCCTCGAGGTAGCCCCGGGCGGTGGTGAAGCGGTACCAGATCGCCTCCTCAGGCCCGCGGCTGTGCTCCCACCACACGGCCTCCATGTAGGTGGCCCAGGACTCGTTGAGCCAGCCCTGGGACCAGTCCTGGCAGGTGACCAGATCCCCGAACCACTGGTGCGCGAGCTCGTGGGCCACCAGGCCGTCGAGCCGACCCTCGAGCTCAGCGCGATCGTCGACCAGCAGCACGTCGGTCATCGTGGTGCAGGAGACGTTCTCCATGCCCCCAAAGACGAAGTCGTGCACCACGACCTGATCGTAGCGGGGCCAGGGGTAGGGGATCTCAAGCTGCTCCTCGAAGCACGCGATCATCTCGGGCGTCTTGCCAAAGGCCCGCTGGACCCGATCCTCAGAGCCCTCCGGGACGAGGTACCGGACCGGGATCACAGCCCCCTCGGCCTCCACCACCGAGAGCCGGGCCGCGACGAAGGTGACCAGGTAGGCGGGCATCGGCTGCCGCTGCTCGTAGCGTGCCCAGGCCCGCCCGCCCTCGGCGCCACCGTCGATCCGCTCGCCGTTGGACAGCAGGGTGTAGCCCTCCGGAGCGATCAGCTCCAGGGTCCAGGGGTGCTTGACCGAGGGATGATCGTGGCACGGGAACACGAAGTGTCCGTCTTCGTCCTGACACTGGGTCCACGCCATGGGGGCGCGCCCGGGCTCATGGGGGGTGGGCCCGGTGAAGTACAGCCCCCGCTCGGGATCCTGGCCGTGCCACCGCACCACCACCTCCGCAGGGACCGACGGGGCTCGGATCACGATCTGGCCGGCCTCGTGGGCCCATGACAGCGCCCCCCCCTGCCCGTCGACCACCGAGTCGACCTCCACGTCGTCCAGATCCAGCGCGAACCGCCCCCGGAAGGTGGGCAGCGCCGAGAGGGAGAGGCGGGCCTCCCCCTCGAAGCGTGCGCCCTCGGGATCGAGCGCCAGCTGGATCGTCGCGTGCCGGATACGGACGACACGATCAGGGGTGTAGTGGGGTCGCACCCCGGGCTCTCTGAACGAGGACAGCCCGGACGCCGTGTTGTCGTGGTGGACGAAGCAAGCCAACAAGACCTCCAGGTGAGCCGTGCCGGGTAACCCGCCCCGGGCCCGATCACACCGAGTCGGCGCGCATCGAGGCGGTGACCTCCTCGACGAGCGCCCGGCCCCCGATGATCAGCGGGGTTCGCTCGTGCAGCTCAGCGGGGACCCGATCGAGGATCGGGCTTGTGCCGTCGGTGGCGGCCCCCCCCGCCCGCTCAGCGAGGTAGGCCAGGGGGAAGCCTTCGTACAGCAGCCTGAGCTTGCCCTGGGGGGCGTGGGTGTCGGCCGGATAGAGGAACACCCCACCCTTGAGCATGTTGCGGTGAAAGTCAGCCACCAGGCTCCCGATGTAGCGAGCCCGGAACCCTCGTTCCTTGGCCGATCGCAGGAACCGACCGATGCCCGGTGGCCACCGCAGCGCATAGGCCTCGTTACAGCTGTAGATCTTGCCGTCTGGGATCCGGATGTTGGGGTGAGACAGGAAGAACTCCCCGATCGTCGGATCGAGGGTGAAGCCATGGACCCCGGCCTCCGAGCCGAGCACCAGCAGGGTGCCGGAGCCATACACGATGTAGCCCGCAGCGATGAGATCCCGGCCGCTGCGGAGCACGTCGGGCAGCCCGGCGGGCCCCCCCTCGGAGGAGCGACGCCGGAACACGCCGAAGATCGTCCCGATCGTTGCGTTGCAGTCGATGTTGGAGGACCCATCGAGGGGATCGACGGTGACCACATAGCGGCCGGAGTGCCAGCGCTCTTCGATCAGCACCGGCTCCTCTTCTTCCTCGGAGACCACCATGCAGGTGTGCCCCCGGTGCACCAGCGCGGCCTTGAAGGTCTCGTTGGCGTAGTCGTCCAGCTTCTGGACGAACTCTCCCTGGATGTTGACCTCGCCGGTCTCCCCGAGCATCCCCGCGAGGCCCGCCCGGTTCACCCGGGCGCTGATCATCTTCCCGGCCAGCGCCACGCTCTGGCACAGGTTGACGAAGGTGCCTGTGGCTCCGGGGTGGTCGGCGAGAGTGTCCATCAGGAACCGATCGAGGGTCGTGCCCTCCTCGAACTGACGATCTGCCAAGGGCCCTCCAGCGCGGCTCCGTAACACCTCCCGACCCGCCCCTGATCCTCCGACGATCCAGCGCTCAGGCCGTGGACTTCAGCCGGACCTCCACCTGCCCCCCCAGCATCCGCCCCTCGAGGATCAGGCGATCGTCGCCGGTGCGCTGCCAGGACCAGACGTCCTCGGCCAGAGCCAGCAGCCACTCCCCCAGCCCAAAGCCCCGGGCGGGCATCAGGAACCGATCCTTGTTCCCGTGCACGGTCAAGGAGCGGGTCTCGATCTCAGACAGGCGCAGCAGCTGGCTGCCCGCCACCCGCCAGCGGCCGGTGCAGGTGCCGCTCGTGCCGAGCTGATCCGCCATCGCCACCGCCGCCAGGGGGCCCACGAACGCGTCCGCCAGCACCAGCTCCAGCCGCCCGTCGGCCCGGAACACGAACACGATCCCGCGGGCACCCATCACCTGGCCAAAGCCCTCAGCGCTGGCGACCTCCCACGAGCCCAGCGGCCCCCCGGGCTCGGGGAGCAGGGAGCAGCCGCGCTGCAGCCCCCCGGCGAGGGTCTGCAGCGGCTGTCCCCCCAGGGCCCAGGGCTCGTCGATCGCTCCCTCCCCCTCGATCCGGATCCGCC
This sequence comes from Deltaproteobacteria bacterium, assembly GCA_011376105.1. GTDB lineage: Bacteria > Myxococcota_A > UBA796 > UBA796 > DRPG01. Next base: position 4,380 of record DRPG01000551.1, read on the forward strand.
CCCCCCGCGGGTGAGCAGGCACCGACACCGGGACCCAGCTCCACGGCCGGAGCTGGGCGGGGATGTCGACGGGGGCGATCCGCTCGACCGGCACCGGCAGCTGGGCCCTCGCCCCCTCCAAAGCGAGCACCCAGCGCCCCAACCGCAGCCACTCCGGGCCCGAGATCACCCCACCCTCAAGCAGGTACTGGACCTGCTGGATTGGATCGGCCCCCTCGTGCTGCCAGGCCCGCATCACCGCCACCCCCGCCCGGGGGTGATCGCCGGGGCAGCCGGTGGCGATCGCCAGCGCCAGCTCCGGCAGGGCCAGCCCCAGCTCGGGGGCCACCACGTCGGCGGCATAGACCGCGGCCCCCACCCAGCGCCAGTCGGTGCCTGGCTCCAGCCCGGTGCGGCGGACGAGCTCAGCGGTGGCGGCGGCCTCCAGGACGCACGCCGCCGCGCGACGCCACCGATCGAGGGGGGGGACGGCCCCCACCGGCTCGTCGGGGTGATGGATCTCGGCCGCCTCCAGCCCCGAGGACAGCGCGACGCCTCCGGGGATCGGCTGGCAGAAGCCCTCGATCTGAGCGACGGTGACCTCGACGGGTGGACCATCGGGCAGCAAGGCCAGGCCCCGATCGAGGCTGGCGCGGACCGGGGCGAGCAACGCCGTGGCGCGTTCGTCGGCGTGGATGCGTACCATCTTCCGGAGAGCCTATCCTCCGATCCATCGGCGGGCAGGCCCGCCGGGCGCAGCACCATCAGCCGCCGGGCGCAGCACCATCAGCCGCCGAGCGCCACCGCGAGCACGGCCCCGAGCCAGACGACCGTGACGCCGACGAGTCGAGGTGCCATGCTGACCATGATTGCGGACATGTGATCTCCTCCCTGGGTGAGTCCAACGCAGCGATCGATGCGTCCTTACGGTCCCCTCATCGGCCCAGCGCACGCTCCAGTGAAAGCGTTGGCTCAACGCGGTAACCCCCCTGATACCCCCCCCCGATCCAGGAGCCAGCGGGGATCGGGGATGGGTTACGGGGCCACTGCCGTGGCGAGGGGCGGGTGCCGTTGTCCAACACAAGCACGCCATACACCACACCCCAGCGATCTCCAGGTCCTCTCCGGGCGCCCCAGGGGTGGCGAGGCGCGGGCCTGCCCCCGACCGGCCGGGTACCCACGCCGGGCCCCACGCCGGGCCCCACCAGGGCCCCGGTCCCGGCCCACCGAGGGCCAGCGAGGCACCATGCCCGAAGGGACCTCGGGTTGAAAGGTCCACTCCCGGCGCATAGCATCACGCTCGAGCCCACCCCCAGTCCCCGGATCCCAGATCCCGGAGCCACAGCGCCCGGATCGTCTGTGATCTGGGGCCCCTCGGGGATCCATGGCATCGAGCAGGGGTAGGTTGGTTTGGGGTCTGGAAACAGCAAGCGCGGGGGACAGTCCGTCGAGGACTGGCTCGCCCAGAAGCTCCTTGAGATCGACGACGATCCAACTCAGGAGGCCCCCCGGGCGGAGCCGGCCAGCGCGCGCGACGAGCGCAGCGCGCGCGACGAGCGCAGCGCGCGCGACGAGGCCGAGGAGTCCCAGGAGCCCTCGCTGCCCTGGCCCGACTGGCAGCCCGATCCCCTGCCCGAGTTCGTCGATCCGGGCACCGGCCCGGGCACCGACGCCGGCGTCGATCCCGACACCCGGGAAGCCCCCGGGATCCAGCGGTGGGGGGCCGGGGGGCTGCGGATGGAGACCGTCGATCTGCTCGAGGAGGACACCCGTCCGGTGATCGGCGCACCGCTGCCGATCGACGCCGGGCCCGCCCCGACGGACTGGGACGAGAACACCGGCGTGCTGCTGGCCGACGATCCCCCCGTGTTCACCGGGGGCATGGCCACGCCTCCGCCGCTGCCCCCGCCTCCACAGGAGGAGCCGGTCACCCGGGAGCTGCCTCCCCCTGTAGAGGAGCAGCTCGACACCCGGAAGGTCCGGGCTGACATCGTGGCTGCGGCCTCCGGCCCCGCCACCACCCGGGAGCTGCTCGAGTCCGCGGGCTCGGGTCCGCTGCAGCCCAGCACCTTCGATCGGGCGCCGTGGTCCCTCATCGAGGAGGACGACGAAGACGAGCACGACGCGCCCACCGTCTTCAGCTCCGGTGGCCACCCCGGGCTCGATCCCGCTGGCTCGAGCTGGGGAGACGAAGAAGAGGTCGGAGACGGCCCCACCGTGTTCTCCAGCGTCGAGCCCCAGCTGGTCCCCTCAGGCGTCCGCCCAGCGCGCCCGGCGTCCCCCCTCGCCCCCCCCCACACGCCCCTCGCTCCCCCCC
>DRPG01000552.1 GCA_011376105.1 Deltaproteobacteria bacterium
CCCACGCCGGTGGCTCCCACGCCGGTGGCTCCCACGCCGGTGGCTCCCACGCCGGTGGCTCCCACGCCGGTGGCTCCCACGCCGGGGCGGCTCCCTACGTCGAGGGGCTCACCCCTGTAGAGGCGGCCTGGGCGGCGGGGATCCCCCCCGATCTCTCTCCAGAGCCGGAGCTGTTCGACGCCCCCACCGTGATCGATCCCCGGAAGTCGGGCCTGCGTCCCCGGCACGAGCCCGACGAGATCGAGGGAGAGGGCACCGACGAGATCCAGACGGAGACCTCGACGCCGGAGATCTTCGGGTCCAGTCGATCCGATCCAGATCTCCCTCAGGGCTCGTATGAGCCTGGTGGAGAGCTGCCCTCTGAGGCGATCCCCACCGAAGAGCACGCCACCGAGGAGCCGACCGCCGAGGAGCACCTGGTGGAGCCCGAGCTGTCCGGGCCGGGGTCCCTCTCTCCGGGGGAGCCCCCCGAGGAGCCGGTGTTCTACGGGCCGGTGTCCCACGATCTCCCCCCGACCCCGGTGATCGAAGCGGCGGGCGAGGGCACGTCGACGGCCTCCGGGTCCGACACGTCGGCGGCCGCCCCCCGGGTGGGCACCCTCGCCGAGAACGTCCCACGGTCGATGAAGGTCGAGGTCCCGGTCCCGGTGGAGATCCGGCTGGCTGTGGGCTCCCCCGAGGGGATCACCGCCGACATGCCTGGAGATGGGATCCCGACTCAGAGGAGCCTCTCCGTGACCCGGGCGATGTCGGTGCGCCTGGTGGCTCCGCGTGGGGGCTTCTTCATCGAGCCCCTGTCCCCCGAGACCCAGTGGGTCGACGATCCTGAGCAGGCGGGGATCGCTCGCTGGTCCTGGAAGATCACCCCCAAGTGGTCTGGCAACCTGCCGCTGTCGGTGGTGGTCTCGTCCCGCACCGTGGGGGCAGGGGGCCTGTCGGCGGAGTCCCGGCTGCCCGATCAGACCTTCGAGATCTCGGTGGGGGCGAACCACGGCCGGCGGATGCGTCGCGCGGGGCTGTGGGTGGGCACCGCCGTGGCGGGCAGCGTGGTGGGGATGTGGGGCCAGGAAGCGTTCTCGTTGTTGATGCAGCTGCTCTCTCAAGGCGCAGGGCTGCCCTGAGGGCACCGGATGTGTCTGCTCCCCCTCCACCACCCGTGCCGCTCCGGGGCTGCGCGCGGGCGCTGCCTCGCCGTTACTCTGTGCGACGACACGCTGAGCGCCCGGAGCACCCGTTGGCAGCCGCGCCCGGGGCCAGGGCTCGTGGGCTCCGGCTCTAGGGGCGGCCAGGGGCGGCCAGGGGCGGCCAGGGGCGGCCAGGGGATCGCACAGATAGACCTCCCCCAGGAGGAGATATGGCGACCATCGCAGTGTTGGGGACAGGTCTGCTCGGGAGCGGCTTTGTCGAGAACCTGATCGGCAAGGGCCACCGGGTCCAGATCTACAACCGCACCGCCGACAAGTGTGCGCCGCTGGTGGCGTTGGGGGCGATCGCGTCGGACGAGCCCGCGGGGGCGGTCCGTGGGGCTGAGCGGGTGCACCTGGTGCTGTCGGAGGACCCCGCTGTGGACGAGGTGATCGCCGCTATGCGTCCGGGGCTGGGCGAGGGCGTGCCGATCCTCGATCACAGCACCAACAGCCCCGCCCGGGTGGCGGCCCGGTACGAGCTCCTGAGGGGGGAGGGCGTGCACTATCTGCACGCTCCGGTGTTCATGGCCCCGGCTAACGCCCGGGCGGCCACCGGCTTGATGCTGATCAGCGGCCCCTCCGACGAGGTTGCGGCCCTCCGGCCGGCCCTGGAGGGTATGACCGGCCGGCTGCACCACGTGGGGGAGCGCCCCGACAAGGCCGCGGCGATCAAGCTCGTGGGCAACGGGATGCTGGTGATGCTCTCTGGGGTGATGGGCGATCTGTTCCGCCTCGGCCAGGCCAACGACCTATCCCCGGAGGAGATCCTCGAGCTGTTCGGGATCTTCTCTCCGACGCCGGCAGGGATCGGCCAGCGGGTGCTGGCTGCAGGCACCCGTCCCGCCAGCTTCGAGCTGACCATGGCCCGCAAGGACGTCCGGCTGATGATCGAGGCCGCCGGGGGCCCAGGAGCGCTCACGGTGCTGCCCGTCGTCGCCGGGGCGTTGGATCGGGCGCTGGAGGCGGGGCATGGCTCCGAGGACTACGCGGTGTTTGCGAAACCACCAGGACAGAGCGGATCCTGAGGGACACGGGCAGGAGCCGGATCGGGCTGTGCCTGTGTTGCTGAGCCCAGAGGGTCCCTGTTCACGAGGCGTCGTCACCGCCTCGACGATCTGATGGGATGCTGATCCCCCCCTGGATCCAGGGAGCGGGTCGGACCCTCATCGGCGTCGAGGTCTTCGTTGTCTGCGTGTCATCAGAGCTGGCGTCGTACGCCTTGAAGTTGCCGATCCGGGTCAGCCTGGCTGCGGCGTCGTTGGTGGACGCGTTGTCGAGGGGCAGGTCTCCGCATGCAACACGACACGATCTCCTGCGATCGCTGCATCGACGGCATCCTGTGGGGTGGTGTAGTAGAAGACTGGGGGCAGCATGGAGGCGTCCTGCCCCAGACGAGGACCACCAGACGAGGACCACCAGACGAGGACCACCAGACGAGGACCACGAGGTCCAGCCCAGATGAACGGATGAACTTGTGGCCGATCGCGCCCCAGCTCTGGGGCGCGGACGGCGGGAGCAGCTAGATGCGAGGGTTTCCCGACAGCGCCGATCGACTCCTGGTGATCTTTAGCGATGTGGAGATGGGGGCAGGGGGAGTCCTGGATGACTTCCCCCACTCGGACTGGCTCTCTGAGCTGATGCTGTCGTACACCCAGGGCCCCACCGCCTCCCTCGCCCTCGATCTGGTGTTTAACGGCGACACGTTCGATCTCCTCAAGACGAGCATAGAGGGACACTATCCCCGCTATGTCACCGAGGAGGTGGCCCTGGCCAAGCTCGAGCGGGTGATCGCCGCCCACCCGGACTTCTTCACCGGGATCCGGACCTTCCTCGAGGGGGCCCACGTCGCACCCCGGCGGGTGCACTTCGTCGTCGGCAACCACGACGCTGAGCTCGTGTTTCCCGCCGTCCAGCGTCGGATCGCGTCCCTGATCGGGGTCGAGGGGGTCCACTTCGCTGGCTTTGATCTCGACATCGGAGACGTCCACATCGAGCACGGAAACCAGGGCGATCCAATGTTTGCGGTGGATCCCGCGCGTCCGATCATCGAGTGGCGGGATCAGGTGCTGCTGGATCTCCCCTGGGGCTCCACCACGCTGATCGACGTGGTGTTGCCCCTTCAGCCGCTGCTCTATCCCCTCGATCGGGTCCGGCCCCGCACTCGGGTCTTCGAGCTGCTGCCCGAGGTCAAGGACCTGCTCGCCAACGCGTTCTGGCGCTACTGGACCCGGGAGTATCTCTATGGAGTGCTGCAACGCTCTGATCCAACCTGGAAGATCAGCTGGACTATGCTCAAGGAGGTGATGTACCGCTTCAGCACCTTCGATCCAGAGACGTCGGGGGTCCCCTACAAGGACCTGCTCCGTAGAGAAGAGCACCACCGGGTGACGGTGGTGGGGCACCACCACCAGCCTGCATGGTGGAGCTGGGGGGATCGGAAGGTGCTCCAGGCGGGCTGCCTGCGCAACGAGTACGTGCTGGGCCATGATGGAGCCATCGAGTCCATGCTCCCGAAGGTGTACGCCGAGGTCGCGATGTCTGGGGATCGGGCCGTGCGCTCCCACCTGGTCGAGATCGATGGCCCCGCCGCGCCGGGCCACATGCCCGCCAGCCTCAACGATCTCCGGGCCCAAGCCCTGCCCCTGCTCGCTCCAGCCGAGGAGCGAGCTCAGCTCCAGCTCGCCGAGCAGGCGCAGATCGCCCGGGAGGCTGAGGACGGGTCCGAGGGCTGAAGGCGGCCGTCTAGGCAGGGCGCAGGTGTGGCCAGGCGTGCGGTTGGACGCTTCGGGCGCGGCGGAGCGGGGTCTGGGGGGCTCTCGATGGGCCCGGGGTGGTGCGGGCGGTCTCTCAGGCGTGCGTTTGGGCACTGCGGACGCGGCTGGGCGGGGCTCCCAGGGGGCTGCGAGCCCCCACAGCCCTCTCTCTTGGTTCGGCTCGGGACCCGGGTCCCCACCCTTCCGCCGGCGCTGCGCCTCTCCCCCAGCGCTCCGCCGAGCCCGACGGTCGCCCCGAGCAGGGCCGTGCCCTCCCGGGCGCCTCGCCCACCCCGGGCCCACACCACCCCGGGTGCTCCGCCGAGCTGGCGGAGCTGACGCGGCGGGGCTGGATTGGGATCGAGCCCCACCGCGGGCGCCTCAACCGGATCAGCCTGGCAGGCTTCGGGCGCTGAGCCCACAGGCGAACGCCTGGCCGATGCTCGAGGTACAGCAAAACCCGGGCGAGCCTGGTCTAGAGCCGAGCCCCGTCCTCGATCGGCAGGGGCACGATGGCCTCGATCTCCGCCTGGGACTTCTCGCGCTCAGTCTCGAGGTCGTAGTGCCGCTGGAGGTTGAGCCAGAACTCGGCGCTCGTGTTGAAGTAGCGCCCCAGGCGTAGCGCAAGGTTGGGGCTGATGCCCCGCTTCTCGCGCACGACGTCGTTGGCGGTGGGACGGCTCACCCCAAGCGCTTGGGCCAGCGCGTAGGCCGACATGCCCAGCGGCTCAAGGAACTCCTCACGGAGGATCTCTCCGGGGTGGATCGGAGGAATCCGAATGTCAGGCATCGGACCTCCTCTTGGATAGTCTAGTGGTAGCCAACGATCTCCACGTCGTGAGCGTGCTCACCGTCCCAGCGGAAGCAGATCCTCCACTGGCTGTTGATGCGGATGCTGTGCTGCCCAGCCCGATCGCCGGACAGGGCCTCAAGGCAGTTGCCTGGAGGGGAGCGCAGATCCCGAAGAGTGGTCGCGGAATGCAGTATGTTGAGCTTGCGCAGTGCTCTACGGGTGGCCCTAGGGTCAAGTGCTGTCGAGCGGCGGTCATCCCAGAAGGCCTCGGTAGCCGAGGAAGAAAATGATTTTATCATGACTTAAAGCTGACCTTTCGAGCTAGGGCTGCTGCGTCATGAGCTCTCTCCGGTCCTCAAGTGGCTGCTTTGTACCGATCGAACCTGATCGGTACCCTGCCCCCATAGTAACGCATGTCGTTACGTGTCGCAACCCATGCTCGTCCACTTGCGGGGGTCTGAGCTAAGTCATGCCGAGGCGATGGTGGGATGAGTGAGGTATGGAAGGGGTCCATGATGTGGGTGAGGAGGCGTTGCAGACCACCAATCTTGCCTTGCCCAGAGCCCCCACGACCCCGCTGCAAGCCGCCTCCCTCCCCGACCTTCCGCACGCCCACATCCCGATGAGCTTCCTCCGTGATCAGGCCCGGGCGCTCGGCGTGATCAAGCGTCAACGCAAGTCCGATGTTCGTGTGCTGCTCACCGTCGAGCTGCTCACTTTTTCCTCAGGTGCTGCATCTCCGGGGCTCAGATGTTCCCGCCTGCAACCGTTTCACTCCCGACTTCCTCCGACTGCTGCGCTTGCTCTCGCAGCGCCCAGCCGCTCGCCCAGCTCCGCTCGTGGCTCCAGAATGTTTGATGGAATGGACGTGCTTTTTTAGAATGATATACGGTAAATGCAGATTTTTTACGGTGAATCTACGATATAATCTTGATATTTGCGAATAAGATCTGGTTTAGTGGGGACGGAGGTCCCAGGGATACCGACGAAGCGCAGAGCCTCATCTCACAGGGGAGGGGCACAAGGAGCCCGGGGCTGCCGGTGGAGCGCTGGAGGTTAGGCTGAAGCGCCGCATAGCCCAGCGTCTTCGGTGCTCGCTCCTGCACTGAGGTTCTTCGCCAGCCCCTCCCGTCCGCCCACGCCCACGCCCACGCCCAGCGCTCGCCTCTCCGCCGACGCTTCGCTCCTCCCCGAGCGCTCCGCCGAGCCCGGCCCCCGCCCTTCCGCCGGCGCTGCGACCCTCCTCGAGCGCTCCGCCGAGCCCGACGGTCGCCCCGAGCAGGGCCGTGCCCTCCCCGGACGCCCCGGTCAGACGTGCTGCTTCGTGAGGTTGTCGCGGGGATAGCGGTCGAGCGAGCCCGGCCACACCCGACCCTCCCCAGTCGCTCGTGCAGACCGCGTAGGGTTCCCAGACAACCGAGCAGTAAGGTGTAGGGCTGTGGGGGCCCGCACCACCCCGGGCGCCCCGCCCAGCCGTGCCCGGAGCGAAGATTCCCCTGATCCCCCTGATCTTGTCCTGTTCACCACCGCCGATCGCTCCGGTCGAGCCAGGAGCGGATCCGGTCGCTGCACCGGGGCTCGACGGGGCAGCTGTGCAGCAGCCAGCTCCTGGCCAGGCTCCAGACCCGGGAGTGGATCTAGTCGAGCCCTCGGAGGCGACCGATCTCGTCACCGAGCTGTACCGGGATCGGCTGGGGCCCGGCAGCTCCATCGAGGACTTCCTCGCTCTGTCGGTGTCCCGGGATGGCCCCCGGGGGCCGGTGCAGGTGGTCAAGGTCTTGTTCGACGGGCTCGATGGCCCCGAGCCCCTCACCTACTTCATCGACACCAGGCGCAACGAGACCCACTGGTGGTTCGCCCGGGAGCTGCAGGGAGATCGCTGGAGCGTGCCCCGGTTTGCCCGGCGCACCTACCGCCGTGTGCCCCGGCCTGCGGCTGCGGTGAACCTGGTGCTGCACCGGGAGCTGACCGTGGAGGTGGGTTCCCTGGGACACACAGTCTACGAGCCGATCACCGTCGAGATCGGCGAAGACGACGTGGTGCCTCCCGAGATGGTGTCCCGCCTGATGGCGCTGCTCCAGGAGCGGATCGCCTGGGCTGGTCCCGACACCCACCGCCTGCTCTGGCTCTCCCCCGACGAGGCCACCGAGGCAGCGCTCGCCCAGCACGCTGCGACCCTCGGGGCCGGGGGCACCGGGTGGCTCCGGCGCGCTGAGCTCCTCGCCGACGTGCGGCTGCAGCTGCTCAACCCAGGCGTCGGCTGTGGTCGGTTGCGGCACCTCAGCCCCGAGGCGCTGCGGCGTACCGTGGTCTCGAGCCGGGACGTGCTGTTGCTGTCGGGGGTCCCCAACGATCTGCCTGTCGTAGCGGGGGTGATCACCAGCTCCCTGCAGACGCCCCTGTCCCACGTCAGCATCGCGTCCCGGGCCCGGGGCACGCCCAACGTCGCGGTGCTGGGGGTGCTCGACGATCCTGAGGTGCTGGCCCTGCGCGACCAGCTGGTCTGCCTGGAGGTGACCGAGACGGGCTGGCGCCTCGAGGTGACCTCCCAGGCCGAGGCCGACGCATTCTGGGCCAGCGGCGCGGGCGTCGCGCTCCCGATCCCGGCCGCGGATCTGTCCCGGGATGCACTGCTGCCGCTGTCCGAGCTCAGCTTCGACGACAGCACCCTCGTCGGCGCTAAGGCCGCAAACCTCGCCGAGCTGCACCGGCTGCTCCCCGACCACACCCCCGATGGGTTCGCGGTGCCGTTTGCACACTACGATCGCTTCATGCGGACCCACCGGATCCGGCCGGGGCTGTGCCGCAGGGCGTTCGTCGACTGTGCCGAGGAGGGCCGTGGGGAGCGGCTCTGCGCCGAGGCCCTGCGCTGCTGCACCGCCGGAGCCCTGGGGACGCTGAGCCTGCGTGACTACGCCCTGTCGGTCCTCGGCGTGTCCGGGGTCCGAGACGATCCCGAGGTTCGCGATGCGGTCCTCGACGGGCTGAGGTACCAGATCCAGCACACCCCCCTAGAGCCAGGCTTCGCGGCTCAGCTCGACGACGCGGTGTCCCAGCGCTGGGGCACCGCCCCTGTCCGGCTCAGATCCTCGACCAACACAGAAGATCTACCGGACTTCAGCGGCGCAGGGCTGTATCGATCGGTGGCCGCAGGCGGTGGCTCGGGGCCCCCCTCGGATCGGATCCGCAAGGTGTGGGCCTCAGTGTGGTCGCTCCAGGCCGTCGAGGAGCGCGCGGCCTGGGGGATCGATCACGCGACGGTGCAGCTGGCGGTCCTCGTTCACCCTGCGTACCGAGGGGAGACCGCCAACGGGGTGATCGTCACCGCGGATCTGTATGGAGAGCGTCCCGACGCGGTCACGATGAACCTCGCGCCCGGCGATCGAGCCGTGGCCAACCCCGAGGGGGGAGCGCTGCCGGAGCGGCTGGTCACCTGGCTCGACGGAGACACGGTGCAGATCGAGCGGCGGGCTGTAGCCACGGGCATGGGGGGGCGGCCGGTCCTTGAGGATCGGCAGCTCGAGCTCCTGCACCACCTCGCCCTGCAGATCCAGGAGCACTTCGCCCCGCTGTATGGGCACCCCGGCGTGCCGCTGGCCCTGGATCTCGAGATCAAGCGCACCGCGTCGGGGGAGCTGGCGATCAAGCAAGCCCGTCCCTACCCCATGGAGGCCCGCGGTGGGCGCGGTGGGCGCGGTGGGCGCGGTGGGCGCGGTGGGCGCGGTGGGCGCGGTGGGCGCGGTGGGCGTTGAGCGTCGGGAGCGCAAGCACCTCGCCGATGCAGCGGAGATCGCGGTGATCCGCTCGCGCCTGGCACGCCTGCTCCGCCCTGATCCCCACGGGCGCGACGGCGTGTACCACGTCCGCAGCCTGTACCTCGACACCCCCCGCCGCGACGCCGTGTTCGAGAAGCTCGGTGGGGTGCGGGACCGGCACAAGTGGCGCCTGCGGATCTACGATCGCCGCGATGACCGGATCCGCCTTGAGCGCAAGGTCCGCCGGGATCGGTGGGTGCGCAAGGACGCGGTGGTGATCGATCGCGACACCGCGGATCGTGTGATCCGGGGCCTCGCTCCGCTGCACCACGTCCACCCCCTGGTGCGGGCCCTCGCGGTGGAGCAGCGCGCGGTGGGCCTGCGCTCCGCGGTGATCGTCGAGTATCTGCGGCAGGCCTGGATCCACCGTGTGGGGGACGTCCGGATCACCTTGGATCAGCGCCTGCGATCGGGGGGATGGCGGCTCGATCTGTTCGCTCCGGATCCCCCGGTGATCCCCGTCCTCGATGGTCCCAGGAGGACGATCGTGGAGATCAAGCACACCCGGTGGCTGCCCGCCCACCTCGAGGCCATGCTCCCGCCGAGCCTCCCCGCGGCGGACGCCTTGTCGAAGTACGTGCTCTGCTGCAGAGCCGCCCCCCTCGCCCCCTGGGAGGATCCATGAACGACGCTGATCCCAGCGCCCGCCTCTCTGCGTTCCTCGAGCTGCTGCAGGGCCCCGTCGCCCCGATCCAGCCCGAGCGCATCGGGCTGTCCCTCGCCGTGGCCCTCGGGGTGGGGATCGGGATCGCCTGGATCTACGCCGTCCGGGGCCCGCGTCCCACCCACAACACGGCCCTGGCGCTGGTGGGGCTCACCCTGGTGACGGCCCTGGTGATCCTGCCGGTCAGCAGCGATCTCACCCTGTCCCTGGGCATGGTGGGGGCGCTGTCGATCGTGCGGTTCCGGGCCGCGATCAAGGATCCCCTCGACATCGTGTTCATGTTCTGGGCGATCGCGGTGGGGATCGCCAGCGGCGCGGGCTTCTTCGGGGTCGCGATCCTCGGCAGCGTCGTGATCGGCGTCGTGCTGCTCGGGGCGGGGGTGGTGCCCCTGGGGCTGCGGGAGCCGGAGCTGTTGATCGTGCGCTTCACCCCGTCGGCCAGCGATCAGGTCCAGGCGGCGTTGCCCCGACGACACCAGCGCCGCTCCCGGACCCAGGATCGCACCCAGATCGAGCTGGTGATCCAGCTGCGGGGTGGAGACGCGGCCCTGCTCGATCGCCTCCTGGCGATCGAGGGGGTCGTCGACGCCCAGCTGCTGAGCACCTCCGCGGAGTAGCCACCGGCCGGGCCGGCCCGGTCCGAGTTGGTCTGGTCCCGGGTCGCTGAGCGCTGGAGAGCGCTGGAGAGCGCTGGAGGCGCGCAGTCACCGTCACCCCGCCCGGGGCGGGCCAGCTGCACCGTCGGGCCCCGGGCGAGGACCCTGCTCGTAGGCCAGGGACACCTGCTCCAGCGGAGCTGAGGAGGCCCGCAGGGCTCGTCGGGGCACACGACGCCCTCTGGGGATCCGATCTCACCGCACCGGCGCACCGGACGAGCCCAGGGACCCACGTCGCGGTGGAGCTACAGACGGGCTCGATCCTGCCGATGCACTCAGCGGGGGGGAGCATGCTGCCTGCCAGGAACCACGATCTCCACTCGTGCCTCGATCGGATCGATCGGCTCGGGGTGTTCCCCGAGGTGGCCCACCGGATCCTGCGCGTGACCCAGTCCGTCGACGCCACGATGGCGGATCTGGAGTCGGCTGTGTCGATCGATCCGGTGCTGACCGCCCGGGTCCTGCAGGTGGCGAACTCGCCGCTGTACGGGCTCTCGCAGAAGATCGGGACCCTGCGGCGTGCGGTGCAGATGCTGGGCATGGAGGGGACCCGTGGGGTGGCCTTCGCCCTGGCGGTGAGCGCGATGGGATCCCAGGGGGGGCAGCAGGCCCGTGCGCTGTACGATCGCGCGATCGCGACGGCGGCGACGACCCGGCTGCTGGCGCCACACGTGGCCGGGATCCATGCCGGCATGATGTTCGCGGCGGCCCTGGTGCACGATCTCGGCCTCCAGCTGCTGCTGATCGTCGAGGGCGACGCGACCCGGGAGCTGCTGTCCAAGCTCGGGCACAACCGCACCCTGGTGCGGGCTGAGCGCTTCCACTTCGGCTTCGATCACGCCCAGCTGGGGGGGGAGGGGCTGCGGCGCTGGGGTCTGCCCGAGCCCGCGGCGATGCTGGTGGCGTCCCACCACGATCCGATCCGCCCCCACCAGCGCTCCCGGGCGCTGCTACAGATCGCGGACCACGTCGGGGAGGGAGTGATCCATGGTGATCTGCCCTGGCAGATCGCGGATCGAGGCCGGGATCATGCCCTGGCACCGCTCCTGTCGGTCCCCGGCGAGCTGTGGGACGAGCTGGCTGAGCAGCTCCCCGGGGTGATGCGGTCGATCTCCGGGTAGGGCTCGTCGGGGTGTGGCGTGGTCGGATCCATATCTGTCTACGCGATCTGCTCCCCTGAGCCCGAGCGCACAGCCCGGCTGGGCGACGCAGCCCCCGGCGTGAGCTTCGGCGAGCAGCTCCCTGACGTGGTCGACGTGCTGGGGGCGGGCCCGACGCCCGGGTGGACGTCCAGCGGGGCCACCGACGGCTCACTGCAGCGTGAGCCGCACCCAGTGCAGCGCAGCGCCGTCGCTCAAGATCAGCTGGGTCTGCCCGGGGGCGAGCCCTGTGATCTTCATCCCCCAGGGCCTCAGCGTCACCGTGGCCAGCTCCGGAGACACGACGAGCGCCTCGACCATCGGACGATCCAGGCGAAACCGCCGCGTGCGCCCCACCCCCACCGAGGCCACGGGCCCCGACGGCGCGGCCCCAAAGCCCCCGCCGACCTCGATCCACACCGGCTCCGGCTGGGACTCACCGACGAAGCCCACCAGCGACGCCTCCGAGCGCCCGATCAGCAGCAGCTGCCCGGCGAAGGTCTGCACCACCAGCCCGGGATGATCCGGCAGGGCGGCCCATGCATCAGCGGGCTGTAGCGCGACCGCCCCCCCCACCGGGATCCGCAGGGGATCCGTGACAGGTGCGGGTGCGGGCGGGGCCCGGTGGAGCTCGAACGGGGTCGGGGGCCCGTCGCCGTGGCGGACCACTACCTCCCCGATCCCATGGGGCGCGGGCCAGACCACCAGCCAGGTTGGATCCGGGCCGACCACCGCGACCGCGCCCTGGCCCACGTCGAGCTGCTCGATCGGTGCACGCACCGCCAGGACACGCCCCGCCGGTGGGACATGGATCACGAAGGGTGAGGGGATCCCCTCGCAGGCCGGCAGCTGCGCTCCGGCCACCCCGAGGCTGCCCCGGGCGCCGAGCCAGTCGGCCCAGGCCCGGGCGATCGTCCCGAGCCGCAGGGAGACCCCTTTGGGCCCGATCGACTCCACCACCGCGTCGCCGGGGAGCGCACAGCTCAGCTCCCCGTCGGTGAAGCGCACTGAGACGTGCTGCCCCACCCCGGGGGGGGGCTGCGGCGCCGCGACGACCAGCGGCGCCGCCGCGGCGAGCCCGCCCCACAGCGCGACGAGCACCCTAGTGCCTCAGGCGGCGGACCGGCTGCCCGACATAGCTGTCCTTGATCCGGGCGATCGAGGCGATCCGCCGCTCGGCCAGGGTGTCCGCGGCCTCGGCGGTGGTGATCGACTCCTCCCGGGCGATCCGGAAGATCTCGGTGGTGATATCGTAGATCCCCTGGACCTGCTGGGTGGCCCGGGCGTCGTTGTAGCCCTCCAGCTCGTTGGCCACGTTCATCAGCCCGCCGGCGTTGACCACATAGTCCGGCGCATACAGGATCCCGCGCTCGGCCAGGGCGGTGGCGTGGCGGTCCTTGTCGAGGACGTTGTTGGCGCTGCCCGCGACGATGCTGCACTTGAGCTTGGGCAGGGTCTCGTCGTTGATCACCGCCCCCAGGGCGCAGGGGGCAAAGATGTCGCAGGGCGCGTCATAGATCGTGTCGGGCTCGACGATCTCGACGCCGTCGAAGTCGGTGGTGACCTTGCGCAGGTTGTCGCTGTCGATGTCGGCCACCACCACCCGGCCACCGGCCTCGATCACGTGGCGGACCAGGTGGTACCCCACGTGCCCCACCCCCTGCACCGCCACGCTCTTGCCGCTCAGGCTGTCGCTGCCGGTCTGCCAATTCAGGGCCGCCCGCATCCCACCGAGCACCCCCAGCGCGGTGAACGGGCTTGGATCCCCCGATCCTCCCAGCGAGCGGCTGATCCCGACGACGTGATCGGTCTCCATCCGGACCCACTCCATGTCCTGCACGCTGGTGCCGACGTCCTCCGCGGTGATGTAGCGGCCCGCGATCCCCTGCACAAAGCGACCATAAGAGCGAAACAGCATCTCGTTCTTGTCGGTCTTGCTGTTGCCGATGATCACGGCCTTGCCCCCGCCCAGGTTCAGCCCCGAGGCGGCCGACTTGTAGGTCATGCCCCTCGACAGGCGCAGCGCGTCCTTGAGCGCGGCCCCATCGTCGGCATAGGTCCACATCCGGGTCCCGCCCAGGGCGGGGCCCAGGGTGGTGTCGTGGATCGCGATGATCGCCCGCAGCCCCGTGACCGGATCGTGGCACAACACCACCTGCTCGTGGCTTCGTGCTGCAAGCTTCTCGAAGATGTCCATGGGCCCTCCCGAGGTCGACGATCGTCTGAACAAGCCGCCAGGAGACCGCCGCTGGCCGGTCAACCTAGCAGCGTAGAGCCTCCCGAGCGACGTGGGGGCAGCATCATACAGCCCAGCGTTGAGCACCATTGTTGTCCGCTGGATGATCCATCCCACACCCACCTGGTCGCCCGGCGCTCGGTGCCCGGCGCTCGGTGCCCGGCGCTCGGTGCCCGGCGCTCGGTGCCCGGCGCCCGGCGCTCGGCGCTCGACACCGCGGCGCACCTCCACCAGCTGGGGGCAGGCTGTTGCTGCGCGCGGGAGACGGACCGGCCCCACCTCTCCGTCCCCGCGCTCGTCGCTCCGAGCCCCCCGGGATCGGGCCCGACAGCGGTTAGGCTGCCCCGGGAGGTCAGGTTGACCGAGGAGCTCGCGCGGGGTCGCTTCATCCGTCTGGTGCGCAGGGATCGCTGGGAGTGGGCAGAGCGCGTCAACGCCACGGGGGTGGTGGTGATCGTGGCCCTGACCCCACAGGGTCGGGTGGTGCTGGTCGAGCAGGAGCGGATCCCGGTGGGAGGTCCGGTGCTGGAGCTCCCCGCTGGCCTGGCCGGCGACGTCCACGAAGACGAAGCGCTGGCGGTGGCCGCGGCCCGGGAGCTCGAGGAGGAGACGGGCTGGCGCGCGGGGCGGCTCGAGCGCCTCACCCAGGGCCCGGTCTCCGCTGGGATGTCGAGCGAGGTCCTCACGTTCTTCCTGGCCCACGATCTGGAGCGGATCGGCGAGGGTGGAGGCGACGAGGGAGAGTCCATCGTGGTCCACGAGATCCCGCTGGGGGAGGTCGAGGGCTGGCTGGAGGCCCGGGCCCGGGGGGGGGTGATGGCGGATCCCAAGGTCTACGCAGGGCTGTACTTCCTCCATACCCACGAGGATCGTGGGCCGGAGTGACGGGTGCTGTGGCTGTCCGCATCATGGCTCTTGTCGTGGGCTTCGGCCCAGACGCCGCCCCGACCGCTGGGGCCCCTCGAGCCCCTGAGCGGGCCCCGGGCCACAGAGGTGACCGTCGAGGTCCAGCTCGACAGGGAGGGGTGGGTCACCGCGGTGATCCTCTCTGGGTCCTCGGGGGATCCTGCGCTCGATCTGAAGGCCCTTCGGGTCGCCCTGCTCAGCAGCTATGCGCCGGCGCTGGATGCACAGGACACGCCGGTGGCGTCCGTGGTCACGCTCCGGATCCCGGTGGTGTCCGTCCTTGGCGAGGGGGAGCCAGATCCGAGCCGGCCCGATCCCCCCGGGCTCCCCAGCGAGGAGATCCTGGTGATCGGCACGGCTGAGCAGCAGCTCGCCGAGCAGATCGTCACCCTCGAGGAGATCCGGTACCTGCCTGGCAGCGGTGGCGACATCGTCCGGGCGCTGCAGAACCTGCCCGGCGTGGCCCGGCCCCCGTTCAGCCTCGGCCAGCTGCTGGTGCGGGGTACCTCGCCCGAGGACTCTTCGTACTACCTCGACGGCGTCGAGATCCCGCTGGTGTTCCACTTCGGGGGCCTGTCCACGGTCCTCAACGCCGATCTGCTCGACGACGTGCGCTTCCTCGCCGGGGGCTATGGGGTGCGCTACGGTCGGGCGCTCGGCGGCGTGATCGATCTCCGGGCTGAGGCCAGCCTGCCCACACGCAGCAGCGGCTACGCCTCGGTGGATCTGTTCCAGGGCACCGCGTTTGGTGAGGTGCTCGCCGGCCAGAGCTCCATCACCCTCTCAGCGCGGCGATCGTACATCGACACCTTGCTCGAGCCCTTCATCGACAAGCAGATCGAGGAGACCGTGCGCGCCCCCCGGTTCTGGGACCTCCAGCTCCGGCTCAACCACGACGCAGGGCGCGATCGCCTCGACGCGCTGCTGCTGGCCGCCGACGATGCGTTCCGGGTGCTGGGCGACGACGAAGACGACGTGCTCGTCGATCTAGGGATCCACATGGTGAAGGCCCGGCTGCGCTGGCTGCGGAGCGGGGACGGACCCTGGCGGGGCGAGGTCTCGACGATCGTGGGCCCTGAGCGCGAGGAGTTCTTCGTCGATCCCGACGGGATCGCGCTCGAGGAGCGCACCGTCGGCAGCGTCCGTGCCGAGGTTGAGCGGGTCCGGGGTGACGATCCCCTCGGCCTGCTCCTGGGGATCGAGGGGATCGCCGAGGATCGGCGGTGGGTGTTCGACGTCCCCACCTTTGGCGATCCTGACGAGGGCGAGGTCCCCCTCGCGGTGACGCTGGGGGCCTACGCGGAGGCCACCGGAGGCTTCGAGCCGGTGGAGATCTCCACCGGTGTGCGGATCGATCGGCGGACCACCGACGCCGTAGACAGCGCCTCGGTCATGGTGGATCCCCGCACCGTAGCCCGCTGGCGCGCAGGCCATGGCACCGACGTCGAGGGATCCATGGGCGTCTACTCCCAGTTCCCCACCCTGCGCGGGATCGAGCCCGGGGAGAGCAGTGATCTACGCCCTGAGCGCTCCCTGTCGTCCACCCTGGGGGTGCGTCACCAGCTCTCTGAGGCCTGGGATCTACAGCTCACCGGGTTCCACAACCAGCTGATCGGCCTGGTGGTCGGTCGCCAGGACGCGTTCGCGTTCTTCACCACCCCCCCGAAGCCCGGCCCGCTGGACAGGGGCGCATGGGCCAACGACGGCACCGGCACCATCACTGGGACAGAGATCCGGCTGCGCACCCAGAGCCTGCGCACCTCGGGCTGGATCGCCGCCACCCTCGCGCGCTCGATCCGTGTCGATCGGGAGGGCGAGGCGCCCCACCCCTTCGCCTACGATCAGCCGCTGAACCTGGTAGCGCTGATCACCCGCCAGCTCCCCCGGGGCTGGCGCCTGGGGGGGCGGCTCCGGTTCGCGGTGGGCACGCCCTACACCGCCACCGTCTCCCACATCCAGGATCAAGACTCCCGGACCTGGCTGCCGATCTATGGGCCCGAGCTCGGGGCGAGGCTCCCCCCCTTCTTCGCCCTAGACGCCCGGCTCGACAAGCGGTGGGACTTCGAGCGCTGGCGGTTCTCGCTGTACCTCGACGTCACCAACGCGACCAACCGCAGCAACGTCGAGCTGATGTCGTTCTCGCCCGACTTCTCCGAAGAGCGCCCGATCACCGGCCTGCCGATGATCCCCGCGTTTGGATTCCGCACCGATCTCTGACGCAGCGTCAGAGCGGCGTACGCAGCTACCTCAGGGGGGAGGAGCGGGCCGGCGCGCCGTCGAGGCCACGCGCCACCGCGTCCCGCCGGTGGCGCTCTCTGCAGGGGCGCCGGACGATCGAGCAGCGCTCCGTGGGCCCGACGGGCTGCCCGCCCGCCGGGCCGGTGGTGCACCACCCAGGAGGAAAGATCGCGGGGGGGGCTCGCGCAGTATGCGCCATAAGACCCACACATCCACGTGCCTCCGATCCTGGATCAGGGCCGTGCCCCGTGGCCCCGGTGCGCTCGCTCGATCCCTGGACCAAGGCAGTACCCCGCCGTCTGATTGCCGGATCAACAACCTCCCCCTGGAGAGGTGGTTCAGGACCGAGCCCCGGGGTCCTGCTCAGGAGCCGTGGAGGAACCCATGGAGCCAATCCTCGGGGATGGGTACCGCAGAGGTTTACATCCGGGCCCGCTTTTGCAAAGCTCCGCCTCCACGACACGGAGCATGGACGTGAAGAGAACCGCTTTGATCTTGCTGCTCGCTGCCTGTGCGGGCACCCAGACCCCCGATCCGGAGGCCATCACCGACGGGGCCGCCGACGCGACCCCCGAGCCGGCCCCCGAGGTTGCCCCCTCGGTCGATCCAGTCCCCGAGGGTTTCCACACCCTGACCCCGGTGCTGATCGTCGACGACATCGAGGGCGCCGTCGAGTACTACACCAAGGCCCTGGGTGCAGAGCACCGCTACACCACCGACGGCCCTGATGGAGAGCCGCTGATCGCCCAGATCAAGATCGGCGACTCTGTGGTGATGTTGTCGCCTGAGAACGAGGAGCGCAGGCAGCGCTCGCCCAAGACGATGGAGGGCAGCAACGGCTCCCTGCACGTATACGTCTCCGACGTCGACGCGACCTTCGCCGGCGCCATCGAGGCGGGGGGCACCGAGCGCATAGCGGTGGCCGACGTGTGGTGGGGCGATCGCTTCGGCGAGCTGCTCGATCCCTTCGGGCACCGCTGGTCGCTGGCCACCCAC
>DRPG01000553.1 GCA_011376105.1 Deltaproteobacteria bacterium
AAGAACGGCGCACGCTGAGTGCTGTTGGCGTAGATCAGGTTGCTGCCGTACCCCAGCAGGCCCAGACGCTCGGCCTCGATCCCGATGTCGAACCCCGAGATGTCCTGGAGCCACACCAGGGGCAGCCCATCCTCGCTGCAGACACGGCTGAACGCGCTGATCTTGGCGATCCCCTCGCGGTAGAGCACCCCACCGGCCCGACGTCCGACGCCCGGCTCCTCGATGATCCCCTGCCGGTTGGCGATCAGGCCCACCCACAGCCCACCGATCCGGGCCACCCCGGTGACCATCTCCCGCCCGACCCCGGGCAGGAGCTCGTGGAACAGCGAGCCATCCACCAACCGTGCCAAGACCTGCTCGATGTCGTAGACCTGCCTTGGATCCGTCGGGAACAGTGCTGAGAGCTCCGCTGGATCGAAGCGGGGGGGGGCAGCGGAGGTCCCGCGCCGGTAGAAGTCGGCGGCCGAGGTCGGCAGCAGCCCGACCTCCTCCCGCAGCAGCTGCACCGCGGTGGCGTCGTCGGGCACGCGCTCGTCGGCGACCCGACTCTGGTGCACATGCACCTCGGGGCCTCCGATGTCGAGGCTGGTCAGGTGCTGAGACTTGGCGCCCTTGATCAGCGCCGCTCCGGCGATGACCATGTAGGCCGCCTCGGTCATGAACACCCGATCGCTGATGATCGGCATGTAGCCACCACCAGCGATACAGTCGCCGAACACCCCCGCGAGCTGGGGCACGCCCGCGTCCGCCAGCCGGGCGTTCATGGTGAAGATGTGGCCAGCTCCGGTGGCTCCGGAGAACGAGCGGCTCTGCTCGGGGAGGAACAGCCCCGAGCAGTCGACCAGGTAGATCACCGGCAACCGCAGGCGCAGCGCCACCGACTGGGCCCGCTCGATCTTCTCCGGCGTCAGCGGCCACCACGCTCCGCTCGCCACGGTGTTGTCGTTGGCGATCACCACACAGATCCGCCCCTGGATCCGGGCGAGCACGGTGATCACCCCCGCCCCGGGGCTACCCCGGCGGCTGCCCTCGAACGAGCGCCCCCAGTTGACGAAGGTGCCCAGCGACAGGACCTCGGTCCCCTCGTCGACCAGGGCCTCGATCCGCTCCCGGGCGGTCCACTTGCCCTTGTCGTGGACCCGCTGGACGTATCGCTCCCCCCAGCCCGCGCGGACGGTGGCGGCGGCCTCCTCCAGAGACTGATCCAGGGTGGAGGTGTGGGCACGGTTGCTCGCGACCTCCCCTACACCGAGGATCTGATCGAGATCGGCTCCGATCGGATGGAGCAGGATCCTGGCCATCTCAGCGCCCTCCTTCGGTCCCGGCGGTCCCGGCGGTCCCGGTGGTCCCGGTGGTCCCGGTGGTCCCGGTGGTCCCGGTGGCCGGCGGAGATCCCACGAGCTCAGCCTCCAGCGAGGTCGTGTCGTAGCGCCCCTGCAGGAAGGGCTCCCAGGATAGGATCCGCTCGTGCAGCGACACGTTGGTCTGGACCCCCTCGATGCGGACCGCCCGCAGCGCGGCCCGCAGGCGCTCGATCGCCACCTGTCGATCGGGGCCGATCGCGATGAGCTTGGCGATCATCGAGTCGTAGTGGGGCGAGATCCGATCACCGGTCCGCAGGTGAGTGTCGATCCGGATCCCCTCGCCCCGGGGCAGCTCCAGCACCTCGATCACCCCCGGCGAGGGCAGGAAGCCTGCGTCGGGATCCTCTGCGTTGATCCGGCACTCGATCGCATGGCCCCGGCGGATGATCGCGTCCTGTCCACACGGCAGGTGCTCGTTGGCGGCCACCCGCAGCTGCCACTCGACTAGATCCAGGCCGGTGATCGCCTCGGTGACCGGGTGCTCCACCTGCAGCCGGGTGTTCATCTCCATGAACCACAGCTGCTGGTCGGCGTCGAGCAACATCTCCACCGTGCCGGCGCCACGATAGCCACAGCGCTGGATCACCTCGGCCACCCGCCCGCCGATCCGATCGGCCTCTCCAGGCGACAGGCCCGGGCTCGGGGCCTCCTCGAGCACCTTCTGGTGGCGTCGCTGCAGCGAGCACTCTCGCTCCCCGAGGTGCACCACCGAGCCATGGCGATCGGCGACGATCTGGATCTCGACGTGCCGTCCTCCGACGATCCGGCGCTCGAGGTACAGCCGCCCATCGCCGAAGGCAGACAGCGACTCGGCCTGGGCCGCAGCGAACGCATCTGGTAGCTCGCCGGGGGCGTCGACCCGCCGCATGCCACGACCACCGCCTCCGCTGACGGCCTTCAGCAGGATCGGGTACCCCACAGCATCTGCGGCCTCAGCAGCGGCTGCGGAGCTCTCGAGGGGGGTGCGGGTGCCCGGGATCACCGGCAGGCCGAGCTCGGCCATGGTACGCCGTGCCTCTGCCTTGTCCCCCATCAACCGCAGGTGGTGTGGATCGGGGCCGATGAACGTCAGCCCAGCCGCCCTGCAGCGGGTGGCGAACGCCTCGTTCTCTGAGAGGAACCCCCAGCCGGGGTGGATCGCGGCCGCCCGGTGGTGCAGCGCAGCGGCGATCAGGGCGTCGGCGTCGAGGTACGAGGCGCTGGCCCTCGCCCCCCCGATCCGCACCACCTCGTCGGCGTCTGCGAGCCAGGCGGCGTCGCGATCGGCCTCGCTGGCGACGGCGACAACCTGCACGCCGAGGCGATGACAGGTCTGCAGCACCCGGACCGCGACCTCACCGCGGTTCGCGATCAGGATCCGGCGAAACATGCACCCTCCCAGGCCGATCGGCGGGCAGCATAACCACCACCACAGACCCGACCACGCCTCAGGGCTCACCCAGGGCCCGCCCGGAGCTCACCCAGGGCCCGCCCGGGGCTCACCCAGGGCCCGCGGATGCTCACCTAGAGCCGGAGAGAGCCATCGCTCCGCCCACGATCGACCCGACCTCCGGAGGGCCTATCCGGGGTCGGAGAGAGCCGTCACTCTGCCCACGAGCGGCCTGGTTCCTGGAGGCGCTCGTCGCGGGCCGGCCTGCACCCGTCGCAGGCCGACCCGCACTCGTCGCGGGCCGACCCGCGCCTCTAGGCGACAACGACTTGGGTGTCCGCGAGCAGATCGTGCAGTGTCCGGCCGCTCCGATCAAACAACAGGATCCCGTCGACGAGTGGCACCACGATCCAGCCCAGCCCGGGCACCAGGACGCAGCCGAGGAGGAACAGCCCATACCGCAGCAGGAACGCTCTACCGAAGCCCGCCATGCTCCCGTCGCTGCGCACGATCCGCAGCCCGAGCCAGCGCTTGCCCAGGGTCTGCCCTTCCCGGGCCAGCCACCAGATCTGGACCAGGGACAGCGTGAGGATCGCCGCCAGGGACACCACCACAGCGCCCGCAGCGGCCGAGATCCCCTCCGCCAGGAGCTGATCCCGGGCCCAGACCAGCACGCCAGCGCCCGGGGCGGCGGCGAGCAGCAGCAGCACCAGATCGATGCCTGAGGCGACCAGCCGCACCGACGGGGTCACCCCCTCCACCTCGTCGTCCTCGGGCCCCTGAGGCTCGGACGCGCTGGCGCTGACCTTGATCTCGACCCCGTCGAGGACCACATCGTCAGCAACCGCCGCGTCCAGACCCGCGCGCTGCTGGAGCCTGTGCCGGTGACCCGCGAGGGAGGCGAGCCAGCCCCCACCCGCGAACAAGCCCACCAGGGGGAGGGCCAGGGCCAACAGCCGGCCCGCCTCCCGGGCCCCGACGAGCCAGACCGAGAGCGAGATCGTCCGGACCTCCTGATCGAGCCCTCCATCGCTGATCCGCTCGATCCCACCGAGATCGGGAGACAGCTGGATGATCACGGCGGTGATCATCAACCACATCGGGATCAGCACCGAGGCCAGGCCCCCGAGGGTGACCCACAGCCACCCCGACAGCTCCTCGCGTGCCTCCCTCATGGCTCGGGCTCCGTTGGAGGTGGGCCCACGGGACCGACTCCGGGCGTCCCCTCGGCTCCGGGCGCCCCCTCGGCTCCGGGCGCCCCCCTGGCTCCGGACGCTCCGGGCACCCCCTCGGCCCCGGGCGCTCCGGGCGTCCCCTCAGCCCCGGACGCTCCGGGCGTCGACCCTGTGGGGTCCAGCTCCGGCCTAGAGCCTTCGGAGGCTGTCCTTGTGGGCGTCGCTGTGGGTGTTCTTGTGGAGGTTATCTCTGTGGAGGGTGTCTCTGTGGAGCTAGCCTCCACGGGCCCGGGGGGGGAGCCCGGGAGGGCAGACGCTGGGGGTTGATCCCTACGTCCCCGGCTCAGATCCACCCCCACGAAGCCCCGCTGATCGAGGCGGGTGAGGAACCAGACGGAGGCCAGCAACATCAGCACCATGCCGTACTGCGCCGGAGTCAGCCCGAGGTAGCGAGCGTCCTGACTGGACAGATCGTCGTTACGGAGAAAATCGAGGACGAAGCGGATCGGCGCATACAGGATCCCGAACCAGGCGAGGAAGAACCCAGGCACGCGATCGACGCGCCCCCACCATAGGAACAGGGCCCCCACCGGGATCATGTAGGCGGCCTCGTACAGGCCCAGCTCGTGGCGGATCCCGCTGGCGTAGCGAGCGCCCTCGAGCCACGGCCCAAGACCATGGTCGAAGTCCATCGCCAGGGGGAACCAGCTCGCCTCAGCGCCGATGTGGTCGTGGACCACTCCACAGCCCAGGCGACCAAAGAACCAGCCGAAGGGGAAGCCAAAGCAGATCACGTCTGCGTAGCGCAGGGCGGGCAGCGGCCGGTACACCTTGTAGAACAGCCAGGCCCCCAGCACGGCCCCCAAGAACCCCCCGGTCGAGCTGAAGCCCTCCCACACCCGGAGGATCGACAGGATCCCGTCCTCCTCGAGGCGCTCGGGGAAGTAGAACAGCACGGTCACGACATGGGCGACGACGAAGCCAGACAGGACGGTGGCCACCGCCCCATCCACCACGTCCCGGGGATCGAGGCCCAGCCGGATCCCCCGCCAGCGGGCGATCTCCAGCCCCACGACGAAGCCGACGCACACCAGCGTGGCCCAGGGATCGATCGGCAGCACCCCGATCCCCGGCACGTCGAGGTTGTAGACGGAAAGCTGGAAGAATGGGATCGCAGCAAGCATCGGAGCCTCAGTACGATCCAAAGTAGTTGCCCACCACCCGGTCCCACTCGGCGGGCCCGGCGGTCAGCGCCCTGCGCTCGTACTCGCACAGATGCACCACCTGCAGGAGCAGATCGCGTGCGTGGCACATCCGCATAGGGCGCTTCGGCATCTTGTAGTGTCGATCGATGAGGTAACGGACCGAGCGATGCTGCAGCTGCACCCCCAGCTTGGCCGCCACCGCCTCCACCAGGGCCTCAAACTCGTCCTCGAGGGGATCTCCAACATAGATCTTGTAGGGGATCCGCCGCAGGAAGGCCTCATCGGCCAGATCCCGGGGCTCGAGGTTGGTCGAGAAGACCAGCAGGCAGTCGAACGGGCAGGAGAACTTGCGGCCATCAGGCAGAGACAGGAAGTCGCTGCGCTTCTCCAGCGGGAAGATCCACCGGTTGAGCAGATCCCGTGGGGAGGTGTTGCCCCGCCCGAAGTCATCCACCACGAACGTGCCCATGTTCGCCTTGAGGTGCAGCGGCGACTCACAGACGTTGCTCAGCGCGTCGTGCTGGATCTCGAGCATCGACAGGGTCAGCTCCCCCCCCGCCACCACGGTGGGGCGCTCGATCATCACCCAGCGACGATCGTAGCGCCCCCGGAGCTGGGGATCGACCTCGACCTCGCTGTGCACCGCTGGATCGAACAGCTTCACATAGTGTCCGCCGATGTTCAGGGTGTGGGGGATCCACACGCTGCCTCCGAAGCAGCGGGTCATTCGCTCGGCGAGGCTGGTCTTGCCGTTGCCCGGCTCCCCGTGGAGGAACAGCGCCCGGGCAGAGGTGACCGCCGGGCCGAGGCGATCGAACAGATCGCCCGAGACCTGCAGATCCGAGAACGCCCGCTGTAGATCCTCGACCCCCGGGGAGATCTGCCCCAGGGACTGGTACCGTAGGGCCTCGAGGTAGTGCTCCCACGGCACGGGGGCGGGCCCCACATATGCAGTGGTCTTGCGGGACTGCAGGGCCTTGGCCTGGCCCGCGTCGGTCAGCTCGGTGACGAAGTCCCCCATCACCGTGGTGCCTCGGTAGTTGACGAGCTTCTTCTCCTTGAGCCTGTTCAGCACGTCCTGGATCAGGGAGAGATCGAGGCGGACCGCGTCGGCCAGCTTCCGGCCGGTCTGGGAGCGGGCGCTCAGCAGCTGGCGCAGGACCAAGGCCTCAGCAGCCCCCAGCTCGAGCCCCGCGTCCTCCCAGGAGCGAGGCTCCATCGGAAAGAACGAGGGCCTGCGGGTCGGGGAGGCCTGACGGAACGCCTGCTGGGCGGCCTGCTCGCTGGGCAGCACGGGGCGACCGTGGCGCATCGACACCGACGCGACCGCCCTGGCCTGGGCGGCCTGGACCTGATCGGGGACCCGACCGGAGGGCGGGCTGGACGGGCTAGGCGGGCTAGGCGGGCTGGGCACGCCGCGCCGGGGCGCCCGCCCGTCGGCCCGCTGAGGCTGGGCGGGGACGCGCCCCCGGGGATCACGCTGCGATGGATCGTCTCGGGACATGCTCAGCCCTCGGTGGTTGTACGGTCGGTGGGAGCAGATGTGGTCGGTGGGAGCAGATGTGGTCGGTGGGAGCAGATGTGGTCAGTGGGAGCAGATGTGGTCAGTGGGAGCAGATGTGGTCGGTGGGAGCAGATGTGGTCGGTGGGAGCAGATGTGGTTGGTGG
>DRPG01000554.1 GCA_011376105.1 Deltaproteobacteria bacterium
ACCCCCGTCGAGAATCGCCTCGAGGAGCTCTGGTCGGTGATGGAGTTCCTCGTGCCGGGCCTGCTCGGCCCCCGCCGCACCTTCCTGCGGGAGGTCGCGGTCCCGGTCGAGCGCTTCGGTGACGACGAGGTCGCGACCCGCCTGCGCCTGACCGTCGCGCCCTTCCTCCTCCGGAGGGTCAAGACCGACCCGACCGTCATCGATGACCTCCCCGACAAGGTAGAGCGAAGAGAGCACTGCCCCCTGACAGCGGAACAACGTGCGCTTTATCAGGCAGAGGTCGATCGCTCGATGGAGGAGATCGCAAACGCCAACGAGACGGAGCGGCGAGGTCAGGTCCTCGCGATGCTCACTGCCCTCAAACAGATCTGCAACCACCCGCTGCACTATCTCCGAAAGCGGATACCCAACGCAGACCCAACGCTCCCTGGTCGATCCGGCAAGCTCGATCGACTCACCGAGCGGATCGAGGCGATCGCCGACTGCGGCGAGCGGGTGGTGATCTTCACCCAGTACCGGGAGATGGGGGATCTGCTCCAGCGGCACCTCGGCGAGCTCCTCGACGCCGAGGTGCCCTTCCTGCACGGTGGGACCCCGATCCAGGCGAGGGACGCGATGGTCCAGCACTTCCAGGAGGATCCCCGGGCGGCTCCAGCGCTCCTGGTCTCCCTGCGTGCAGGCGGGACGGGGCTGAACCTCACCCGGGCGACCCACGTGGTACACTACGATCGGTGGTGGAACCCAGCGGTGGAGGATCAGGCCACCGATCGAGCCTACCGGATCGGCCAGCGGCGCGCAGTGTTGGTGCACAAGCTGGTGTGCGAGGGGACCCTCGAAGAGCGCATCGATCAGCTCCTGGAGGAGAAGCGCGAGCTGTTCCGCGCTGTGGTGGGCTCCGGAGAGCGCTGGGTGGCTGAGCTCGACGACGCTCAGCTCCGGGCCCTGGTGATGCTCGCTGGAGATCGGGGCAACCCGTGAGCGGAGACGGGATCCGAGCGTCGGGGCGCCCCCCTGGCCAGCTCGCCAGGCGCTGGCTCGAGGCGCTGGACGACCTCGACGAGCGCCTCCGGGGGCGGGTCCGCCGGGGCCGGACCCTGGCCCGCTCAGGCCGGGTCCGGTCCCTCGACATCGCCCCAGGCACGGTCTACGCCGACGTGGAAGACAGCGGCGCGATCCATCGCCCGACCCTCCGGGTGAGGACCTACGACGAGGAAGAGTGGCGCGCGATCCTGCAGGCGCTGAGCCAGCGCCTGGATCGGCTGGCGGCGCTGGTGGAGGGGGACGTCGACGTGGCCTTCCTCGAGACCCTCGGCGACAGCGGCGTCGCCCTCTTCCCTACCCCCGGCGAGCTGGACGGGGACTGTGATTGTGGAGACTATGCGGTCCCCTGCGCCCACGGCGCAGCGGTGCACCACCTGCTGGCCGAAGCCCTGGAGGGTGAGCCCCTGCTGCTGTTCGCCCTCCGGGGCAGGCCCCGGGAGCAGCTGCTCGCCGAGCTCCGCCGGGCGTGGGGCGACACCAGCGCGGCCCCCAGCGCCAACGCCACCCCGCGGGAGGAGCCGCCCCCACCAGGGGACTGGTTCTCCTGTCCCACCCCGCCCCCCACGATGGGGTTCCGGTTCCGCTCCGAGCTCCGAGCCCCCGGGCTGCTCGAGCTGGGCCCCCTGGCTGGAGACGGCGACATCCTACGCACCCTGGGCCCCCTGTACACCGCAGGGGCGGAGGCCGCCCGGGAGCTGGCCCTGGCGGAGCTGCCCCCGGGCACCCGCCGCTCGCCGCCCCGGAGCCTGAGCTTCCAGGGGGATCAGTCGCCCCAGCCGCTGGAGCCCCCGGATCCCGAGGAGGAGGAGGCTGATCTCAGCGAACAGCTCGTCGATCTCCTGGCCGACGCCGAGGACGGGATGACCACGCGGCAGCTCGCCACCGCGCTGGCCACGACGCCCTCCGCCGTGGCTGAGGAGCTCGCGGAGCTCGCAGCCCTGGGGGTGGTGGCCCGCAGCGGGAGCGCACGATCGCCGCGCTGGTGGCTGGGCTGAGGTGCGGATCCAGTCCCGGGGCTCACGGGCCCTGCCGCCTCCGGGGAGCGTGTGGGGCCGGGCGCGTCCCCCGGGGTGAGGGAGGGCTCAGCATCGAGGTAGCAGGTGAACCCCACCCCCAGCGGGGCTATGGGGGGCCCCTGAATCCCTGGAGCCCCCATGAGCGGAGCCACCCGCGTCCTGCTTCCCCCCACCGCCACCCACCTCGTCGATGTCGTGCTCGAGGCGGGGTGTACGCCCGTGGTGGACGCCACCTCTGGCTCGGTCCCCGAGGTGCCCCACGGCGCCTGGGTGCGGACCCGACCGGGTCGCCCCGCGCCGGGATCGGGTCCGGTGATCCTCGCCGAGCTCGGGGCCCCGATCCCCGATCGCGAGACCTGGCTCGAGACCACAGTGCCCCGCGAGGTCCCCGGAGGGTTCACCGGGCTGGTGCTCAAGGGCCGGGAGGCCGGGGGGATGTGTGGAGCGCTGGACGGGCTGGTGGCCCTGGCCCAGTGCCCCGAGCCGGACCGGATCCTGCTGGACGCGGGGCTGGGGCCCGACACCGCCGCGGCCGCGGCCGCGCTGGGGGCTGCGGGGATCCTGCTGGCCGAGGCACACCTCGGCTGCCCCGAGCTGCAGCTCCCCGCCGGCATGGCGCAGCGGCTGGAGCTCGACGACGACGAGATCACCCGGCTCCTGATGGACACCCGGGTGAGCGCGAGCCCCACCGCGCCGGTGCTGCGCCGCCTCCTCGATGGCTCCGATCCCTGGTCCCTGGCCTCGGGCCTGTGGACCAGCGGTGATCCCTCGCAGCACCTGTGGCTCGCGGGCCAGGGCCTGGCGCTGGCCCGCCCCCTCGCCGAGCGCTACGGAACGCTGCCTGCGCTGCTCGCCGCCTACCGCTCAGCCTGGCAGGGCTACGCCCAGCGGATCCGCTCGAGCCAGGCCCACCCCGCGGGGGCGCGGCCGGTGGGCTCGGCCTCGGCCCTGGCGGCCCCGGGCACGGCGGCCACCACCGGCGGCGCCCTGGGCTCAGGCGTGCTGTGGCAGGAGGCGATCTGGCTCGGGCGCCCGCTGCACGGAGGCCCCCTCGTCGCGGCCGCAGCCACCGGCGGGGCGGTGATCGCCAGCGCCCACGAGCTGGCCGAGCTGAGCCCCGGGCCCGCGCCGGGCTCCGACACCCCCACCTCGGGTGGCTCGGGTGGCTCGGGTGGCTCGGGTGGCTCGGGTGGCTCGGGCGCGATCGCCATCGTGGGGATCGGCTGTCGCTTCCCCGGAGGCTCCAACGACGCGAGCTCCTTCTGGAGCAACATCGTCGACGGCGTCTACGCGATCGGGGAGGTCCCCCCCGATCGGTGGGATCCAGCGCTGTACTGGGATCCCGATCAGACCTCCCCCGACAAGACCTACGCCAAGATCGGTGGCTTCCTCGAAGACTTCCACTTCGACAGCAAGCGGTTCCGGATCCCACCGTCGGTCGCGAGGCAGGTGGATCCAGTGCAGCAGATCACCCTGGCCTGCGTCGCCGACGCGCTGGCGGACGCGGGCCTGAAGGTCGATCGCCGCAGCGGGGGGCGGGAGTTCGATCGTGCGCGCACCGCGGTGATCCTCGGCAACAGCCTCGGCGGAGAGGTCTCCGATGACTACGCGATCCGCCTGGCCTGGCCCGACGTCGCCCGGAGACTGGTGTCGGTCCCGCCGTTCTGCGATCTGTCGCTGCAGGAGCGTCAGCGCTTCCTTGAGCAGATGGAGGGTGCATACAAGGCCGGCCTGCCGGTGGTGGACGAGGACTCCATGCCCGGAGAGCTCGCCAACGTGATCGCCGGCCGGATCGCCAACGCCTTCGATCTCGGTGGCGCCAACTTCACCGTCGACGCCGCCTGTGCCAGCTCGATGGCCGCGATCCAGACCGCGGCCAAGGCGCTGATCGCGGGTGATGCGGATCTGGTGGTGACCGGCGGCGCCGATCGCTCGATGAACATCGCGACCTACGTGAAGTTCTGTAAGATCGGGGCGCTGTCCCCCGATCACTCAGCCCCCTTCGACGCGTCGGCCAACGGCTTCGTCATGGGCGAGGGCTGCGGGATCCTGCTCCTCAAGCGCTACGAGGACGCCGTCGCCGATGGTGATCGGGTCTATGCCGTGATCCGGGGGATCGGCGCGAGCTCCGACGGGAAGGGCAAGGGGATCACCGCGCCGAACATCCAGGGCCAGCTGCGCGCCCTGACCCGGGCCTACGAGGACGCGGGGCTGCGGCCCTGGGAGATCGATCTGATCGAGGCCCACGGCACCTCCACTGTGGTGGGGGACAAGGTCGAGATCGAGGCGCTGACCCAAGTGATCGGCGCGGACCACCGGGGCGATCGGGGCCCGGTGCGGATCGGCAGCGTCAAGTCGATGATCGGCCACCTCAAGTCGGCGGCGGGGGCCGCCAGCGTGATCAAGGCCGCCCTGGCGCTGCACCATGGGATCCTGCCCCCGAGCCTGGGCTTCCGGGGCTCCCGACAGGACGTCCCCCTCGACGTGGTGCCGCTGCAGGTCCAGGTCAGCGCCGAGCCCTGGCCTGAGACCCCCGACGGGCTGCGTCGGGCGGGGGTGAGCGCGTTTGGCTTCGGAGGCACCAACTTCCACATCGTCCTGGAGAGCTTCGCGGGGCAGACCCTGCCGGTGTCCGTGCCCAAGGCCCCGACCCCGCCACAGCCCCGCACCCAGGGCCCGTCCACGCCGGCGCCACACAGCCCCACGCCACGGATCGAGGCCGGCACACCGGCCCCCACGCCCGACACCCCGGGCCTGCCCCAGGGGATCTGGGCCGCGTCGGGGCTCGACTCGGCGGAGCTGCTGAGTCACCTGCGCGCCCTGGCGGACGGCCAGCACGTCCCGTTCCAGTTCAGCGCACCGCTGCGCCTGGCCGCAGCACCGCGCGACGCAGAGGAGCGCGCGAGCCAGCTGACCCGGGCGATCCGCGCGCTCGAGAAGGGCTCGAACCCCGATCTGCTCCGGGCCCGGAGCATCGCCTACGAGGACGGTCCGTTCGATGGCAAGCTCGCCCTGCTGTTCACCGGCCAGGGCAGCCAGTACCTCGACATGGGCCTGGATCTGAGCGAGACCTTCCCCCAGGTCGCCGACACCTTCGCCGAGGCGGATCGCGTCCTGATCCCTACCCTCGGCCGGGGCATCACCGAGTTCATCCGCCTCGCTCCAGGCGAGGACGCCGAGCAGAAGAGCGATCTGCTCCGACAGACCGAGCACAGCCAGCCCGCCACCCTCACCCTGGACGTGGCGATCCTGCGGCTGCTGGCGAGCTATGGCGTGGTGCCCGATCTGGTCGCGGGGCACTCCCTGGGCGAGTACGGCGCGGCGGTGGCCGCCGGGGTGATGACCTTCGAGCAGGCCCTGCTCGCGGTCAGCGCCCGGGGGCGGGAGATGGCGAGCATCCGGCTCGATGATCCCGGGAAGATGGCAGGGATCGCCACCGGGAGCAAGGCGGTGGAGGAGGTGCTGGCCGAGGTCGACGGCTATGTGATCCCCGCGAACAAGAACTGCCCGACCCAGACCGTGATCGCGGGCAGCTCGGACGCCGTCGACGAGGCTTGTGAGCGCTTCCGGGCCCGGGGGGTGACGGTCTACCCCCTGCCGGTGAGCCACGCGTTCCACTCCGAGATCGTCGCCCCGGCGAGCGAGCCGCTGCGGGGGGTCCTCGCAGCCCTGGGGCTGTCGGCGCCGAGGCGCCCGATCACCACCAACGTGACCGGGGACTACTACCCCTCGGGCCCCGACGCCGTCCCACAGATCATCGATCTGCTCTCTCGCCAGATCAGCGGCCCGGTCGAGTGGACCAGCCAGATGGAGCGCATGTACGCAGACGGCGCGCGGGTGTTCGTCGAGTGTGGTCCCAAGAGAGCCCTCTCGGGCTTCACCGTCTCGATCCTCAAGCGGCGCCCCCACCGGGCCCTGTACACCAACCACCCCAAGCGCGGCGGCGTCGCCAGCTTCCGGGACGCGCTGGCGGGGCTGGTGGCCCTGGGGGTGCCGGTGGCCACCGAGCCATCCGATGGGATCGAGCTGTTCCCCACCCCTCAGCCCCGGCGGGCCACGACCCAGGCGATCACCGCGTTCACCGAGCTCCACCGCACCCACACCGAGGCTGCCCCCGATCTCGAGGAGGGGATCGTCCGGATCGTCGCCCGGACCTCGGGCTACGAGCCCGAAGATCTCGATCTCGACTACGAGCTGGAGGCGGATCTCGGGATCGACACGGTGAAGCAGGCCGAGGTGTTCTCCGTGGTGCGCGCCACCTACGGGATCCCCGCAGATCCGAGCTTCTCCTTCTCCCAGCACCGGACCCTGCGCTCGCTGATCAGCTGGGCCGCGGATCGCACCGGCGCGACCCGGATCGCCGTCGCCCCCCGCGAGGTCCCGGCCGCACCCGTCGCCCCCAGGGCCACACCCCAGGCCCCGCCCACCGCTGGCTCAGCTCCGATCCTCGATCCAGACGTCGTGACCCGGTTCCTCACTCAGGCCGCCCAGGCCGGGCTGCAGGACCTCGAGCCCCAGCGCTTCGCTGAGGCCCTGCTGCCTGCGG
Organism: Deltaproteobacteria bacterium; assembly: GCA_011376105.1. GTDB lineage: Bacteria > Myxococcota_A > UBA796 > UBA796 > DRPG01. Next base: position 6,604 of record DRPG01000554.1, read on the forward strand.
TCCAGGGGCTGATCACTGCGGCCTTCGAGGCCGCGAGGGCCAGCGCGCCCGCGGCTCCGGGCGCCAGCGCGCCCGCGGCTCCGGGCGCCAGCGCGCCCGCGGCTCCGGGCGCCAGCGCGCCCGCGGCTCCGGGCGCCGACGCCGGACCGGATGCGGGGGCCCTCCTCGAGCGGCGCTCCCCCGCGGACCCCCATGACCCGGCGCAGCCGGCCGCTCAGGTGCGGCTCCCGGGACAGCCCCGCTCGATCGACGCCAGGGCCCGGATCTTCTGCACCGGGGCCGCCGTCGGGCTGCCCGGCGGTGACGCGGTCTTCGGCCCCGATAACTTCGCCCGGATCCTCTCCGGCCAGAGCCGGATCTCCCACATCGGAGATCGCAGCGCTCGGTTCTTGGAGCTGGGCCTGACGCGCCTGGTCAAGGACCCCCAGACCGGGCAGGGCTCGTTCCTCGACGTCACCTCCACCGACGAGGTGATCCGGCTGGCGGGCACCGAGGCCGCCTTCGATCTCCGGGAGTGGGGGATCGACGAGGAGATGATCTCAGCCCTGGACGTCACCACCCAGCTGGCCTTTGCCGCGGGGCTCGAGGCCCTGCGGGACGCAGGCATCCCCCTGGTGCGCAGCTACCGCCGGACCGCCACCGGCAAGCGGGTCCCCCGCGGCTGGGGGCTCCCCGACGCCCTGCGGGACGGCACCGGCGTGATCTTCGGCGCTGCGTTCCCAGGCTACGATAGCTTCGCGCAACACCTCACCTCCGGCGGTCGGGACGCCGATGGTCGCTTCGATCGTCGCTTCTTGTTTCGGGTCCTGTCCATGGGTCACTCCCAGTTCGCCCAGCTGATCGGCGCCCGGGGTCCCAACACCGCGATCAACGCAGCCTGTGCCTCCTCCACCCAGGCCCTGGCGCTGGCCGAGGACTGGATCCGCCTGGGGCGCTGTGAGCGGGTGATCGTGATCGGCGCAGACGACGTCACCAGCGAGGCCCTGCTGCCCTGGATCGGTGGTGGGTTCATGGCCGCGGGCGCGGCCTCGACCCACGATGTGCTCGAGGAGACGGCCCTGCCGTTCGATCGTCGGCGCCACGGGCTGGTCCTCGGGATGGGCGCGGTCGCCATCGTGCTGGAGGCCGCCGACGTGGTCGAGGCGAGGGGTGTTGTGCCCCTGGCCGAGCAGCTCGGCACCACGATCGTCAACTCAGCCTTCCACGGAACCCGGCTGGACGTCGAGCACATCGCAGACTCGATGAAGTCCCTGATCGACGACGTCTGCGAGGGCGAGGGGATCACCCCAGCGCAGATGGCGCGCTCGGCCCTGTTCATGTCCCACGAGACCTACACCCCCGCCCGGGGCGGCTCCGCCGCAGCTGAGATCGAGGCCCTGCACCGGGCCTTTGGCCCCGCCGCCTCACAGATCGTGATCTCGAACACCAAGGGCTACACCGGCCACTCCATGGGGGCGGGTATCGAGGACGGCGTCGTGCTCAAGGCGCTGCAGTACGGCATCGTGCCCCCCATCGCCAACCTGCTCGAGCCCGACGAGGAGCTGGGGGATCTCTCCCTGTCCCGGGGCGAGCGCGGAGACTTCCGCTACTCGGTCCGGCTGGCCGCGGGCTTTGGCTCCCAGCTCGCGGTGTCGATCCACAAGGCCGTCGCACGGGGCGACGCACGGATCGCGGATCCGGCCCGTCGCCTGCAGTGGCTCAAGGAGATCACCGGCTATCCCCACGTCGCCGAGGTGATCGAGGATCGCACCCTGCGGGTCGTCGCCTCGGATCACGATCAGCCCTACGATCTACACCCCGATGTCTCTCCGGCCCAGGAGCTGCGTGAGCTCGGCGGGAGCGTCCCGGCGAGCGCCGCCACGTCCCCCGCCTCCAGCCCCGCGCCCACGGCCCCCGCAGCGTCGGCCCCAGCACCCCAGGGTGTGCTCGAGGAGCTGATCTCGGTGATCGCGATCCGCACCGGCTACGAGCCAGAGGAGATCGAGCCCGACTACGAGCTGGAGGCGGATCTCGGGATCGACACGGTGAAGCAGGCCGAGATCCTCGGAGAGCTGACCGAGCGCTACGGCATCGAGCGCGACGACGGCTTCCGCCTCTCCGACTACCCCACCATCGAGGCCCTCGCTGGCTACCTCGCCGAAGCCTCCGGCGCGGCTGGGCCCGGCAGCGCGGCGGCGCCCACAGCCCCGGCGACCCAGACAGCCCAGGCCACGACGGCCACGGCGGCCACGGCGGCCACGACGGCCACGGGCGACACGCTCTCCGATCTCATCGAGATCGTCTCGGCCAAGACGGGCTACGAGCCCGACGAGCTAGAGCCCGACTACGAGCTGGAGGCGGATCTCGGGATCGACACGGTGAAGCAGGCCGAGATCCTCGGAGAGCTGACTGAGCGCTACGGCATCGAGCGCGACGACAGCTTCCGTCTCTCCGACTACCCCACCATCGAAGCCCTCGCTGGCTACCTCTCGGCCCAGCAGGGGGAGCGATCAGGCGCTGCAGCGAGCCCCACCGGGCCCGAGGCTCCCAAGTCCGAGGCGACCAGCCCCACCGAGGCGACCAGCCCCACCGAGGCGGCCAGCCCCACCGAGGCGACCAGCCCCACCGAGGCGGCCAGCCCCACCGGGGCGGTGGCCCCCTCGCTCCAGACAGCGCCCGCTCCAGGGCCTGGTCCGACTCCGGCGACCGCCCCCACCCTGGTGCCCCAGCCACGCCGGGAGCTCGCCCCCCCCGCTCGCTCCGGCGCCCCCACCCCCGGTGGTGCGGGACAGACCCTGGTCACCCTGCTCGCCGTCGTCGCGGACAAGACGGGGTATGACATCGAGGATCTCGATCCCAGCTACGAGCTGGAGGCGGATCTCGGGGTCGACACGGTGAAGCAGGCTGAGATCCTCGGAGCGCTGTCCGAGACCCTGGGCCTGCCCCCCGATGACGACTTCCGTCCCGCGGATCATCCGACCCTCGAGGATCTAGCGGGCTACCTCCACAGCCGCACGATCGAGGCACAGGGCCGGGGGAGCAGGGCTGGCCCGGACGACGCGGAGGCGTCGCCGTCCGGAGCCCCAGCGGCCCCAGCGGCCCCAGCGGCCCTCGGGGTCCCAGAGCCGGGCGCTCGCCCGACCCATGCCCACGTCGCGCTGCCTCCCTCGTTCCTGATCCGCAGGACGGTGCTGGTCCCGCGCACCCGGCGGGGGCACGGAGAGGACTTCCTCGAGGGCACCCACGTCGACGTCCTCGGCGACGGACCGGTGGCTCAGGCTCTGAGGCACGAGATCACCCAGCGCGGGGGATCGCTGGAGGCGCCCCATGACACGGTGATCGACGCAGGCGCAGACGTGATGGCCAGCTTCTCCCGGGCCCGGGCCCTGGCGCCCGACGAGGCCAGGCGTCCGGCGCGCTGGCTGACCATCACCCGGCTCGGGGGCCTGGGGGGGCCCACGGTGCAGGAGGCGCTGCGCGATGGCTCCTGTGCAGGGTTCACCAAGTCGCTGGGTCGCGAGTGGGAGCAGACCACCGCCCGGGTGATCGATGTCCACCCCCACCTCGACTCGACCCGGACCGCGACCCTGATCTGCGACGAGCTGCTCAACGATCGGGATCTGGAGATCTTCTTCGATCACGACGGCACCCGACACGCGGTCGCGCTGGAGCCCGAGGTGCCGCCGGCCCATGGCGCGCTGGAGGGGGAGCCCGTCGTGCTGCTCACCGGCGGAGGCCGGGGGATCACCGCCCGCGTCGCGGTGGAGCTGGCGACCCGGGGCCCGGTGCGCCTCGCCCTGGTGGGGCGCTCCGCCGTACCCGACGCTCCGCTGGACGAGCGCGCGGCCAAGGCCCGGATCAAGGCGCAGCTCCAGGAGAGCGGGGCCCGGGCGACCCCCGCCCGGATCGAGGCACAGCTCGCGCCCCTGCGCAAGGGGGAGGAGCTCCGTCGGACCCTTGAGCAGCTGCGGGGTCTGGGTGCCACCGTCGCCTACTTCCGCGCCGATCTCGCCCAGGAGGCCAGCACCCGGGAGCTGGTGCGATCGGTGACCGAGCGCCTAGGCCCCATCGACGTGCTGATCCATGGCGCGGGCGTCGAGGAGTCCCGCCTGCTCACCGACAAGGGCGAGGACGCGTTCCACCGCGTGTTCGACGGCAAAGCCCTGGGGGGCCACGCGCTGCTGGAGTCGATCCCCGACACCACACGCTTTGTCTCGATGGGCTCGGTGGCGGGCCGGTTTGGGAACCCCGGCCAGACCGACTACGCCGCAGCCAACGACGCCCTGGCCCGGATGTGTCACACCCGTCCCCGGAGCCTGCACCTCGACTGGACCGCGTGGGACGACGTGGGGATGGCGGTGCGCGGAGGCATGCGCGACCTGCTCGAGGGCCGCGGCGTCGATCTGCTGCCCGCGGACGCAGGCGCCTGCCTGCTGGTGGATCTGATCGCGGCGGGCGCCGAGGGGGAGCTGGTGGTCGCGGGCGCCCTCGGCGACTTCGAGGCAAGCGGCGATCACCCCCTGCTCGACACGCTGCAGATCGACGGAGATCGGGCGCGGGGCACCCGGAAGATGTCGAGGGCCCGGGATCCCTGGATCGTGGACCACGCCATCGAGGGGACCCCGTTGCTGCCCGGCGTGGTCGGGCTGGAGCTGATGGCGGCCGTCGCCGCCGCCCTGTGCCCGGATCAGCCCCTGGTCGGGGCACGCGACGTGCGCTTCAGCGCCCCCGCCAAGCTCCACCACGATCAGTCGATCGAGCTGATCGTCGAGGCGAGACAGGGCCCCGCCGGTGAGGTCCAGGCCTCCCTGGTCAGCGTCCGCACCCTGCGCACCGGCCGGATCAACCGGGTGGAGCACTTCGCCGCCACCCTGCTGTTTGGCGAGGCCCCCCCCATCGAGGGGCTCCCCAACGCGTTCCTCCCCGACGAGGTCGTGGATCGGCGCGGGATCTACCAGAGGTTCTTCCACGGTCCCGTGTTCCAGGTCCTCACCGGGGTGTACGGGGTGAGCGCCGACGGCCTGCTGGCCGAGGGCACCGCGTCCACCCTCCTCGAGGGGCTGGTGACCGATCCCCTGACCCTCGAGGCCGCCTTCCAGGCCGCGGGGCTGCACCGGATGATCGTCGCCCACGAGATGGGACTACCCTCACGGATCGAGGAGCTGAGGCTGCTGGGGCGCCCGGTGCCCGGCGCCGATGTCTCGATCCTGGTGCGCTACCTCGACGGGGTCTACCACGTCGATCTCGACAGCCTCGATGGCCCGCTGCTGCGGATGCGAGGCTTCGGCATGATCGATCGGGGCCCGGTGCCCGATCCAGATCGCTTCGAGGAGCCCCCGTTGTCCAGGCCCCACTGCTTCCCCACCACCGGCCCCCAGCGGCCCAGCGGCGGCAGCGTGGTCGCCGAGGCTCATGCCGACGAGGATCCAGGCCCATGGCTCACCGCCGACGAGCTGGCGGCGCTGCGGGCCCGGGGGACCGACCGCAGGATCCGGGATCGGGTGGCGGGGAGGCTCGCCGCCAAGCGCGCCCTGACCAAGCTCACCGGCGTCGATCCGCTCGAGATCCTGGTGATCTCAGCGCCCTCGGGGGAGCCCCGGGCACAGGTCCCCGGCCACCCCCACGTCCGGATCTCGCTGTCCCACCGAGAGGGGCGCGCCATCGCCATCGCGGTGGACACCGGTCACGTCGGGATCGATCTCGAGCGCATCGAGCGGCGACCCGAGAGCTTCTCCAGGACCTGGTTCGATCCACAGGAGCGCGAGGCCATCTCCCACGATCCAGCGCGGGAGACCGTCGCCTGGGCGATCAAGGAGGCTGTGCTGAAGCTGGTCGGCACCGGGATGGCCTGCTCTCCCCACGACGTCAAGATCCGTGCGATCGGTGACGGCACCGCGACCATCGAGGTCGTGGGTGAGGTCGCCGGGCGCCTCGAGGCCCGCGGTTGCTCGGAGATCCGGAT
>DRPG01000555.1 GCA_011376105.1 Deltaproteobacteria bacterium
CTGCCCGGGGATCCGAGATCATCTCCTCGGCGATCGCACGCACCCCCGCCTCGGTGTCCAGCGCTCCGTCCGCCACAGCGTCGAACAGCTCAGCGTCGGGCATGGTGTTCCACAGCGCGAACGACAGCCGGCTGGCGATCTCGTAGCCGTCGAGGGGGATGCTGCCGTCGGGCAGGGGAGCGTCGCTGAGCTCGGTCCGGTACAGGAAGTACGGGGACTGCAGCATGGCGGAGAGCACCAGCTGCACCCCGTCAGCGAAGTCGTCTCCGCTCCCGACCAGCTCCGGACCAAGCTCGAACAGGCCCTGGTAGCTCGCGATCTCGTCGTCGCTCAGGGGCCTGCGGTGGGCCCGGAGGCCGAACGTCTCGATCCAGGCCCGGGCCTCGGCGGGGCCCGCCGAGGATGGACCGAGGACCGAGCCCACGCCCTCGACCGCGAGCCAGTCCACGAGCAGGTTGCGGTCTTCGCCCGTGTAGGCGTTGTAGAAGTCGTTGAGGAACCCGACCGACACGGTGTGGCTGCCCGCGCCCAGCTCGACCGCCACCTCGATGATCTCAGCGGACGGGCTCGCGATCGCGGTGACATCGGTGGTGAGCAGCACCGCCCCGTCGACCCCCAGGGTCGCGGACGCGAGCTCCGGCCCGGCCTGATCGGCCCAGACCCGGGCTGAGACCAGATAGGTGCCATCCTGGGGCAGATCGAAGGTGGCGACGAGCGTCCCCCGGGACCACAGGTTGTAGCCGCCGTTGAACCTGGCCCCGGTCGTGGCGGAGGCCCTCGGGCTCTCGGCCTCGATCGTCTCGCTCCAGTCGACGCCGGGCTCGTCGGGGCGAGGATCCTGGGGCACGACCTGCCCGTAGAGGTGCGGGTCGTGGACCACTTGTTCAGACAAGATCTCAGCCGCGCGCTGGTGATCGCTCCAGCGCTCGGGCCCGATGGACAGCGACATGGCGTTGTTGTCGAACCCATCCGAGAGCGGATCGCCGATGAAGCCCTCGGACAGCCCGGTGGGCCCGTCGAGGGACAGCAGATCCTGGACAGCTCGCTCCCACTGGGCTGTGGTGAGCCGGGCGAACCGGGCGGTGGGGGCGATCTCATCGCACGCGCCGACGCAGCGGGGTCCCTCCGCATCGTCACCGTGATCGATGAGGTGATCGTCGCAGCCGATCAGCAACAACATCCAGTTGAACATAGACAGATCCTTACCCCGCAGGGCACAGCGTATCTCAGAGGTGTGCCCGCCACGAGCGAGGGCCGGCCCCCTACCAGACGCGCCCTGTGGCCCAGGCCAGCTGGGGGCGGATCATCAGCCCCGCGTGAGCCCACTGGATCGAGCCATCCGGCGCCACCACCACCGTGGTGGGGAAGATCCGCACACCATAGTCCTCGAGCACCGAGGGCTCGGCGAGGAGCACCGGGTAGGTCATGCCCAGCTGCTGCGCGACCCGCCGGACCTTGGGGGCGGGCCCGTCGACGGCGATCCCGAGGATCGGGATCTCAGGGTGGTCTTTTGCGAATTTGTCAAAAGTTGGCGCCTCAAGGCGGCAGGGGCCGCACCAGGTCGCCCAGAAGTTGAGCACCACGGTCTGGCCCCTGAGGTCCCGCAGCGCGATCGGGGTGCCGTCGAGATCGGGCAGGACGAAGTCAGGGGCCTGCTCCGGGAGGGCTGGGGCCCGGGCCCACCCCAGGACCACCACCGCGGCGAAGGCGAGGCCGATGGTGATCAGCGCGTTGCCACCCCACCGCAGCGCGCTGAGCAGCGGTGGCGCGTCGGGGTTGGGGAGCTCCTCGGTGTCGGACACGATCCCTCCGCGGGCTCCATAACGATCGGAGCGGGCGCGCCACCGCTCCCGGGGGCACCCGACGGACGTCCGTCACCTCCGGTGGACATCCGTCGTTGGACGCGTGATCTGTCGAGCTTCGTCCGTTGGCACCGCCCTTGCTCTGACCAGCAGCAGGAGGCCCCACCATGTCCAGGCTCGCCGTCTTCGTCGTGTCCTTGTCCGTCGCTGTGTCCGCCGTCACCCCCCACCTGGCATCCGCCGCCGATCCAGCTGATCATTCCTCGGTGATCGACGAGGCCGGGGGTCGGGTCGCGTTCCACTACGCCGACGGCACCGTCGCGGTGTACCACCGGGGGCACGAGCGCCCCATCGTCACGATCCAGGGCCCCCAGCGGATCGATCGGCTGCTCCTGAGCGGAGACACCCTGGTCGCCTCGGGGCCCGACGGCGTCTGGATCTGGCGGGCCGGGACCGGGGAGCTGATCCAGCGGCTGATCCCGTCGGATCCGCTGGTGCTGTCGGAGGATGGCCGCCACCTGGCGACGGGCTCCCTGCTGTTCGAGGTGGGGATCCTCCAGCCGATCGCAGCCTGGCCTGCTGCGTCCGCCGTGGCGTTCTCCGACGACGGCGCCCGGGTGGCCACGCTCCACGGCGACCACGCGGTGCTGCGCGAGGTGCCCGAGCCCATCGAGGTACGGTGAGCCTACGGCGTGTGCGACCCCAGCGGGAGCCACACACAGAAGCACGCCCCGGTCGCCCCAGCGGGGCTCACCACCTCGACGCGCCCCCCGTGAGCCTCCACGATCGCCTTGGTGAGCGGCAGCCCCAGGCCCGTGCCCCCCTCCCGGGTGGTGAAGTACCGCTCGAAGATCCGCACACGATCCGCGTCCGGGATCCCAGGCCCCGTGTCCTGCACCTGGATGGACACCTCCGGGGCCACCACCTGCACCACGATCCGGACGGTGCCGTCGGGGGAGGCGAAGTGGGCGGCGTTGGCGAGCAGGTTGCGCAGGGCCGTCTCCAGCCGCTCAGCCGCCGCCCACAGCATGATCGGCTCCCCCTCGACCACAAAGTCGACCTCGGCGTAGCGGGGATCGCTGTCCAGCGGCACCACCAGCCCATGGATCATCGCGGTCACGTCCAGAAACTCGCGCTGTACGTCGGGCAGCCCCGCCTCAGCCCGGGCCAGCTCCAGGAAGCGCTCCACCACGACCTGCATCCGGGCAGCGCTGTCCTCGAGGACCCGGTGCAGCCGGGCCCGGCGGGCTCCGTCCACGGGCCGATCCAGGGCCATCGAGTCCGCGGCCATCCTCACCGCCGCCACCGGGTTCTTCAGCTCGTGGGCCAGATCCGCCACGAAGGCCGCGTTGGAGCGGTTGCGGCGCTCCAGCGCCCGCAGCAGCTCGTTGAACGCCTCCGCCAGCTCCCCCAGCTCGTCGCGCCGGGGCAGGTGGACGGGCCCGGCGGAGACCGTGCCCCGGGTGCGCTCCACCACCTGATCCCGCAGCTGCTCGATCGGCCCCACCATGCGCCAGCCGATCCACAGCGCCATGGAGACCCCGATCACCAACACCCACAGGGTCAGGGCCGTCAGCTGGAAGCGATCGTCGTACAGCGAGCGCACCAGCCGCCGCGAGCCCCGCATCGCGTGCACGATCCGACCGTCGGCGCCGCGCCGGGCGGCGGAGCAGACCCGCAGCCGCCCCTGTGCCGCCACCTCGCACCGGACCACGGCTTGTCCCGTCGCCTGGCCCACCTCCCCACGCTCCGCCACCGGCGGCAGGGCCCGATCGAAGCCGCTGAGGCTCGGGGCGCCCCGGGGCCCATAGAACAGATCCGCCATCGGCCCCAGCAGCGGCGCCCGCTCTCCATGATCGTGATCCTCAAGGATCCGACCGTCGGCGTCGATCAGCCGCAGGCGCACCTGGTGCCTCTTCGCCACCCCTAAGAGCGCGTCGCCCGCCTCCAGCGCGGCGCTGCCCTCCTCCAGGGCCCGACGCAGGCTCCGCTCCAGGGCTGCGTTCGTGCCCGCCTCGAGGGTGCCCGCCGCCCACACCCAGAACAAGGGCAGCACGATCACCGCGACCACCACCACCAGGGATCGATAGCGGAGGCTCCGCGGATCGATCCTCACGCTTCCTCGCCAGCCTCTTCCCAGCGATATCCGGCTCCGATCACGGTCTCGATCGCGCCGAAGGCCGGCTCGATCGCCTCGAGCTTGCGCCGGAGCCTGCGCACGTAGGTGTCGACCAGGCGCTCGACCACCGAGGTGCTGTCTCCACGCATCCGATCCAGCAGCTGGGCCCGGCTGAAGACCACCCCGGGCCGCTCGGCCAGCGCCACCAGCAGGCGGAACTCGGTGACCGTGGTCTCCAGGCGCTGGCCCAGGTACCGCGCCTCCAGCCGATCGAGATCGAGCGACAGCCCCCCCGCCACCAGCTCGGCCCCCGGGCCGCCGTGGCGCATGGCCTCCCGCCGCAACAGGGCGCGGATCCGTGCCAGCAGCACCCGGGCGTGGAAGGGCTTCACGATGTAGTCGTCGGCCCCAAGCTCCAGCCCCAGAGCCTCGTCGATCTCGGTGTCGCGGGCCGTCAGCAGGATGATCGGGGCCAGGATCCCCTCCTCCCGGAGCCTGCGACACAGGGAGAACCCATCGAGGCCAGGCATGTTCACATCGCTGACCAGCAGATCGGGGGACAGGCCCGTGGCGGCCTGGTGACCCCGCAGCCCGTCGGGGGCGGTGTGGACGGTGTGACCCGCGTCTTCGATCGCCATCGCCAGCATGTCGCAGAGACCACGATCGTCGTCGATCACCAGGATTCGCGCCATGCGCAACGCTATCACGCCAGCGTGCGGGGATCCGATCTGGTGTAAGCCCACGACATCGGGGACGTTCACCCTCCGATCCCACCAGGAGGAACCCATGTTGCCGATCCTCGCCCTGTTGGGCTGCGACGTCGACCCCATAGATGCAGCTCAGATCGACGTGATCGAGGCGCCCGTGGCCGACGGGGTGCTGCACATCGCCACCGCCCCCGATCGCCGCGACCGAGGCCCAGCTCCGGTGCGCGAGGCCCCGCTGCCCGAAGGACAGCCTGTCCTCAACGACTGCTTCGGCGGTGGCCCCCACGACGCCACGCGCTCGATCCGCCCCACCTCCGGGACAGGGTCGAAGCCCTCCGCGTCAGGGGGCCGGAAGAGCGGCGTGTTCAAGACCCGCTCCCGCAACCGGGGTCCAGAGACCGCCGAGCCACCGACGCCTCCGCCCCCACCCCCACCGGCCCAGACCCTCTCCCCCAGCCGAGAGCAGACGCCGCAGGGGAGCACCAGCAGCGCCCCGGGCGGCGGTGGCGCGCTCAACGACGTAGGGGGCGGCGATGCAGTGGCCGACGTGCCCTCCGGAGGGCTGCTCGAGGGCCGTTTTGCCAAAAAGGCAAATAAAAAGAAGCCCGACCTCAACGAGCAGGCGCCGGCCGATCCCCGGAGCGCCGGGGAAACCCGAGCCATCGATGAGCTCGCTCAGCTGGGCTATCTGACCCCCGAGGCCGAGCCGATGGCGGGGGAGGACCAGGATCAAGAGCTCCCCCCCGCCGCCCCCGCCACCCCCGCGCCCGTCCTCGACTGGGGCGCGACGGTCTACCTGTCCAACGACGACTCGATGAGCCTCGCCAGCGCTCAGCGCGTGCTGTACAGCCTCACCAACGGGGCCCGGCTGTCCCCCTCGGAGATCCGCCCCCACGAGCTGCTGAACTACTTCAGCTTCGACACCGCCGGCCCCCCCACGGATCAGACCTTCAGCGTCCTGGGGGCCGCCGAGCAGGACGGAGACACCCTGACCGTCTCCCTGGCGGTGCACGGAGCGAACCCACCCCGCCAGCCCCTCGATCTCACCATCCTGCTCGATCGCTCGTGCTCCATGCAGGGTGAGGGGCGGATGAGCTACACCAAGCGGGGCCTCAGCCTGCTCTCCGATCAGCTCCAGCGCGGTGATCGGGTCGATCTGGTGCTGTTCGACTCGGGCGTCTGCACGCCCCTGCAGGACTTTGTCGTCGGCCGCGACGATCCAGCGCTGCTGACCGACGTGATCCAACAGCTGGCCCCGACCGGCTCCACCGATCTATACGCGGGGCTGCAGGAGGCCTACCGGATCCAGACCTCCAGGACCGCCGCCGACGTGCACCAGCGCAACCGCCGGGTGCTGCTCATCACCGACGCCCTGCTCAACAGCGGCAACGTCGACAAGAACGTGGTCAGCACCGTCGGCGGGGCGTTCGAGGACGACGGGATCCGACTCACCGGCGTCGGTGTGGGCCGGAACTTCGACGACACGATGCTCGACAAGCTGACCGAGAAGGGCAAGGGTGCATACGTCTACCTCGGCTCAGAGGC
>DRPG01000556.1 GCA_011376105.1 Deltaproteobacteria bacterium
CAACCCCAACCCCGCCACGAGCCACCAGCTCCGCATGGAACCTCCTGTCCGGGGACATCGGTGGGGTCAGCCGGGGCTTGAGGCCCACCCCCGATCTGCCCTGCCCCGAGCGCGCCCGGGGATCGTGGACGCGCCAGCCAGCGGGAGGCTCGCCCCTCGTCGCCCAGCCCGCTCCCGGCGCCCACAGGCGACCCCGCCAGCACCAGAGCCAGAGCCCGCGCCAGAGCGCCCGCTCCCGGCACCCACAGGCGACCCCCTACCCGCAGTCGGGCGCCCCCGGGGCGATCCCGATCGAGGGCACGAAGTAGATCGAGTCGAAGGTGCGGCCCAGGGTCGGGCTGACGAACCCCCTCATCTCGTTGCCCCTCGGGCTGGCGACAAACTGGCCGACCTTGATGGGCCTCTGTGGGCTGGCCAGCCACTTCTCCTCACCACAGCTGTCGATCCGGGCGTAGGTGTAGCCTCCGGACACCATCGTCTCGAGGACCTTGCCCTGGTGGGCCATCTCGGGGGGGGGCTTGGCCTGGGAGCCGTGGGTGCCCTGCTGCTCGGCCAGCTCGAGGGAGGGCTTAGAGCAGTCGATGGGTTCATCGGTCGAGCGGAACCAGTCAACGAACAAGATCGCCTCGAAGGTGCGATCCAGCGAGGGGCTCTTGAAGTCCACCATGCCCATGCCCTGGGGCATCACCACCGTCTTGCCCACCTCGAGATCCGTCTCCGGGCCGGCGGCCCAGGCCTCGACCCCACAGGCATCCAGGCGTGCGTAGGTGTAGCCCCCGGACTGCAGCACCTCCAGCACCTTGCCCTTGCGCTCGAGCTTTGCCTCGGCGTCGGCTGTGCCCGCCGCAGGGGCGGGGGCCGCAGGGGCGGGGGCCGCAGGGGCGGGGGCCACCTCTGGGGCGGGCGCGGCCTCAGCGGGGGCGGGGGGTTGCTCCGGCGCACGCCCCATGTCTAGACATCCTGTACTAAGCAGGGCCAACCACAACATCCGTGTTCCCATCTCTCCTCCGAGCTGATCTGGTCCCCCGACGCCCACCCTGAGTACCACGGTGAGTACCGCAGCGCGGGACGAGGGGAGGTGGATCCTTGCGCGGGGCTCCGGGCACTGTAAGGAAGTTCGTACTCCTGGAGAGTCGATGCGCCAAGCCTGGATCGTCGCCCTGTTGCTTGCTTGCAGCGGAGACAAAGACGTCAGCGTCACCAGCACCGCCGACACCAGCCCCGACGACACCGGCCCTGCGGGCGATGGCTGGAGCCTGCTGGGCGATGGGTCGGCGCTGTCTGCGGCGGTGCTGTCGATCTGGGCGACCTCCAGCGGCGACGTGTGGATGGTCGGAGCCGACGATGGCACGGGCCCGCTGCTGCTGAGCTACGACGGCACGGCCTGGGCCCGGATCGACACCAGCAGCGTGCCCGGCGATCTCTGGTGGATCTGGTCCGATGGGGGCGAGACGATCTTCCTCAGCGGAGAGGGGGGTCGGGTGGTCACCTACAGCCGCACCGACGGCTCCCTGACCGAGGTCACGGCCGCCAACGCTGCCTACAAGCTGTTTGGTCTCTGGGGGACCTCCCCCACCAGCGTCTATGGGGTCGGAGGTGACGTCAACGCCAACCTCGACGGGGTGATCATCCACTACGATGGCACCAGCTGGACCGAGGTCGCCACCGCCCCCCCCGGCGACACCGGCAGCCAGCGCCAGGCGTTCAAGATCTGGGGCAGCGGGGAGGACAACATCTGGGTGGTGGGCACCGGCGCGCTGATCATGCACCACGACGGCACCGGCTGGACCACCGACGAGGCCCCACCACTGTACGGCAGCGTCCCCCTCACCACGGTGCACGGCGCCGGCCCCGGCGACGTCTATGCCGTAGGTGGCCTCGGCAACGCCGCCACGATCCACTACGACGGCACGGCCTGGAGCGACACCTCTCCGCCACCCCTGGCGGTGGCGCCGTTCTTCAACGGGGTGTACGCCACCACCGATCGTGGCGTCGTCTCCTGTGGCGGGAGCGGATCCATCTGGTGGCACAGGGACACCGAGTGGGTCCCCGACGGGCGTGCTCAGGTCACCACCCGGGACCTCCACGCTTGCTGGATCGACGAGACCGGAGCGGTCTGGGCGGTCGGCGGCGATCTGACCACCCTCGACGAGGGCGCGGTCATCACCGACAACCCGAGCGTCCCCCCCATCTCCTTCTGAGCAGGCTGGAGCGAGCGTCGTTCGCTCCCTGCAGCCCCGGGCCGTCGGCCCTCACCGCCGCCTGCGGTGGATCGAGCGACACTCCGGCCGACACAGAACGGCGTCGCGCGCCGGGCCCACGCGATTATGTTGGCGCCCGTTGCCAGGGAGCGATGCAAGATGAGCCTCGATCGGAAGTCCCTCGCCCAGTTCCGCGTCCTCGTGGCCCTGGCCAAGGTGGATGGCAAGCTCGACGGCGCCGAAGAGGAAGCGCTGACCGCGATGCTCGGTGATCGTGCTGGAGATCTAAGCGATCTCGTGGCTGAGTCCGTCGAGATCGACGAGGAGCTGGCGCTCCTCGACGAGGCCGAGCGGAGGAGGCTGTACCAGTCTGCCTTTGCCCTGGCCTACGCCGACGGAAACGCCTCGGTCCACGAGGTCTCCCTGCTCAAGAAGATCCTGCCCGATCCCGGAGAGCACAGCACCCTGGGCCAGGTCCTCGGGGAGACGCTGGACACCCTCGTGCCCGGTCGGATCGTCGCGACCGCCGATCCGATACAGCGTGAGATGGAGATCACCGAAGACACGCTGAAGTACTCGACCCTCGCCGCGGTGGCGGGCGCCATGCCCCTGCCCGGGATCGGGATCATCGCCGATCTAGCGGTGATCGCCATCCAGACCAAGATGGTGCACGATATCGGTCAGCACTGGGGCCACAACATGGATCGGGCGGCGATCCGGGCCTTCATCGGCGGCGTCGCGGGCTCCGCGGGGCTCCGGATCGCGATCAACAACCTGTCCCGCTTCGTCCCGGGCTGGGGCTCGGCGGTGGGGGCCACCACCAGCTTCGCCGCGACCTACGCCCTGGGGATCGTCGCCCAGCGCTACTTTGAGGCCGGCCGTGGCCTCGACGAGTCCGAGCTCAAGAGCCTGTTCGCCGAGGCCAGCCGGCGGGGCCGCGACACCTTCGCTGCGAAGAAGAGCGAGATCGAGGCGCTCCAGGAAGCCCACGGGCCCGCGCTGGAGGATCTCGCCCGTCGACTCCAGTCGGGGCAGCTGACCCGAGCGGAGTACGATGCCGCGATCGCCTCCCTGAGGGACTGATCCAAGCGTTGCCCGAGCTGTCCGAGCCCCGCACGAGCACCGCCCCAGACCTCCCCTCGGAGGGGCTGGGGGCCTTCGAGGCCTTCGCGGTGCGTGCCCTGACGCGCTGGAACGACTCCGAGCGCGCCAAGCGCTGGGTCTACTGCTTTGTCCGCTACGTCAGCCATACCTGGATCCAGGCGGTGATATCGAACCGCCTGGAGATCCATGGAGGCGATCACCTCTGTGGGCTCACCCCACCCCGGGGCGTGCTGCTGATCGGGAACCACCGGACCTTCTGGGACATGTACATCGCGACCTCGGTGATCGCGGCCCTCAGCGACTTCGCCCGGAGGTTCTACTACCCTGTCCGCAGCCGCTTCTTCTACACCCACCCCCTCGGGTTTCTGATCAACTTCGCGGTCAGCGGGGGCTCGATGTGGCCACCCATGGCGTCGGGCTTCGATCGAGCCGGCCGGAGCGCTGCGTCCCTGCGACGCCTGGCGCGGGTCCTCGACCGGCCCCGGACGCTGGCGGGGCTACACCCCGAGGGCACCCGGAACCACAGGCCCGATCCCCTCGATCTGCTGCCTGCCAGGGGCGGGGCCGGGCGCCTGGTGCTGGAGTGCCACCCCGAGGTCCTCGTCGTCCCGTTCTTCCTCCAGGGGGTGACCGATGACTTCGTCCGGGAGGTGATCCGCAACTTCAGCAGGCCCGGGCACCGGGGCCCTCCGATCCAGATCGCGTTCGGGGCCCCCAGGCCCGCGGGCACACTCCAGCGCGAGATCGCCCCAGTGGTGATCGCGAGGGAGCTGTTGGAGGAGGTGCGCGAGCTCGGGCGACGGCTCAGCCTGGACGACGAGCCGCCAGCTGAGCCACCGGGATCCCGTCCCGGGTGATCTCCCGGTAGTGCAGGATCCTGAACCCCAAGAACCAGTGGAGCATCTCCTGGGTCTCCACCACGTAGCGCAGCGGGATCGGGGCCCCGACCATCATGTTCTCCATCAACAGCAGCCCGCCCGGCGCCACCGCCCGCCGCATCTTCGGCACCAGCTCCCGGAGCAGGACGTGGCTGCAGAGCACCACCTGGAACTGCCGCCCCCCTGGATCCCAGACGTCGAGATCGGCCTCGATCAGCTCGAGATCGATCTCCATGGCCTCGGACAGGGCGGCTGCCTTGTTCAGCCCGACGACGCTGACGTCGACGCCGGTGCCGACCAGCCCCCGGCCGGCGAGCCACACGAGGTTCTGACCCTCCCCACAGCCGAGATCCAGCACCGCTCCGCGCCCAGGCAGCAGCTCCGCCAGCTCCACCAAGAACCGCTTGGGTCCGTCTCCCATGCGGAACCCCGGCTCGCTGTAGCGCCGGTTCCAGATCTCGCGCTCCCGCTCGCTCACAGCTGCTCCCAGACGCAGATCCCCCGCACCCAGGTCTGCCGCATGCGGGGTGCGTCGTGATCGAAGATCAGAGACGCCACGACACCGTCGGCGTCCTCGACCCAGGGGGGAGGATCGAACAGGCACAGATCGGCCTCGAGCCCAGGGCGGATCTGCCCGGTCTCCGGGTGCCCCAGGGCCAGAGCCCCACCGCGGGTGCCCCACCACAGCAGGCTGGCCGCAGACAGGGTCACGCCCTGCCGCAGCCCGTTGTCGTACGCCGACGACAGGATCCGGGGGATCCGGAAGCTGCGGCCCGCTGCCACGTCGCTGCCGACAGCGATCGACAGCCCCCGCCGCCGGGCGGCGGCCACCGGCATGCTGCCCGAGCCCAGGAAGTCGTTGCTGTCTGGACAGTGAGCGAGACTCACCCCCGCCGCCGCCAGCCGATCCCACTCGGAGTCGGACAGGTGGATGCAGTGGGCCAGCACGCAGCGATCATGGATCAACCCCGCGACCTCGTACACCTGGAGGTAGTCGTCGGTGCCGAAGCGCCGTCGAGCGATCCGACACTCCTCCACGGTCTCGGCGAGGTGGGTGCTGACGTACAGCCCGTGCCGGTGGGCGCACGCTCCGGCGGCCTCGAGCAGCTCGGTGCTGCAGGACAGGGCGAACCGGGGGATCACCGCGACCCTGAGACGCCCATCGTCGTGCCCGTGCCAGCGCGCGATCAACGCCTCGAGGGCCGGGATCGCCCGCTCGGCGGGCAGCTGCAGCGCCGACGGGCAGTCGGTGTCCATCAAGACCGGGCCCGCCAGGGCCTTGAGCCCGTGCTCCGCCAGGGCGGACAGCAGCACCTGCGCCGCCCCGGGGTGCACCGAGCCATAGGCGAGGCACAGGGTGGTGCCCGACGACGCCAGCCGGTTGCAGAACATGGCCGCGACCTGCGCTGCGTGATCTTCATCTTCGAACCGCTGCTCCTCGGGGAAGGTGCTCGCCGTCAGCCAGTCCAGCAGCGGTCCCGTCGCCGAGCCCACGATCCGGGTCTGCGGGTAGTGCAGGTGAGCGTCGACGAACCCGGGGAGCAACACCCCGGGGCGAAGATCCTCGTCCACGGCTCGCCCGTCGTACGGGCCGAGCTCCACGATCAGGCCGTCCTCGAGCCGCACCAGCGCGTCCTCGAGCCACAGCAGCTCGTCCTCGGTCACAGGGCTGAGGACCCGGGCTCTCCACGTGGTCATCTACGGCTTCACCTTGCCGACGGGCTCGCCCCGGAGATCGATCTGCTCACCCGCGAGGCGGCGCTGGAACACGTCCCAGCGCTCGGGCCGGGCCAGATCCACCACGTACTCGACGCTGGTCAGCCCCTCGGCCTGGCGCTGCACCAGCCCCACCAGCCGCCAGCTGTCCTCGACCCACTGCACCGCGAGGGTGCGCCGCTTGTGCTTGCCGCTCGCCGCCTTGGCCTGGACATGGAACAAGGTCTTGTCGGCGGGCTCGGGCTCGGGCCGGCCCAGGACCTCCAGATCCTGGAACACGTTCATCGACCAGGGCGGGCCGTCCTCCCGGCGCAGCTCCCCCCGGGTCAGCGGGCCCACCGCGACTAGCTCGGCGGCGGAGCAGGCTCCAAAGGGCTCCTCCTCGTACAGGTTGTAGCAGGCGGTCAGCTCCAGCGCGGTGGCGAGATCGTGCGCCCAGAGGGCCTCGTCGAGGCGACCCGCCAGCTCGACCACCTCATCGCGGGTCGGGGCCCCCGGCGGTCGCTTCGACGGAGGCTTGCTCGGGGTCCGCGCTGGATCCACCACCGGCAGGGGGCTGGGGCAGGCGCCCCCAAACAGGCCGGGATCGGACTCGATCCGCCACGCTCCGTCCTGCTCCACCACCCGGATCGAGGCCCCCCGCTGAGACGCGTCCACACAGTCCCACCAGCCCCCGGGGCGGGCCACCTCGAACGTGACGTCGACGATCCAGGCGTCCTCGAGGCGTGAGGCCCCGCCGGGTGTCATCGACAGATCGTGGCCGATCCAGACGCAGAAGCCCTCCTCAGTCGGGTACTGGAACACGCTCTGAGCTGCGTAGGTCGGAGAG
>DRPG01000557.1 GCA_011376105.1 Deltaproteobacteria bacterium
CCAGGGCGCCACCGAAGCCCCAGGGCGCCACCGAAGCCCCAGGGCGCCACCGAAGCCCCAGGGCGCCACCGAAGCCCGGCGCCACGGCGCGCCACGGCCCGGCGCGCCACGGCCCGGCGCGCCACGGGGTTATGCGTCGAAGGGATCGTCGAGCAGCTCGAGGGTCCACCCAGCGGGATCGAGGGTGACCAGGGCCAACATAAAGGCGATCTCCTCCACCTGAGGATCACCCTGGGCCAGCCAGGCCCGGGCGGCCCGGATCAACCTGCGGCGCTTGTGGGCCGTGATCGACTCGGGGCCCGAGGGATCCCCGGGTCTCCGCGCCTTGACCTCGACAAACCGCAGCCGCCCGGCGCGCTCGATCACCAGATCGAGCTCACCGCCGGGGAGGGTCCAGTTGCGATCGAGGACGCGCCAGCCTGCGGCGACGAGGCCCTCGCTCGCGAAGGCCTCAGCCGCACGCCCCCGCCTCCACGCGGCGCGTGGCGTACCCGGGCCCTGTGCTGAGGCAGCACAGCGCCTGGGGCTCACCGACGGGCGGTCGGCTTGAAGTCGCGGATGGGCTTGAGGCGTGCTGACTTGCCGCGGCGGGTGCGCAGGAAGTGCAGCTTGGCCCGGCGGACCTTGTGCCGCGCCATGACGTCGACCTTTGCGATATTGGGGGAGGAGGCCGGGAAGATCCGCTCGACCCCGACGCCCGACGCCATCTTCCGCACGGTGAAGGTGGTCCGGGGGCCGCCCCGCTTGATGCGGATCACGGTGCCCTCGAAGACCTGGATCCGCTGCTTGTCACCCTCGATGATCTTCACGTGCACCCGGACCAGATCGCCGGGTCGCATGTCTACCGTCGGGCGCTCGCGAGCCGCGACGATCTCGGCTTCGATCTGCTCGAGCAGGTTCATTGGACTTCCCTCGCTGCGGAGAGCACGAGCCAGCGACGACGAGACCACTCGCGATCCGGTCGGTGGCTGGGGCCAGCCGCTTCAAACGTTGACACGCACTGCGCATGTAAGCCGGGGACACCTATTCGTCAGACCCGCCCACGTCAACGCCGGGGCACAACAGGTCGGGACGCGATGGATCAGAGCGTAGCAGGTCGGGGCGGCGCAGCCGAGTCCGCTCCTCGCTCTGGGCCCGGCGCCAGGCCTCGATCTGGGCGTGGTGCCCCGAGAGCAGGATCTCGGGGACCTCGTGGCCCCGGAAGCTGCGGGGTCGGGTGTACTGAGGGTACTCAAGCCGCCCCTCGGAGAACGACTCTTCCTCGGCTGAGGCGGCGTTGCCGAGCACCCCGGGGACCAGCCGGGCGACAGCGTCGATCACCACCACCGCGGCGATCTCGCCCCCGGTGACGACGAAGTCCCCCAAGGACACGATCTCGTCGACGTAGGGCTCGATCCGGGCGTCGATCCCCTCGTAGTGGCCACAGACGAAGATCAGGTGATCTTGCTCAGCCAGCCTGCGGGCCTCTTGTTGGGTGAACGGGCGCCCCTGGGGCGAGAGCAGGATCTTGTGGGCGTGCTCGACCGCCACCGCCTCCAGGGCCGCGACGACCACATCGACCCGGAGCACCATGCCCGCTCCGCCCCCATAGGGGGCGTCGTCGACCGAGCGGTGGCGGCCCAGGCCGTGCTCCCGGATGTCGTGGATCCCGATGTGGATCCGCCCCCGCTCGACGGCCCGGCCGAGGATCGAGGCCGACAGAGGACCTGTCACCATCTCCGGGTGCAGCGTGAGCACATCGAACCTCACCGAACCTCCAGGGCCCCGGGGGACAGCTCGACGACGCCCGCCTCTGGATCGAGGTGGACGATGTACTCGCTGAGGGAGGGCACGAACACAGGCTCTCCTCCTGTGTCGAGGCCGATCTCGAGCAGCTCGACGGGGCCCGCGGTGTGGATCTGTTGGACGAGGCCGATCCGCTCTCCGTCCACCCGTACCTCGGCCCCTTGGAGCTGCCAGACGTAGTACTCGCCCTCCTCAAGGGCGGGCAGCGCGCTGCGGGGGATCACGATCCGCCAGTCCTTGAGGGCGCTCGCTTCCTCCCGGGAGGCGACGCCCTCGATCTGCCCAAGGATCCGCTTGCCAGCCCCCGGCCGGGTGGTCAGCACGATCCCGCGGCGGCGCCCCCCCGGCCCCAGCAACACCACCGGGGTGGGCTGCTCGAGCAGGTGGGAGCTCGGGTTGTGGAGGAACAGCCGAACCTCACCCTTGACCCCAAACACCCCTGAGACGTGGCCGAGATCGATCCAGTCGCCCTCGTCACTCCTCGTCGGCATCCCCGTGCTCGTCGACGAGGTCGAGGGTAGCCTTCCGCCGCCCCGCCGCCGCGGAGAGGATGTTGCGGATGGCGCGGAGGGTGCGCCCCTTGTCGCCCTCGAGCTCTTCCTTGTCGTCGGGATCGACGACCAGCTCAAGGATGATCACAGACTCCCGCTCGATGGTCTGGATGCTCACCGCATCCGGCTCATCGACGATGGGCTCGACCAGGTGACGGACCAGATCCTCCATCAGGCCTCCGGAGCCTCGGCCTGGGCGGTGCGGGCGCGCTTGATCAGCTTGGCCGCGGTCTCGCTGGGCTGCGCACCGTGGGACAGCCAGTGATCGATGCGATCGAGCTTGAGCTCGATCACCATGGGATCCCGCATGGGATCGTAGTAGCCGAGCTGTTCGATGAACCGGCCGTCGCGCGGGGCGCGAGAGTCTGCGGCGATCATCCGGTAGAACGGCCGCTTTTTGGCGCCCATACGGGTCAGGCGGATGCGAACCATGACGCGGGAACTCCTGAAGGGATCAGACAGGCCCAGATAGCGCTGGGTGCTGGCGGCGTCAACCGATCCCACCGATCGCTGGGGGGGGCGGGCTGGAGGGTTGAGGAGAGCTGCTCGGGGATCTGTAGTGCGCGATGGGGTGTCCCGCCCAGCGATGACGTTCGGCCCCAAAGACTCCTCTGCCCGATGGGGCTGCGCGGGCTGCGCGGGCTGCGCGGGCTGCGCGGGCTGCGCGGGCTCCGTCCCCTCTTCGAGCTCACCCCCACCGCCCTCGGGCCAGGCCCGGCCCCGACCTGTGCCGGAGCCCCCCCATCGAGATCGGCGAGGGCCTCGATGGCTTCGCTCCGGTGCAGCGCGGCGGAGCCCTGCACTCGGTCCGTGGCCCTCAGGGGGGCGACCACCTGGGGATCGGGCTGCAGGCCCGCGGGATCGACACCACCGAGCTGTGCTCCTGTCCAGAGCCCGCCGGCGGGCCCGGAGGCAGCCCCACGGAGCCCTGGACCGGCCTCACAGCGGGATGTTGCTGTGCTTCTTCGGCGGCAGATCGTCGCGCTTGTGCTCCAGCGTCGCTAGGGCCTCGATCACCACCCGACGGGTATCCTCGGGGCGGAGGATCGCGTCGACGAAGCCTAGCTCGGCGGCACGGTAGGGGTTGGCGAAGGTCTCGCGGTACTCCTCCACCAGCTCCGCCTTGCGCGCCACTGGATCGTCGGCCTCGGCCAGGGCGTGGCGGTGGATGATGTTGACCGCCCCCTCGGGGCCCATCACCGCGATCTCGGCGGTGGGCCAGGCGAAGTTGAAGTCG
>DRPG01000558.1 GCA_011376105.1 Deltaproteobacteria bacterium
CACGTCTCACCGAGGCGTTTGGGGAGGGCACGGCCCTGCTCGGGGCGACCGACGGGCTCGGCGGGGCGCCCGGGGAGAGGCGAGGTGTCTGGGAGGGGCGAAGGCCGGGCTCGGCGGGGCGTCCGGGGAGAGGCGAAGGCTTCGGGGAGAGGCGGGGGCGTGAGCTGCAGACGCTGGGTAGGTGGCGCTTCGTCCCGACTCATGCGCTTCGTCGTCAGCCCCGGGAGCTCCGCCCAGCCGCCGTGAGGCTCGACGACCCAAGGGGCACTTCGCAGGGGCCCTCAACACGTCCGCCCCGACTCATAGAGCCCCTATGAAGGGACTCATAGAGCCCCTATGAAGGGGTGGGGGCCCGGGTCCCGAGCCAAACCAAGAGAGAGGGCTGTGGGGGCTCGCCGCTGGGAGCCCAGCCGCGTTCGCAGTGCCCAAACGCACGCTGAGAGACCGCCCACACCACCCCAAGCTACAGCCCACCACCACCCAAGAACCGCCCCCGGACCGCCAGGCCGATCCGGTTGATCGAGCCGGAGTAGGTGCCGTTGGCCGACGGATAGAAGTAACGTCCGTCGAAGGCGGATGGATCGACGCCGACCCCGAACGGGCTGTCGGTGACGATCCGATCGGCGAGGAACTGGTGGGAGAACGACAGGCTGAAGCTGATGGGCCCCGCCGGGGTGACGTCGATCAGCCCACCGAGCAGCACGGTGTCTGCGTCGTAGTTGTTGGCGGACACCGACTGCTCGTCCACCGCGCCCTGATCGTAGATCAACCGCGCCCCCAGGGACAGGGGCCCCACCACCTCCGCCTTGCCGTCGAGGCCGACCCAGAAGGTGTCGTGGTGATCCCGGGCCCACAGGCGCTCCTGGGAGGCCAGCAGGGCGGCCTCCTGGGCGGCGAGGGCGTTGCTCGCTCCGGGAAAGGCTGCGTTGGAGACCGAGGTGCTGACCTCGTAGTCGGTGAACACCGACCAGAACACATACCCCCCCATCAGCTCCAGCCGCAGCCGCTGGATCGGTTGCAGGACCACCCCGAGGTGGAGCCGGCTCGGCAGGCGGTAGCCGATCGAGCCCGAGCCCGTCGCCGTGCGATTGCAGGTGCCGATCTCCTCGGCGGCCGCACGACTCTGGGGATCGAACGCCGGCGGACAGCGGAAGTCCAGGGTCAGATCGCCGGTGTGATCGAGGCGCATGCCGTGGTTGTAGGCCAGCGACAGCCCGAGCCGGTCTCCGATGGGGGTGAGGTAGACACCGGCGCCAAAGGTGAAGGTGGTGTCCTTGAGCTCAAAGATCGAGCCCGCGGTGTAGCCCGGGTGCTCGACGTAGCCGTCCTGGTAGCTTGCGGGCTGCTCGTCCAGCACCAGGATGTCTGCGACGCCCTGGGCCAGATCGGGGTAGATCGTGGTGTCGGTGTCCGCGTAGTAGCGGCTGTTCACCAGCGAGCCGCTCATCCCCAACGAGACCTTCTCCTTGAGCCGATAGCTCGCCGCGACCATCGTGTGGATGGTCTGGATGTTGCCCTCCCGCAGGGCGTAGCGGTTGGGGCCGTCGAAGTCCTGGAGCTTGCCGCCCCGGCCCGTGGGCACCGCCAGCGCCAGCCCGACCCCCAGCCCCGGCACCATCAGATCGGAGGAGACCCCGAGGAAGGGCACCGCCCCGACGAACGACAGGGTGTCGGTGCCCGAGTA
>DRPG01000559.1 GCA_011376105.1 Deltaproteobacteria bacterium
CTCAGACGTCAGGCTCCGGATGGTCTGGGCGCCTCGAGCCACCAGGAGGCTTCGGATCTGCACCGGGACCGTATGGGCGCACAGCGCCTCGAACCGCTCGGCGGGGGAGTGTGCCTGGAGCGTGTCCAGATCAGGCACAGCGCCGATCGGCTCGACCTTGGGGATCGCGGGGATCGCGCGTCGATCGGTCACCACCTCCACCCGGTCGAGGGGCTGGCCTGAGAGATCAGCGAGGAAGGCTTGGATCTTCTCCCTGGCTTCGCCGCTGTCGTCGGACGACAGGGTGGCCGAGGTCGCGATGAAGCGCACCTGGGAGGGATCCACGTCGAAGGCGTTCATCACCCTTCGCAGCAGCAGGGCCAGCTCCGCCGCCATCGAGCCGACGTAGGTGTGGGCCTCGTCGATCACGATGTATCGGAGCTGTCCCCGGGATCGCTCCAGGATCGGCGCGTCTTCGGGCCGCACCAGCATGTACTCGAGCATGGTGGCGTTGGTGATCAGCAATGGGGGAGGAGACTCCCGCAGCGCCGGCCGGCTCAGGATCTCCTCGGGTCGCTTGTCCTGCTCGGCCTTCTTGGCGCGCCGCTTCCGTGTCTCTCCGTTGTACAGGCAGTACCGGATCGCCCCGCCGAAGCCACGGGTCCAGGCCGACAGCCGCTCCCGCTGGCTGTTGATCAGGGCGTTGAGTGGGTAAAGAAACAGAGCCTGAACGCCTTCTAGCTGTCTCCGCCGTCCTTCGACCTGTCGGGCGAGGTCGCTAAGGATCGGCACCAAGAAGCACTCGGTCTTGCCTGCGCCGGTGCCCGCGCTCACCACGACGGATGTGGGTGTCTCGCGCTGGAGCGCCTCCCAAGCTGCGACCTGGTGCATGTAGGGCGACCAGCCGCGCTCGAACCGTTGCCCCCGGTGTGTCCCGGGCGGCGTGTCCATGTTCGCGACCAAAGCCTCGCTCAGGGTGCCATCTCCGGCGAGCCTCTCCATGGTGGTCTCAGCCTTGAGGAAGCCGAACTTGTGCTCGAACACAGGCGTCGAGAGCAGCCCACCGTCTCGGCCCGCGTGCACCCCCAGCGTCTGCTCCAGCCAGCTCCGCAGCGGCAGCGCAGCCGGTGACAGCAAACTCGCGTGGGCCCGGCTGTTTCGGACGCGGAGCTCATCGAACAGAGACGAGAACGACAGCGGATCAGACATCATCGGGCTCCATGATGGCGAGCGATCAGGGCGTAGGAGGTCATCAGGAAGCAGTTGCGGAAGTAGGACTCGTCGAGGTTCCGGCACACCTCGAGGAACAGGGTGAGATCGGCTGACGGCGTGATCTCCCCCGCCGCGGCGCGCGCCACCACGGCGGGCGCGTCGATCACGGCGCGCTGGTGTGGGGCGTGGTGGTCTCGGGCGAGGGAGACGTCGCCTGCGTCCAGGCCCGGCGGAGGGGCAGGCCAGCTCGTGCGATCCCTGTGGTGCTGGATCAGCGACACGACGAGATCGTCACGAAGACTCAGGAGCGGCGCGTCGTTGTCTGCGCTGAAGGTCATCTGGACGGGCAGATCAGCGGGGGCCTCCGGATCCGGCAGGCCCCGCCCACGGGTCCAGTGGTGCAGGGCGGCGAGCACGACCGGGAGCTGCTCGCCCAGCCGCTGGCCCCTGGCGATCACTTCCTGGTCGGCGAACTCTGAGAGATCGGTGGGGAAGGATGCGTGCAGCAACTCCAGCGCCCGGAGCCAGACCTGGAACGGGACCGCCTCCCAGAGGAACAGCAGCTCCTCGAAACCCTCCAGGACGCGGATCAGGTCGGTCGTCGTGCTCTTGGCTGATCGCAGCGCCACCAGCGCTGCGGCGGTGGGGGTGTTGGCGACGACATGCAGCAGATCGAAGGCGGCGGTGGGCAGCCCACCGAGCAGGCTTAAGTGGCTGTCGACCACGCACCAGTCGGGGTGGTTGCAGCTCGCGCAGAGCGCCTCGAGGTGCGCCTGGATCTCGCTCCTGCGTCCCCGGGCTCGCGGGTTCTCGAGGGCGGCCGCCAGCCCGGTGGCCTTCCGTGGTGCTCCACCCCCCTGAACCGGGATGGGGCGGCAGCGGTACCAGCTCCCCTGGCGTGCCGCGATCAACCAGCTGCACGCGTCGAACCGGCGGGCCTCGAAC
>DRPG01000560.1 GCA_011376105.1 Deltaproteobacteria bacterium
ATGAACGAGCAGGTGTTGACGACGATCACCTCCGCGTCCGCAGGATCATCGACCAGGGTGAAGTCGTGCTCCAGCAGGGTGCCGAGCATGATCTCGGAGTCGACCCGGTTTTTGGAGCACCCCAGGGAGACGAGGTGGACACGGCGAGGCCGAGCCTCCCTTGGAGGGACATCGGGCTTGGGGATCATCGCGTTCCTCTGGGCCTGCTGGGGCCTACCCCGCGGGGTTGGTGTCGATCACCTCGACCCCTTCCGGGATCTCAAAGCGGAAGGTGTCCTCGGGCACCTCTCCCCCCAGCTTCACACCGCTGAAGGTCATGTCGGTGACGCTGTCGGAGGGATCTGTGATCACGAGCTCCTGCATCAACAGCGCGCTGTCGAGCGAGAGCACCAGCGACTTTACCTGAGTCTTCGCGATCGCATCCTTGGGGACCATCGACAGGGTGTGTCCACCCTCGATCTCGCTCGCGAGCAGCTCGACCTCGAACAGATCACCGACCTTGTGCAGCGACTGCAGCAGGGAGTTGGCGGTGGAGGACTGCGCGCTGAAGTCTCGGAACCGCAGCACCTGCTTGGCCGCGGGGGTATAGATCCACATCGTGTCGCCGTCGGTGACAAACTGCTTGCCGCTGTCATCGAACAACCAGCGCATCTTGCTGGGGCGCTGCATCACCACCGTGCCGCGCTGCTCCTCCTCTCCGTAGTAGGGGGACTTCGTGACCTGGACAAAGCTCGCCTGGAGCACCTCGACGTCAGCGTACCGCTGCTGAACCCGATCGACGATCTCAGCGACGTCGTGGCCCAGCGCCACCGCGGGGGCAGGCTCGGCCCCCCAGGCGACGCCCACAGGGACGGCTGTCAGGACGAGGAGTGCTGCGCTCATGAAACCTCCTGGCCACCCCCCAGGGGCGCCCTCCACCAGCGGACGATGGCGACACTGCGGCTATTCATCGGGGCTCTGAGCCGCTTACTAGCACCTCCCTCGGCCTGGCGCCATCCGCGGGGCCGACGATCCCCCGGGCCTCCATCTGGTCGACGATGCGAGCGGCACGGTTGTAGCCGATCTTCAGGTGGCGTTGGATCATCGAGGTGGAGGCCTTGCCCAGCGACACCACCAGCTCGACGGCGTCGTGGAACATCGCGTCGAGATCATCGTCGGAGATCCCTCCGTCGGAGCCGCCCTCTTCGTCGGTGACCCCCTCGATGTACTCGGGGCTCGCCTGATCCCGCAGGTAGTCCATCACCCGGAGCGTCTCGTCGTCGGACGCGAACGCACCGTGCACCCGGGTCAGATCGCCTGCGTTGGGCAGGTACAGCATGTCGCCACGCCCCAACAGCGCGTCTGCCCCCTTCGTGTCGAGGATGGTGCGAGAGTCGGTGCCCGAGCGCAGCTTGAACGAGATCCGGGTCGGCAGGTTACTCTTGATCAGCCCCGTCACTACGTCGACCGAGGGCCGCTGGGTCGCCACGATGAGGTGGATCCCACAGGCACGCGCCATCTGAGTCAGCCGTGCGATCGAGCCCTCGACCTCCTTCTTCGCCACCAACATCAGATCCGCGAGCTCGTCGATCACGATCACGATGTAGGGCAGCCGCTCGGGACGGACCAGGGGCATGCCCTCCTCCCAGCCCTTCGGGGCGTAGCGCCGGGCCTTGGCCGCGGTCCAGCTCCGCAGCTCCTTGGTGACCTTCTTGTTGTACGACTCGATGTTGCGGGTGTCCCACTGGGCCAGCAGCTCGTAGCGTGCGTCCATCTCGCGGCAGCACCACGCCAGCGCCGCCGACGCCTTCTTGGGCTCGGTGACGACGGGGTGCAGCAGGTGCGGGATGTCCTCATAGATCTTGAACTCCAGCTTCTTGGGATCGATCAGCAGCAGCCGCAGCTCCTCGGGGGTCTTCTTGAACAGCAGGGACAGCAGCATGCCGTTGACCCCCACCGACTTCCCCGAGCCGGTGGTGCCTCCGACCAGCAGGTGGGGCATCTTCGCCAGATCGGCGATCTTCGGCGCGCCCTCCACGTCCTTTCCGAGCACCATCGGCAGCGCCATGTTGGCCTGGCGGAACACGTCGCTGGCGAGCATCTCCCGCAGGTAGATGTTCAGCCGGTTCTCACTCGGGATCTCGATACCGACGACCCCCTTGCCCGGGATCGGAGCGACGATCCGCACTGACAGGGCACACAGCCCCATGGCCAGGTCGTCCTCCAGGCTGGAGACCTTGCGCACGGAGATCCCACGATCGGGCAGGAACTCGAAGGTGGTGACGACGGGCCCGACCCGCACGTCGGTGACCTGGCCGGTGACCTTGAACGAGCCGAGCGTCTCCTCGACCCGAACCGCCAGCTGCTTCAGCCGCTCGCTGTCGAACCGTGCACGCTGGGGCGGCACTGGATCGAGCAGGGACAGCGTCGGCAGCTCGAAGGGACCAGCGCCCTCAGCCAGGGCCCCGCCGTCGTCGTCGACCTGCTGATCGAGGAACGCAGCCTTCTGCACGTTGGCGCCGGGCGCCGAGCCCCGGACCCCGGGCCGCTGCTCGTCGAGGGGGGGAGGCACAGGGGTGGGGATGGGGACGGGGGGCGCCTCGGAGACGCTGCGGGGGCGGGGGCTCCGGCGCTCCCGCTCCGGCTTCACCACCGAGAACTGCTGGACCACGCTCGCGTCGGGGACCGGGGCACCAGCCCGGGCGCCACGCCGACCCTCCTTGACCCGCGCCAGGGCCGCCACCGGCGTTGGATCGCCGGTGGGTGGGGGGGTGTTGCCTCCGCCCACGGTCGACGGCGCATCGGACGGACGCGTCGGCATGTCCTGGAAGCAAGCGATCCCCACCCGGGCAGCGCTCGCCGAGGGCCTCGGGGCCAGCTCGGGGAACAACCCCAGGACCTCCGACGAGGTGTTCTGAGGATCGTCGGTGGGCACCCACTCGATCTCGGCGAGGGCCGAGGGCGCGGAGATCTGGGTCGTCTCCACGATGGAGGCAGGGCTGTGGCCATCGGGGTGCTCGGACAGCTCCTCCAGCTCAGAGGGCACGTCCCAGGACTCCAGCTCCTCCTCTCGACGCACCAGAGCGCTGCCCATGCGCACCACA
>DRPG01000561.1 GCA_011376105.1 Deltaproteobacteria bacterium
ATCCTGCGGACGCGGAGGTGATCGTCGTCAACACCTGCTCGTTCATCCAGCCCGCCACCGAAGAGTCGATCGACACCATCCTGGAGCTGGCCGGGCGCAAGCTCGACGGCTCGTGTGAGGCGCTGGTGGTCACCGGCTGCATGGTCCAGCGCTATGGCCCTTCGCTGGAGGCCGAGCTGCCGGAGGTGGATCACTTCCTCGGCACCGGCGAGTACCACCGGATCGCCGAGATCCTGCAGCGCCGCGACGGACCCCCGATCCGCTCCCACATCGACGTGCCCCTGTACCTACACGACGAGCTGACGCCACGGATCAACAGCTGGAGCCAGTGCAGCGCCTACCTGAAGATCAGCGAGGGCTGCGATCACCGCTGTGCGTTCTGCATCATCCCCACCCTGCGGGGGCGGCTGCGCAGCCGCACCGTGCCGTCGCTGGTGGCCGAGGCTAGCCGGCTGGCCCAGGGCGGGGTGGTGGAGCTCAACCTGGTCAGCCAGGACTCGACGGCCTATGGCCGGGATCTACGCGACGGCACCGGCCTCGGCCAGCTGATGGAGGCCCTGTCACAGATCGACGGGATCGAGTGGATCCGGCTGCACTATGCCTACCCCCACGGGATCCCCGAGGGGCTGCTGGAGCAGCTGGCCCACAACGACAAGGTGTGCCGCTACCTCGACATCCCGCTGCAGCATGCCTCGGGGCCGATGCTCAAGGCGATGCGCCGAGGGGTCACCCGCGAGGGGCAGGAGCGGATCCTCGATCGGATCCGGGCGCACGTCCCCGATCTGACGATCCGGACCACGTTCATCGTGGGGTTCCCCGGCGAGACCGACGAAGACTTCGAGGAGCTGTGCGACTTCGTCACCGCTCAGCGCTTCGATCACGTCGGCGTGTTCACCTACTTCCAGGAAGAGGGCACGCCCGCGGCCACCCTCGCCGAGCAGCTGCCCGATGCGCTCAAGGCCGAGCGACAGGCCACCTTGATGGAGCTACAGCGTCGGATCTCGAGGGAGCGCCTGGCGTCGCGGATCGGGACGATCGAGCGGGTGCTGGTAGAGGGGGTGAGCGAGGAGAGCTCGCTGGTCCTCCGGGGGCGCACCCAACACCAGGCACCGGACGTCGATGGGCAGGTGTTCCTGGCGAACGCCGAGGGGCTGCAGATCGGTGCGCTGGTCCCGGCGCGGATCACCCAGGCATCCGACTACGATCTGGTGGGCGAGCTGGTCTCTGGGTGAGCGCTCCGTCCTCGCTGTCGTTCGTGCTGCCCGCCCTCGACGAGGCCGCCAACCTCGAGGCCGCCGTCCGCCGCTGCCTGGCGGTGGGGCAGGGGCTGGGGGGAGCGTTCGAGGTGCTGGTGGTCGACGATGGCTCCACCGACGACACCCCCATGGTGGCGCTGGCGTTGGCCGAAGCGGATCGGCGGGTGCGGGTGCTGCGCCACAGCCACAACCAGGGCTATGGCAGGGCCCTGGCCACGGGCCTGGCCGCAGCACAGATGGAGCTGATCTTCTTCACCGACGCCGATCTCCAGTTCGACGTCGCCCAGATCGTCGAGCTGCTGCCCTGGGCCGAGCGCCACGACATCGTCGTGGGCTACCGGGCCCCGAGGCGGGACGGGTGGATCCGGAGGCTCAATGGCGCGGCCTGGAGCGGCCTGGTGGGCTTGCTGTTCGACACCGGCGTGCGCGACGTGGACTGCGCCTTCAAGCTGTTCCATCGCTCGGTGATCGAGGGGATGACGATCAAGAGCCACGGGGCCTTCGTCAACACTGAGATCCTAGCGCGGGCCCGGGCGGCCGGCGCCACCTTGATCGAGGTGCCGGTGAGCCACTTCCGGCGCCCGGCGGGGCGCCAGACCGGAGCGCGTCCCCAGGTGATCGTGACCGCGTTCCTGGAGCTGCTCGCCCTGCAGGCCGAGCTGCGGGCGCTGCCCCCCGGGCCCGGGCTGGGGGAGGATCTGGGCTGGGGCTGAGCCCAGGACGGGGCTGAGCCCGGGACGGGGCTGAGCCCGGGCGGTGCCGGGGACGGGGCTGAGCCCGGGACGGGGCTGAGCCCGGGCGGTGCCGGGGACGGGGCTGAGCCCGGGACGGGGCTGAGCCCGGGCGGTGCCGGGAACGGGCGGGGCGAGG
>DRPG01000562.1 GCA_011376105.1 Deltaproteobacteria bacterium
GCCGGCCGGCGGGGCCGCCGTGGCCAAAGCGACAGCGGGGGGCTGCCACGATCTCGTCTCCGCATGGGCCCGATGAGACCATCGTGGCCGGTGGGGCGCACGAAGGGCCAGTAGGACGCGGCCTCTCAGTGTACTCAGCCGGGCTGTTTGTCTCGTGTCGGGCTCTGACCGTCCTGTAAGGTTGCTGAGAGGGATGGATCAGGGAGCGTGCCCAGGTGTGGGCCGAGGAAGACGCGATGCCCTGCAGCCCTCCCGAGCCCTCGACGAGTCCCCGCCCCCATCGTGCCGCCCGCGCCGCCCGCGCCGCCCGCGCTGCCCGCGCCGCCCGCGCCGCCCCGCTGCCCGCGCCGGCGTGGACGGGCCGTCGCCGTCGATCTGCGCCTCGTCGTGGCCCCTTCGCGCTGCCGCTCGCAGAACCCTCACCCACATGTCGCTCAGATCAGCCTGAGCAGACCGACCCACGGAGATGATCCTGTTCGAGGGGAGCTCTCCCTCGTTGGGATCACCTTCATCTGCACACCAACGCGAGCGCACCACACAGGACTCAATCATGACCTACGAGAATGGATCACGTCTAACGCTGAACAATGCATCACCCAGGTGTCGCTGTTGGTCAGCGATCGCCGCCTGCGCGTTGACCGTCGCCGTTGGTGTGGCGGGCTGCGCTTCCAAGGGGGTGAACGATCCGAGCTCCAAGCTCGCCCCTGAGGCCGCCGAGATCCAGCCGGAGTCTGCGTCCGACGACAACGAGCTGTCGCCGGCACCAGAGGATCTGCGATCTCAGCAGGAGGCTGCACAGGAGGGGATCCAGTCCTCTGTCGACGAGACGATGTTGGAGAAGCGTCGCGAGGTCACGCAGGAAGCTGTGAACGCGCTCTCCAAGACGCAGGAGGCCTTGCTCCTCCTCGAAGAGGACAAGCCGGAGGAGGCGTTGGAGGCCCTCGCGATCGTGATCGGCCAGCTGGAGATCGTTCTTGAGCGCGATCCAGGGATGGCCTTCGCGGTGACGGGCGCGGCGGTGGAGGTGTTCGATCTGCTCGCGACGCTCGACAGCGTGCAGGATGTCGTCAACGACGCCAGGGATGCCCTGGATGATGGGGAGGTACAGGTCGCCCGTGAGCTGCTCTCCGCCCTCAGCAGCGAGGCGGTGGTCACCGTGACGGGCCTCCCGCTGGCGACCTATCCGCAGGCGATCAAGGAAATCGTCCCGCTGATCGATGCTGGGAAGATCGAGGAGGCAAAACAGGCGCTGTCGACGGCGCTGAACACCCTCGTGGTGACCGAATACATCGTGCCTCTGCCTATCGTTCGCGCCCAGGAGATGCTCGCTGCGGCCGAGGTGTTGGCGGAAAAGCCGGGTCGTTCAGCGGAAGAGAACAGCGAGCTCGCGAGCTTGCTCAAGAACGCACGCTACCAGATCCAGCTGGCCGAAGCGCTCGGTTATGGAACGGAAGACAGCTTCGCACCAGTGTTCGAGCAGATCGAAGAGATCGAGGAGAGGACGAGCGACGGCAAGAGCGGGAGCGGCTTCTTCGACAAGATCAAGGACAACCTCTCCAGGGCTCGCGAGGCCGTGTTCGACCGCAACAGCGGTGAATGATCCCGAGGGGGGCGGCCTCCGAGAGGGGGCCGCCCTGCTCTACAAGGCAGCAGGCGGAGGCTCCGCCGGCAAACGAGATCGTCGCTGCGCGATCGTTCATCGCGGATGCGCTCGGTGAGCAAGCCGCTCGCCCCTACCAGCGTCCCTCCCCTGGCGAGCACACTCACCGCCCGGCGGCTGAGCGGCTCAGCGGCTCAGCCGCTCAGCCGCTCAGCCGCTCAGCCGCTCAGCCGCTCACTGCTCATCGACACCTCCCGACCTCGACGAGGTCGAAGTTGAAGTCTAAGGCGTCGCGGATGCGCAAGCACTGGGGCCCCGGGTCCCGGATGCCGTCGTCGACAATGCGGATGCATAGGGTGTCTCCGACGAGCCGGACCTTCCAGTCGCGGGGGACCGACATGGGGGGATCGAGTTGCCCCATCGGGGTTTGTCCGAAGGGTGTCCACTCGTGTGGGATGAGCTCGTCGCCGTGTTGCTGGAGGTAGTCGAGGATGGGTTGGTGGGGGTGGCTCTCTGCTGAGGGTTTGACCTTCGACCTTGAGAGGAAGATGACGCGAATCGCGAGGTAGCGGAGCTTGCTCTGTGCATACATGCAGCCGTTGATGTTGCACTGCCAGATCAGATCGCACCCTGCAGTGCAGCAGAGCACCACACAGAGCACCCAAAGGCGGCTCATGGTTTCGCTCGCAGGCGTGCTCGAGCCTCGATGACAAACGGCAGCTGCTCGAAGTCCTCCGTCGGAGATCCGAGGAACGCGCGTGCCCAGTCGAGGGCAGGGTGGTCGCTCGGGACCTCGTCCGTCTCTAGTGATCCAAGCATGTTAGGCTCGAGCAAGACCCCGGTGATCGGAGCCGCGAGGTCTCTCTCGAAACAGAGGCGGATGTAGTCGAGAGATTCTTCGAGCTCAGAGGCGTCGATCTTGCCGCTGTCGAAACTACGGAGATCGGAAGTGACCAACTCTTCTGCGCTGGTGTAGACTGCGACCATGTGATCTGTCACGCAGGCGAGGATCTCGTGGGCTCCCTTGTTGCTCAGGTGGGGGATCCCGAAGCCTGAGACGTCCGCGAGCTGCTCGAGGGAGTCGTGAAGCTGAGGGTCGTCGCCCTGTCGCAGGGCGGTGTCGTGCAGTGCCTCGTGTGCCAGATGCATGGCCAGTGTGCTCGCGTCGCCGTTCTCGCTCAGGTAGATCTTGTCACCGCCGCGCGTCCACTCTCCGAACAGGGTGGGCCAGGCCCTGGTGTTCGAGGAGCCCTCGAACATGATCACCGTGTTGCGCGCGAGGGCCTCTCGGATCTGGGTCGTGTCGAGGCCGGAGCGCTCGAGGGCCTCGAGTGCCTCTTTGATCCTTGGATCGGTGCCTTCGTCCTGGGATCGTTGTGTCTGCTCGTCGGGTGTGAAGGCGAGGTCCATGCGGGGATCGGAGGCGAGCCGTGCATTGAAGCGCTGTCCAGCGAGGAGCGCTCGGCTCCCGTGCTGGGCCTCGTCCTCCAGGGCCTCTCGGCCTGCGGGCTGGCCACCCTCGGTGAAACGCTGGTGCTGCTGGCGATGCACCGCCTCGTGGGCCTCGATGAGCGCTCGCTGTGGGTGTGACGACACCTGCGGGTCCAGCGAGGTCTGGCCTGCCTGTGTGGTGGCCAGCGGCTCGCCCCCGAAGCCTTCGGTGAGCCACTGGTGCAGGTCGAATCCGCCTGATCCAGTGCCTGGTTTGTCGGGTGTAGAGCGGGTGAAGCCCAGCTGCCAGGCACGCTCTGTGTTGCCCAGCGCGTCGTAGATCGGGGCCACGATGTCGTGCTGGGACCGGGTCGGTGGCTGCGCCTGGTCGTGGGCGCGTTGCTTGGACACAGCGTCTCCTCCTCGGTGGTGACACCGACGAAGAGATGCGATCACCGGGCCAGCGGAGAGAGGAGGTCCCATCGTGGCCCGGGTGTCGGACGTCGACAGCCGCGCCGCGCCTCTGAGGATGTGTCCTTCGTGCTCGTGCCTCGCTCGTCTCGGTGTGGGGGGGGGTGACGGACGTCGACGGACGTCCGTCACCCGCTGGCGAGGGCGCCCGCCAGGGTAGGCCCGCCGGGGCTGCGCCACATGATCCCCCTCCGCCGTGGCCGCATATGGCGTCCCGGGCCTGAGGATGTAGGCCCGCCGGGGCTGCGCCACATGATCCCCCTCCGCCAGATCCCCCAGGAGGTACGCATCACGGATCATGGTTCAAAGCCGATGACTCTGAGCAGCCCGCCCCCGACCCCCCAGCGCGCACCGCGTCGAGTCGTCTGCGCGCTGTCGGCGGGGCCGCGCTGTGGCGCGGCCTCGGCAGCAGGCCGGAGATGATGTGACGTCTCTCGATGTAGGTCTGCTCGCCGATGTGTCACGTCCTGCAACTCACCAAAACCAAACACACGCCCCTCCACTCCCCATCAGACCCGGTGGCCTGGGTCCTCTCATTCGCCATAACCGGTGGATTTCGTGGCGCCCGCATCCCGATCCGCGCGTCTCGGTGTGGCTGTGTTCGACCCCCTCCAACGGCTCGTCCGTCTTCACCTCGAACGTCTCGAGTCGTGCGACGGGGCGGACGAGGTGGCAGGTGCCGGGTTGGGTCGGCGGCGCTGACGCCGGCTGGATCCGGTCGGCAGGGGGGTGGACACCTGATGGGTGAAGACGGTCGACACGACCCCCGGAGCCTTCCACGCCGCGGACCCGGCGATCGCCCGGACGCCGC
>DRPG01000563.1 GCA_011376105.1 Deltaproteobacteria bacterium
GAGCTCGGGCGCAAGAGCCTCGGGCACGACGCACAGCTGCCCCTCGTTGCTCCACGAGGCGATCTGTCGGGGGGCCTGGATGCCTCGACAGCCCGCCGACACGACGACGGCGATCACCGCACACCAGCGCGCCATCTCTTCACCTCCCGGGGGCCGCAGCCTAACGCCGGATGGCCCCGCAGGCGACGCCCCACAGCCCGCGCCGACGATCGCCGCGCCCCACAGCCCGCGCCGACGATCGCCGCGCCCCACAGCCCGCGCCGACGATCGCCGCGCCCCGGCGCTCCACGCGACGATCGCCACGCCCCGGTCCAGCTCATGGATCTGGGCCACCCCCCGCAGCAGCGACGGCGAGACCCCGGCACCGATCGATCGCAGGATCGAGACGCCCGGGGGGACGACGACAGGAGCTGTCCGACATCGGTTACCCTGGTGTCGTTGCCCGCCCAACACACCGGCCTGGCGCGGCTGGCCCTGCTACCGCTCCTCCTCCTCCCCCTCACCGCGTGCCTCGAGCACTTCGAGGCGCTCGTCACGCGTGTGTCCTACGACACCTACGCTCAAGCCTTCGCGGTGGAGCGCCAGCTGATCGGCATCGACGCCGCGTTCCTGTCCTGCAGCGACGCTCAGGGGTGCGCCGACGCGATCGAGAGAGCGCTGCGGCAGCCCCCCCTCAGCGGGTCCCTGGCCCTGTCCGATCGGCTGCTGCAGCGCCTGGTGAGCTCGGGCGCCGAGGGCCTCGAGCTCGAGCTCCAGGGAGCCGGCGATCGCCTCGACGTGACGGTGCGCTACACGGCCCCGGTGGGCACCGGAGCCGCCGACGACACCCTGGTCCACGCCGAGTGGCGGGGCCGCGGGGATCGGGGGAGATACGCCCTAGTGCTGCAGCAGCAAGACTCGATCACCCCACCCCGGCGCTACAAGAGCAGGAAGCGACCCCGGATGAGCGCAGCAGGCATCGAGTGGGTCGAGGAATGGATCCTCCCCCCCCGCCTCCGGGAGATCGAGACCCGGATGGAGGTCGGCGATGGCTCGGAGATCCTGGCCGCCGTCCCGGGCCTGCGCGAGGCGCTGGTGTCGAGGGGGCTGCTCCAGGGTGGCCCGGTGGCGATCGGCGCGGTGGCCGACGCAGACGGCATGGATGATCCTGGCGACGCAGGCGACGCAGGCGACGCAGGCGACGCAGGTGGCCCCGGCGACGCAGACGACGCAGGCGACGCAGGCGACGCAGGCGACGCAGGTGGCCCCGGCGACGCAGGCGACGCAGGCGACGCAGGCGACGCAGGCGACGCAGGCGACGCAGGCGACGCAGGCGACGCAGGTGGCCCCGGCGACGCCATCGCGCCGCCCCCCCGGGGGGAGGCCCGGCCCCGTCCCACGACCACCGGACCAGTCTCAGCGCCCCAGGGTGACTCTCCAGCAAAGACCTACGTGTACGAGGCCCGGATCAGCGGCGATCTCCCGGTGGCCATCGCCACGCTGGCCACCGAGCCCCTGATCCCGCGGATCACACGCTGCTACCAGCGGCGCCAGGCGGAGGTGCCCGAGCTAGCCGGCAGCGTCTTCCTCTCAGCCCTGGTCGACGGCGAGGGGGAGTTGGTCCGCACCTCGGTGTACGGCAGCATCTCCGACACAGCCCTGATGGACTGCCTCGAGGATGTGCTCGATCAGTGGCGGTTCCCCAGCTGGGGCGAC
>DRPG01000564.1 GCA_011376105.1 Deltaproteobacteria bacterium
ACTCCTGGATCGATCCGGACGCGAACGCGTTCGGGCTGGCGGCGGACATCATCCAGTAGCCCTCCGGGAGCACTCGCTCCACAGCGCGAGCCACAACGGGGCGAGCGACCGGGACGGACCGGCGCTCGCCCCTCTCGCGTCCTTGGGGGCTCTGCGGGTTAGCAGGCCGGACCGCTATGCTCTTCAACAGCCTCGAGTTCGTGCTCTTCTTTCCACTGGTGGTGGTGGCGTTCTATGCGACACCCCATCGCTGGCGCTGGCTGTTGCTGCTCGTCGCGTCGTACACGTTCTACATGGCGTGGGAGCCCGCCTATGGGCTGCTGATCCTGCTGTCCACCCTGGTGGACTACCACGTCGCGAGGCTGATCCCCGAGCAGGCTACCCTCGCTGGGCGTCGGCGCCTGCTGGGGATCAGCCTCGTGAGCAACCTGGGGATGTTGTTCTCGTTCAAGTACTACAACCTGGTCAACAACACCGCGGCTGCGCTGGCTGCGTCCCTGGGGATCGACTGGCCCCTGCCCGAGTCCAACCTGTTGCTGCCGGTGGGGATCAGCTTCTACACGTTCCAGACCATCGGCTACACCATCGACGTGTACAAGGGGCGGCAGGAGCCCGAGCAGCACTTTGGGTTCATGGCCCTGTTCGTGGTCTACTTCCCCCAGCTGGTGGCGGGCCCGGTCGAGCGCGCAGGCCGGCTGCTGCCCCAGCTCAAGGCACCGGTCTCCTTCGACACCGATCGCATCGTCAGCGGGCTGCGGCTGGCGGCCTGGGGCCTGTTCAAGAAGGTGGTGGTCGCCGATCGCCTCGCGGAGGTGGTCGACGTCATCTACGGCAACCCACAGGGCTTCGGAGGCTTTGCCTTCGTCGTCGGCACCGTGTTCTTTGGATACCAGATCTACTGCGATTTTTCGGGCTACTCCGACATCGCGATCGGGGTGGCGCGGGTGCTCGGCGTCGATCTGATGAAGAACTTCGATCAGCCCCACCTGTCGCGCTCGATGGCCGAGATCTGGACCCGGTGGCACATCAGCCTGTCGATCTGGTTCCGGGACTACATCTACATCCCGCTGGGGGGTAACCGGGTGCCGTTCGGTCGCTGGGCGCTCAACATCATGGTGGTGATGGTGGGCAGCGGGCTGTGGCACGGGGCCCAGTGGAGCCTGATGGCGTGGGGGGCTGTGCACGCCCTGTTGCTGATCCTCGAGCGAGCCACCCAGGCCCAGCGGGCCTGGCTGCAGATCGCGCTGGGCCTGACCCGGGTGCCCTGGCTGCAGCGGCTGGTCCAGTGGCTGTGCACCTGGCTGCTGTGGCAGATGACCCTGGTGTTCTTCCGGGCCAACAGCCTGTCTGACGCGATCTTCATCCTGACCCACCTCGGCACGGGCTGGGATCACCTCGGCAACCTGGTGGCGCTGGCCAGGTTCTTCTCCAGGGTCCACCTCGACGGGTTCCTGTTCCTGTACTGTCTGCTGCTGTGTCCCCTGACCGAAGGGATCGACTACGTGCTGCGCAGCCCAGCGCTGGTAGCCCGGTTCCAGGCGCTGCCGCGGCCTGTCTTGTGGAGCGTCGACCAGCTCCTGCTGTTCTCGATCCTGGTGCTGGGCTCGTTCGGCGACAAGCCGTTCGTCTACTTTCAGTTCTGAGGTGGCTCGAAGCGCCCGTGGCGGCTTGTGCCGGCGGCGAAGCGGCTCGCCCCGATCTTTGCCTCCTGTAGCGCGCCGGAGCCCCTCTCGAGCTCAAGGCGCAGCGCCTCGTCCAGGGGCAGCCCCGCCTGGGCGTGGGCGCTGTGACGATCCGCCCGCAGGGCCGCCTGGGGGAAGGCCGCCAGCTGCAGGGCCAGCTCTGTGGCCGCCCGTCGTGCGGTGCCCGGGGGCACGATCCGGTTCGCCAGGCCGAGCTGCAGCGCCTCCTCCGCCTGCACCGGGCGCCCCGTCAGGATCAGATCCAGGGCCCTGGACAGGCCGATCAGCCGCGGCAGCCGGATCGTGCCGCCGTCGATCAGCGGCACCCCCCACCGACGACAGGAGACCCCCATCACCGCGTCGGCCTCGACGATCCGCAGATCGCACAGGCAGGCCAGCTCCAGGCCCCCCGCCACCGCGTGCCCCGAGATCGCCGCGATCATGGGCTTGTCGAGGTGCATCCGGGTGGGCCCCATCGGGCCGTCGCCGTCGGGCTCGATCCGGTTGGCCCGGGCTGGATCGGTGGCGAAGGCCTTCAGATCGGCGCCCGAGCAGAACGTCCCCCCCTCGCCCCACAAGATCCCCACCGAGGCCCCGGGATCTGCCTCGAAGGCTCGGAAGGCGTCGGCGAGGGCGAGGGCACAGGGCCCGTCCACCGCGTTGCGGACCTCGGGTCGGCTCAGGATGATGGTGGTGACAGGCCCGCTCTGCTCGGTGCGTACCATTTGGGCTCCCCTCGTGTGGGTGGGCAGAGTACAGGGCTGGATGGGAATCGATCTCGTCCTCTCCAGTGGATTCCTCGCCTTCGCCAGCCACGCGGGTGTGCTGCGGGCCATCGAGGATCTGGGCGTCGGGATCGAGGGGATCTGTGGCACCTCGTCGGGGGCGCTGGTGGGGGCGCTGTGGGCCTCGGGCCTGTCGGCGGAGGAGGTGCTCGCGGTGGTGACCGAGCGCCCGCCCCTCTCCTGGGTCTCCGGCCACGTCGCGCCCTGGCGGGGCCTGTTCCGCCTCGATCCCATGATCGCAGAGCTCGAGGCCCGCCTGCCGGCCTCCTTTAGTGCGCTCACATGTCCCCTGGCGGTGGGGGTGGTCCACGCAGCGGATCGCAGCCACCAGCTGCTGACCGATGGGCCCCTGCCCAGGGCCGTCGCCGCGTCCTGTGCGGTCCCCTGGCTGTTTGCTCCGGTCGATGTCGGGGGACAGATCCTGGCGGATGGTGCCGTCGCCGATCGCACCGGGCTGGCTGCGTGGCGTGCGCTGCGTCCGGATCGGCACCCGGTGATCCACCTCGTGGATCGGAGCGCAGGGGCGAGGGCCGAGCCCTCCGCCGATCCGCTGTGGGTGGTGCGCTCTCCCCGATCCCGGGCGAGCCTGTGGTCCCTGGGGGATGCCCGGGCCCGCTTCGAGCGCAGCCGGCGCGCTGCACACGCCGTCTTGGCTGCCCAGCTCCAGGGGAGGTGAGCATGGATCGGAGACTCCTGCGTGCGCTGGCGTTCGTCGGGCTCACCCTCGGTATCCACGCCGTCCTGTTCTCGCTGTATGTGCGCTTGGTGGCGCCCGATCACCAGGCGATCCGCACCGAACGGGCGGTGCTCGAGGCACCCCGGGTCCTCGATCTGCTCATCGTGGGGGACTCCCACCCCCGGACCGCGCTGGTTCCCCACCTGATGGGGCCGGGCGTGGCCAACGCCGCGGTGGGGGGAGAGCACTACCTGAAGATCTGGTACCGCCTGCGGGCGCTGATCGAGGCCGGCGACAAGGAGGTCGGCGCGGTGCTGCTGCCCCTCGACGCGTCCTCGTTCTCCTCGTGGCACGCCGAGAATTTTGCCCCAGAGTACGTCTGGGGGCGCTACGTCGACTTCTTCGAGGTCGGCGCGGTGCGGGGAAAGCCCCGGGCCTACACCGCCCGCTGGGTCAAGGCCCACCTGTTCCCCTACGCGGGCGAGCTGCGCACCCTCAACCAGATCCGCACCCGGCGCTACGGCTTCGGTAACGTGCTGCCCGAAGGGAGGTTCGGTGGGCACAGCGTCCGGGATCGGCTAGTGCTGGCCCGGGCCAGCGCCTGGGATCACTTCCATGACGTGGAGCTGATCGATCCCGGGCTGCTGTGGGCCTTTCACCAGATCCTGTCCTGGGCGTCCGCCTCTGAGATCCGGGTGGTGCTGGTCTCGTTCCCCATCACCGGCGCCTACGATCGCTGGTCTGAGCGCGTGGGGGCCTGGGATCGCGTCCGGGAGGAGGTGATCGCGCCCATCCTCGCCGACGGAGAGCACCTGTACATCGATGATCACGATCGCTTCTTTGGCCACGACGAGCTGTTCTCCGATGCCCACCACCTCAACGGAGTGGGCCGCTCCCTGTACAGCCGGACGCTCCGCCGTCGCCTCGTCCTCGAGGGGATCCTGCCCAGGTAGGGCTCAGGAGCGCCTGCGCCCCGGGCGACGCTCAGCGGTGGCGGTGAGCGGATCTTCGGGCCAGGCATGCCTGGGGTAACGGGCCCGCAGCTCCTTGCGCACCTCGGGCCAGCCCCGGGCCCAGAACCCCTCGAGATCGTCGGTGATCTGTTGAGGACGCTGGTTGGGGGCCAGGAGGTGGAGCAGCAGGGGCACGCGCCCGTCCCCCACCGTCGGGGTGGTGCGCCAGCCGAACAGCTCCTGGATCCGGGCCGCCAGCACAGGTGGGCCATCGAGGGAGTAGTGGATCTTCAGCGCGCTGCCGGAGGGGACCTCGATCCGCTCGGGGGCCAGGCGCGCCAGGGCCTGCCAGCGGGGCCACCCCAGGGCGTCGCGCACCGCCGCCGCCCAGTCTGCGCGCCGCAGCGCGGCGAGGCTGCGCGCCCCAACACACAGCCCGGGCAGTAGCTCGGCCCACCAGCCCGCGTCGGGCTCGGGCCAGCGCTCCGGATCCAGGCGGTGGACGAAGGCGAGGCGTGCACGCAGCTGATCGAAGCTCCCATCGACGGGGAGGGCGTCGTCCAGCCGCTGACGAGCGGCCTGCTCCAGGGCCAGGGCCGCCTCGAGGGGATCGGCTGAGATCGGCTGAGACTCCAGGATCAGATCGCCGTAGCTGCGCACCCGCCGGGCCCGGACCTCCCCCACCGCTGGATCGAACGCGGTGAGCTCAACCGTGGTGGTGATCAGCCAGGGCTCGGAGATCGCCGAGGCGGCCCGGACGAGGCCCTCGGGGCCACGATCGTCTACGTCGATCGCGACAAAGAGCGGAGCGGACCGCACGGAGGAGGACGGAGCCAGGCGCACCCCCCGACCCCCGACCAGGCGCGCCCGATCGCTGTCGGGGGCCCTGCGCAGCGCGACGCGATCGGGCCAGGCCGCGAGCACCGCGCGCCCCAGCGCCTCCTCCAGCGTGGAGCCAGCCCCGGCGTGTGCCGGCTGAGCGCGGCGTAGCCCCGCTGCGATCCGATCGATCCGATCGTGGGCCCCGAGGGCGTCGAGGGCGTCGAGCAGATCGGAGCTGCTGTGGCGTGCGTGCCGCCCCCGGCCCAGGCCCTCCTCCGACAGCAGGGCCGCAGCCCTCGCTGCGGCCCCGGGGTGCCCCAGCTCGCTGCCCTCGAGGTACAAGACCCCAAGCCGGGGGTGCAGCGGGAGGCTCGCCAGGGCCCGCCCCCTCTGGGTCAGCCGGCCCCCCCGGACCGCGCCCAGACGCTCTAGCAGCTGCCCTGCAGCCTGCAGCGCCGGATCGGGGGGCGGAGTCAGCCACGGGAACCGCTGGGGATCGGCTCCCCAGGCCAGCAGCTGCAGGAGCGCGCCGGACAGATCGATCCGCAGCAGCTCGGGGGGATCGAACGGCTCCAGCGTGCGATGGATCCGCTCGGACCACAGCCGATAGACCCGCCCCGCGGAGGTCCGCCCCGCCCGCCCCGCCCGCTGATCCGCGCTAGCGGACGAGATCCGCACCGTCTCGAGGCGATCGAGGCCGGTCGAGGGATCGAACCTCGGGCGCCGCACCAGCCCGGTGTCGACCACCGCCCGGACCCCCGGCACGGTCACCGAGGTCTCGGCCAGGTTGGTCGCGAGCACCACCCGCCGGTGGTCTGCGCGCCTCAAGGCCCGGTCCTGGGCTCCGCTCGACAGGCCCCCGTGCAGCTCGAGCACCTCCTCCCTCAGATCGCCGAGGGCTGCAGCGGCCCTGCGGATCCCGCGCACCCCGGGGAGGAAGGCGAGCACGTCGCCCTGGCCCTCATCGAGGGCTCGGCGCACCGCGACGGAGACCGCCTCCTCCAGGCGCTGGCCCTGGGGGCGGGGCAGCCAGGACAGCTCGATCGGGAAGGTCCGCCCCTCGCTGTGGACGACGGGCACACCGCCGAGATAGGCCGCCACCGGCTGGGGATCGAGGGTGGCGGACATCACCCCGATCACGAGGTCGCCGCGGGCCTCGCGCTGGACCTCG
Organism: Deltaproteobacteria bacterium; assembly: GCA_011376105.1. Taxonomy (GTDB): domain Bacteria; phylum Myxococcota_A; class UBA796; order UBA796; genus DRPG01. The sequence goes on from DRPG01000564.1 coordinate 6,090, forward strand.
GCCAGCAACGCCAGGCAGAGATCCGCGCTTAGGGATCGCTCGTGGAACTCGTCGAGCAGGACCGCCGAGACCCCCTCGAGGAAGGGATCAGACTGCAGGCGCCGCAGCAGGATCCCCTCGGTGACGACCAGGATCCGGGTGTCCGGGCCCGCCCGGCGCTCGAAGCGGATCTGCCAGCCGATCCTAGACCCCACCCGGCAGCCCGCCTCGGACGCCATCCGCCTCGCGGCGGCCCTCGCCGCGACCCTCCGGGGCTCGAGCACCACGATCTGCCCCGGGACATGGGGCAGCAGCGCCGGAGGCACCCGGGTGGTCTTGCCCGCGCCGGGGGGCGCCACCAGCACGAAGCCACCGGCACCGGCGGCCTCGATCACCTCAGGGAGCACACGATCGATCGGGAGGGGGTCCACAGCGGACCCTGTATCCACGCCCCAGCCGTTCCCCGAGCGCCCTGTCCGTCGTGTGCTCGTGTGTGGATCCGAGCGCTGGCGGTGGAGCCAGCCGATCGTCGGGGCATCGGCCCGGAGAGAGGATATCGATCCAGCGAGGGAGTGCTCGTGTCGTGTCGTGTCGTGTCGTGTCGTGGATGGATCCCCGGCACTTTGGGGTCAAGATCTGCGCGGGTTCACACGTTGATCTCGTCCAGAGGAGCCCACCGTGGAGAACCGTGACCTGCTCGTGATCAGCGATCTGCACCTCGGAGAGGGGCTGGGGCAGCGGGAGCGCAAGACCGAGCACCTCGAGCAGCAGCTCGTCCAGTTCCTGGATCACCACCGCCTCGACGGTGCGTCTTGGAGGCTGGTGATCAACGGCGACATGCTCGAGCTGATCGGCGTCACCCTGATGCCGTCGGAGGTAGGCTGGGTCGCTGGGCTGCACCACCACGATCACCACTATGGCCTCGGGGGGCGTGCGCTGGCCGCGGCCCTGAAGCTACAGGCCGTGGTCGAGCACCAGCAGGACGTGTTC
>DRPG01000565.1 GCA_011376105.1 Deltaproteobacteria bacterium
AGATCTCCGCGACGGCCTTGACCGACTCGACTTCGCACACGAGCGCGCCGGCCTCCAGCGCCGTGCCCACCTCGGGCAGCTCCACGTGGGCCAGCTCCCCGAGCTGGTCTTGTGCATAGTCGGTGATCCCCACGACCAGGGCGCCGTCCTCGGCGCGGATCCACTCGTCGTGATCGGTGTACTGCAGCCCCTCGGGGATGTTCATCGTGCCTCCAGGAAGGAGCCGTCGACGACGACTCCTCGCGCTTCGCGCCCCCGCACGTCGATCTGCAGCTCGGTCCCGACCTCGCTGCACGCACGATCGACATAGGCGAGGGCCACGGGCCGCCCGACGGACGGCCCCAGGGTGCCCGAGGTGACGCGACCGACGGGCTGTGCTGCGTGCGAGACGACCATGCCCCCGCGCGCGATCCGCTTGCCCTGCAGCACCATCCCCACCAGCACCTGGGGATCGGAGCCCCGACGGGCGGCGATCGCCTCGGAGCCGATGAAACCTCCGGGCTTCTTCAGCTTGACGATCCACCCAAGGCCGGCCTGGAGCGGACTGGTGTCGTCGTTGAGCTCGTGGCCATACAGGCAGTTGCGGACCTCGAGGCGCAGCGTGTCCCTCGCACCGAGGCCCACCGGCAGGATCCCGTGGGGCTCGCCCGCCTCGAGGATCGCCGACCAAGCCGGGGCCGCGCGCTCAGCGGGGAGGAAGACCTCGAAGCCGTCCTCGCCGGTGTAGCCGGTGCGGGCCACGATCGCGCCCTCGATCCCCGCGAAGGACGCCACCCGAAACCGGTGCCGCGCCACCTCGCCCGCGTCGAAGTCCACCAGCTGATCGACGACATCGACCCCCCGGGGACCCTGGATCGCCAGCTGGGCCCAGCGATCCCCCTCGTCGATCACCTCGGCGCCGTGGGGGTTGTTCGCCAGGATCCACGCGAGATCCTTGTCGCGGTTGGCGGCGTTGACACACACGAGGAAGTCATCGGCGGCGAGGCGGTAGACAAACACGTCGTCGACCACCCCTCCGGCGGGGTTGCACATCGCGTTGTACTGAGCCGAGCCAGGCTCGATCCTGCGGATCGCGTTGGACAGCAGCCACATCAGCGCGTCCTCGGCCGCCGGGCCCCGGACCCGGATCTCCCCCATGTGGGAGACATCGAACAGCCCGACCGACGCCCGGGTGCGGAGGTGCTCTTCCTTGAGCCCGCTGTAGCTGACCGGCATCGAGAAGCCGGCGAACGGGACCATGCGCCCACCCGCACGCTCGTGGTGTTCGAAGAACGGGGTGCGGCGCAGCTCCACGGGCCCTCCAAGAGCGAGCAGCGGCCGCGAACATGACCCGCGGATCGGTGCCTGTCAATCCACCGGTCGCCCCTGTCGCTGTGCAGAGGCCCGCAGCGTGTTCTCCATCAACATCGCGATGGTCATCGGCCCGACCCCCCCCGGCACCGGGGTGATGGCCGAGGCGCGCTGGGCCGCGACCTCGAACCCCACGTCCCCGGCCAGGGTGCCGTCCTCCAGGCGGTTGACCCCAACATCGATCACCACCGCCCCGGGCCTGATCCACTCGCCCTCCACCGCCCCGGGGTGCCCGAGCGCGGCCACCACGACGTCGCTCCGGCCCACGATCCCGGCCAGATCCCGGGTGCGGCTGTGGCACTGGGTGACGGTGGCGTTGGCCTGCTCCAGCAGGTGGGCCACCGGTCGCCCCACCAGGTTGGAGCGACCGATCACCACCGCATCGAGGCCCTCCAGCGACACCTCCGCCTCCTCCAGCAGCCGCAGGATCCCCAGGGGGGTGCACGGGATCAGGTGGGGACGCCCCTGCGCCAGCAGGCCCGCGCTGATCGTGGTCAGCCCGTCGACGTCCTTGTCGGGCTCGATCCACTCGGTCACCAGGCGACCGTCGAGCCCGCCCGGCAGCGGCAGCTGGACCAGGATCCCGTCGATCGCCGGATCGTCGTTGAGCTCGGCCACCACGCCCTGGATCCGCTCGAGGCTGCTGTCTGCAGGGAGATCATGCTGGCGGTGGAGGAACCCCAGCCGCTCGGCGACGATCCCCTTGCGCCGCACATAGACCCGCGAGGCCGGATCCTCACCGACGAGGACGACCCCTAGGCCCGGGGGGCGGGGCAGCTCGGCCGCCCTGATCTTGAGGGCCTGGTTCAGTCGCCTGGCGAGGGCCCGGCCGTCGAGGATCCGTGCGCTCACTTGGGAGCCGCCGTTGACGCGCTGCCGGAAGAGCCGCCGGAAGAGCTGCCGGAAGAGCTGCCGGAAGAGCCGCCGGAAGAGCTGCCGGAAGAGCTGCCGGAAGAGCCGCCGGAAGAGCCGCCGGAAGAGCCGCCGGAAGAGCCGGCGGCGCTCGAGTCAGGGCTGGAGGGGCCGCTGTCCTTGCTCGAGGACTTCAGCCCATAGTGGTCCTTGTACCAGCCTCCTCCCTTGAGGATGAAGCCGGACTGGCTGATGAGCTTGCGGACGTCGGTCGCCTCGCACTCAGGACAGGGAGGCGTGTCAGCTCCGATGCGTACGAGCTTCTCGAACCGATGCCCACAGCTGCTGCAGGCGTACTCATAGATGGGCATGGCCTCTCCGCGAACGATGCCTGGGCCGATATAGGTACCGGACCGTCGGGTGGCAAGACTGGAGGCGGTATCGACCCGGTGACCTGGCTGCTCCTTCCCCTGGTGCTCCTCCTCGTGTGGACGCACGGCCTGGCCGTGGTCGGCTGGGCGGTCCAGACCGCTGAGTCCGGGGCGCCGGTGAGGCTCGAGACAAAGGTGGTCGCCGCCATCGTACGAGAGGGCTGTGCACGGGCCTTCCTGCGGCTGCTGGCCCCGCTGGGCTGGCGCCAGCCCGCTCCACGGATCGCGGATCCCCGCGCCGTCCCCGAGCGTCGGCTGCCTCCGGTGCTGCTGGTGCCGGGGCTGGGTTGGTCCAGGGCGAGCCTGATCTTCCTGCAGCTGTTCCTCGTCCGCAGGGGCTGGCGCTGGGTCTGGGCGGTCAACCGAGCCAACACCCACCGGGGCACCCTGGCGGAGGAGGCGGAGCACCTCGCCGAGCGGATCCGGGAGCTCAAGCAGCGCTCGGGCTCAGACGTGGTGGATCTGGTCGGGTTCTCCGTCGGCGGGCTGGTGGCGGCCTGGGTGCTGCGCCACCACACCGAGTCGAGGGACTCCGTTCGGCGCCTGGTGACCCTGGGCACCCCCTGGTCGGGCACCAAGCTGTCGGTGTTCGGCCGCAGCAAGGCGATGCGCGAGATCCGCTATGGCTCGCACCTCCTCGACACGCTGTGGCCGCCCCCGGTGCCGACCTTCAGCGTCTGGAGCGCCTCGGATCTGGTGGTGGTCCCCGCCCAGTCAGCGGCCCCGGCCGGCGACCAGGGCACCGACGTGTGCATCGAGGCCGCGGGCCACGTGGAGTTGCTGGTGAGCGCGCGCGCCTTCCGGGCGGTCCAGGCCGCGCTGGAGCACCCCCTGACCGAGGCCCCCCGCTTCATCTCGGGGCTCTCCGACGAGACGTCGCCGACCCTGATCCCCGCGAAGATAGAGCAGATCGGCCTGTCCCGGGGGATCACCGAGGAATGAGGAGCCTGTTCGATCACCCGCTCGCGATCGTCCTGGGCAAAGGCGGGGTGGGCCGCACCACCCTCACCGCAGCGCTGGGGGTCTCCGCCGCGATGCGGGGCCACCGGGCCTGTGTGGCCGAGCTCGGGGAGCACGCGGCCCTGCCCGAGAAACTCGGCTTGTCCGGGCGCAGCTTCGCGTTCCGCGCGGGCTCGCCGCCGGGCTCCGACGCTGTGGTCGACGTGTGGTCCCTGACCGTGCCCGAGTGCCTCGAGGAGTTCGGCGCCCGCAAGCTCCACCTCCCGGGCTTTGCCCGCAGGGTCGTGCGCAACCGCTTCGTCTCCGCCTTCGTGGACGCGGTGCCGGGGCTGCACGATCTACTGCTCCTGGGCAAGATCGAGAACCTCATCCAAGAGCCCCGCCCCGGAGATCCGGTCTACGACACCTTGTTCCTCGACGCTCCAGCCACGGGCCACGGGCTGACGCTGCTGCAGGCGGCCCAGGCCCTGACCGAGATCAGCAGGGCCGGGCCGTTCTACGAGCTCTCCCGGGCGATCGACGAGCTCATCGCCGATCGGGATCGCACCGCCCTGGTGCTGGCCACCCTCCCCGAGGCGCTGCCCGTCACCGAGACCCTGGAGCTGGCCGCCCACCTGATCGAGGCGGGGCTGCGGCCCCACACAGTGATCGTCAACTGTGTGCCCGGCACCGTGCTGCCCGGGCTGCCTCCGATGGATCAGGTCCAGCGCGTCCTGCAGCAGCTCGAGGCCACCGAGCTGGCGCGCCTGGCGCAGCAGGTCGACGAAGAGCAGCGGCGGCACACGCTCGCGCTGCAGGCCCTGTCCAAGGGCCTGGCCGAGCTGCAGATCCCCCCGGCGGTGTCCGCGCCGCTGGCCCGCGAAGACACGATCGCTGTGGTGGGCGCAGCGCTGGCTCGGGAGCTCCCTTGACCCGGATCTCAGTCTGCTGTGGTGTCGGAGGGACCGGCAAGACCACCACCTCAGCCGCGCTGGCGGTGGGCCGGGCCCTGGCCGGAGAGCGCGTGGCGGTCCTCACCATCGATCCCGCCCGACGCCTGGCGGACGCCCTGGGAATCGATGCGCTGGGCAACGATCCCGTCGCGGTCGAGGTGCCCGGCGCCCCCGGCCGGCTGTGGGCCCTGATGTTGGATCGAAAGGGCACCTGGGACGCGGTGATCCGGGAGCGGGCCCGGCCGGAGATCGTGGAGAAGCTGCTGGTCAACCCATACTATCAGGCGGTCTCCACCCGGCTGTCGGGCTCCCACGAGTACATGGCGGTGGAGAAGCTGCACGATCTGGTCCACAGCGGCTCCTTCGATCGGATCATCGTCGACACCCCACCGGCCCAGCACGTCACCGACTTCTTCCAGGCCCCCGAGCGGATCAGCAGGATCCTGGATCGCTCCCTGATGTCGGGCCTGCTAGAGCCCGGCCGGGTCCGGGGGGCCGCCACCCGGGGGGCGTTCGCGATCATCCACCGCCTCGCCGGCGATCGGGTGATGTCGGAGATCCGGGAGTTCTTCCACCTGATGGGGGACATGTCCACCGGGTTCCGGGAGCGCTCGGCGCGGATCGGTGAGATCCTCGTGTCTCCGTCGACCTCATACTGGCTGATCGCCAACGCTCAGGCACCGGAGCGAAACGATCTGCTGGGGTTCTTGGCCGAGCTGCGAGAGCGCAGGATGCACTTCTCCGGCTTCTTGATCAACCGGGTCCAGCGCATCCCCTCCGGGCCGTTCCCCGGGGCCCGGGCGCTGCACGAGGCCGGAGCCGGGCTCCCGGGCTGGCCCCAGATGGCTGACGCCCTGCTGCAGCTGCCCCCCCGGCTCACCGCCCGGGCCGCCGCTCAGCGAGACGCTATCCACTCGCTGACCGAGGCCGCGGGAGGCGCGCCCGCGTGGCTGGTGCCCGACGTGCCGGGGGGGGTCCGCTCGCTGGCCGAGCTGGCGCGGCTGTCGACCCACCTGCCCCCCGCCGCACCCGATCTACCCGGGCGTGGTGGGCCTGGTCTCTGGGCGCGAGCCGGCTGATCGAGGCCCAGACGAGCCCGTGGACACCGGGGCCACACCAGAGCAGGAGCGGCCGACACACCTCCACACCGAAGCAAGAGCGGCCGACACACCTCCACACCGAAGCGAGGGCGGCCGACACGCCTCCAAACCGAAGCAAGAGCGGCCGACACGCCTCCGCACCGAAGCAAGAGCGGCCGACACACCTCCGCACCGAAGCAAGAGCGACAGAAGTGACCCCACACCGGAGCAGGGGGCTACGCCGA
>DRPG01000566.1 GCA_011376105.1 Deltaproteobacteria bacterium
CGGGCCTCGTCAGCGCCTGCACCCGGGCCTCGTCGGCGCCCGATCCCGAGCGACGCAGGGCGTCAGCCCTCCTCCTCCCAGGTGACCTCAGGCCAGTCGCTGCGGGCGTCAACCAGCCACTCCGCCGCGCGGTCCTCCCCCAGCAGCTCAGCGCGGATCCAGGCGGTGACCAGGCCCCGGGTGATCTGTTGGGCGCGCTCGATGTCGATGAAGCCGTCGGCCTCTCCACCACACTCCTGCCAGATCGGGATGATGAGGCAGATGTCGCTCCAGGCGTAGTGGCCTGCGCGCTCGAAGATCGCCATCGACTTGGGAGCGCCCAGGTGATCGTAGACCGGCCTCTCCTCGTCTTCATAGTCCAGCACCTCGTCGAGGACCCCGGCCACCACCAGCGGTGCACGCACCGAGGCGAGCCCGTCGTCGCCGAACGCATACCAAAGCCCCGGGGACATCGGCACCGTCACCACCGCCCGGGGATCCGACATCTCGTGCCCGGACACGTCTGTCAGCTCAAGGTCGGCGATGCGCTCACAGCCCTCGTAGCCCTCGTTGGCGGGCTCGACACAGAAGGCCTCGAACGCGGTGAAGTCGGGCTCGCCCCCGCCGAGCATCAGGGCGTCGAGGGAGCCCAGCGAGTGCCCCACCACCGCGTAGGTCTCAGCGTCGGTGACCCCCCCGAGGAGGGAGTCTCCCTCGCTCGACAGAGCGAGCACCGCGTCGACCGAGGCGATCACGTCTCCAGGGCGCTCCAGCACGATCTGCCACAGATCTTCCTCCCGGGCGTCGAGGAGGGTGTCGCCGGGGTGATCGGGGGCGACCACCACGAACCCATGGCTCGCGAGGTGTTCACACAGGAACGCGGACTGGTAGCGGATCGCGATGTGGCCATGGGTGAACGCGATCAGCGGGAACGGTCCCGGAGCTGCGGGCGCGAACCGGTAGGCGCCGAGGGTGATCGGGACCTCCGGGTAGGGATCGGGTTCGTCCCCCTCGTAGGGCTCGGCGGGGTACCACACCTCGATGGTGAGCCCCTTGCCCCGATCGTCGACGATCTCGAGGGTGGTCACGCCCACCTCGTGGGGGCCCCGTGCGTCGGGGGCGATCCAGGGGGCCCCGGTGGGCTCAGTGGGCTCAGTGCCACACCCCAACAACGGCAAGATCCACAGCATCCGCCGTTAGTAGCACGCGCACCGCCGCCGGGCATGGGGCAGGGGAGGGCCTCCCCCGGTGGGGGCAGCGGGTGAACGGGTGACGGCCTCCCACGAACGATCGCGGACCCCAGCGCCGGGTGAGGGGTGGCTCGTGGGTGCCCATGCTCTTTGAATGCTCTGTGGTGGGGCCTAGTCCAGGGGATAGATGGATGAGGACGGGTTCACGATGGTCTGGTGCGTAGACATAGAGCTCGGGACGGTCGATCTGGAGACCGGGGAGTTGAGCGGAGCCTCCAGCGCTCGCCTGTCCCCCACAGAGCTCAAGCTCCTGCGCTACCTCGCCCAGCGCCCGGGGACGACGCTGTCCAAGGCAGAGCTGCTCTCCGAGGTCTGGGGCTATGGCCCGGCGATCAAGACACGGACACTGTTCGCCACCATGGATCGGCTGCGCAAGAAGATCGAGCGCGATCCCCGCCGACCTAGGCACCTGATCACCATCGGTCGAGAGGGGTATGCCTTCGCGCCCGCGGGCCGGGGGGAGGTCCCCGCCCCGTCCGCCCCGTCCGCCCCGTCCGCCCCGTCCGCCCCGTCCGCCCCGTCCGCCCCGTCCGCCCCGCCTGTTTCGTTGTCTAGGTCCACCTCGTCCGGCCTGTCGACTGGAGTCGTCCCGCTGTCCGAGCCGGGGGTCGGATCGTCCTCCGCGTCGTCCCTCCGCGGGTTCGTGGGCCGTCGAGCCGAGCTGCAGAGGATCGAGGCTGCGCTCGTGGGCCAGGGGGGCTGCCTGCTGACCCTGAGGGGTCCTCCGGGGACGGGCAAGACCTGGCTGGCCCTCGAGGCCGCGAGGCGACTCTCGTCCATGTTTCCAGGCGGCACCTGTCCCTGTGATCTGTCGGCGATCCTGGACGAGGACGGCGTCCTGGGAGCGATCGCGCGTGCGACCTGCCTCCCCCCCGGGGACGTCGAGCGCGGGCGTTACCTCGCTCAGATCAACCGCCTGCTGCATGCACGGGGGCGGAGCCTGCTGATCTTCGACAACGCTGAGGCCGTCGCGGGGGCGCTCGCGGCGCTGATCCGAGCGTGGCCGTCCCCCAGGCCCACGATCCTGGTCACGAGCCACGTCCGGCTGGGGCTCCCGGACGAGATCGTGGAGGTGATCGGGCCCCTGTCCCTGCCGTCTCTGGGATCGCTCCGCTCGGAGGCGGTGGAGCTGTTCTTGGATCGGGTCCAGCGCCTCCGACCGGGCTGGGTCCCCTCGGACGGCGGGCTCCGGATCGTCGCGGAGATCGTCGCGCTGCTCGACGGGCTGCCACTGGCGATCGAGCTGGCTTCCCGCTGGTCGCGGCTCCTCGATCTGTCCGAGCTGCGGGATCGGCTGGCGGCTCGCCGTCTCCCCCTGTCCGCAGCCCCCTCGGGGGCTACCCCACAGCGGCACAGCACCCTGGAGGCGGCCATCTGGGGCGCCTGGGACACCCTGTCGGGCGCCGAGCGCACCGGGCTCGCTTCCTTCAGCGTGTTCCGGGGTAGCTTCGACGCGAACGCTGCTGAGGCCGTCCTGAGGGGAGAGCTGGGGGGAGAGGAGACCCTCGAGATCCTCGATGCGCTGGTGGAGCGCTCCCTGCTGCAGACCCGGAGCCATGAGGGCGCCCAGCGCCTGTCGCTGCTCGACGCGATCCGCCACTTTGCGATGGGTCGCCTGTCCGAAGATCCCGAGCTGGGGCACCGGGTGCGGGAGCGCCACGCCCGCTACTTCGCCGGGTATGGCTCGGACGAGCAGCTTAGGCGTCTAGAGCGCGACGTTCGGTTCGCGATCACCTCCCTGACCCCGGAGCTCGACAACCTCCGGGTCGCGGCCTGTGCGGGGTGTGGTGATCACTCGGCCCGGGCGGCGCTGGCGGTGGCGGCCTTCTACCACACGGCCGGGCCGATGGCTGCGGCGGTGCCCCTGCTCGACGCCGCCATGGACACCCCGGGCCTCTCCCACGAGGCGCAGACCTGGCTGACGATCACTCGAGGGAACGTCCTGCGTCACGTCGGCCAGGTCTCGGAGGGGCTGGCTGCGCTGGAGGCTGCGTGTGCCATGGCGGCGTCGACCTCGCCTTGGCTGCTGGCCACCGCGCAGCTCACCCTCGGCACCGCCCTCACCTTCCACCGGAGCCCCGGGGCAGGGGAGCGGCACCTGCAGCGTGCCCTCGAGGCCTTCCGCTCACTCGGGGACGCATACGGAGAGGCGGTGTGCCTGGCGACCCTCGCGGGGGGAGATCTACACGCGGCCCGGTTCGAGCAGGCCATCGGGCAGCTCGTCCACGTGCTGACCCTGCTGCGCCACCTCGACGCGCGACACCTCGAGGCGATCACCTTGGGCAACCTCGGGATCGCCCAGCTCGATCTCGGTCAGCACGGGGCCGCCCGCGACAGCCTGCTCGCCTCGCTGCGGCTCCATCGAGACCAGGGCTCCAGGCGGTTCGAGTCGCTGACGCTGAACAACCTGGGCCTGCTCTACATGCGGTGGGGCGATCTGGACGAGGCGCTGCGCTGCTACACCGACTCGCTGGAGGCCGCTTGTGCATGGGGGACCCTGCGGGACGAGGCGCTCGCGTCGTCCAACCTCGCAGAGCTGCTGCTTGAGCGCGGAGAGCTCTCCCGCAGCCGGGTCTACCTTGACCGAGCCCTGACCTCCCTCGATGAGCTCCAGCTGCCCCTGCACCAGGCCCACGCCCTGGTGCTCCAGGCGAAGCTGCACCGACGGGCGGGGGCCCCGGGGGAGGCGGCGACGTCGCTGAAGCACGCTGAGTGGCTCGCCTCAGGCCCGGGCCACCCCAATCTCGTCCTGGAGATCCAGATCCTCAAGGGGCAGCTGTCGCTGGAGCGTGGAGATCTCGCCGCTGCACAGGCACACCTGTCCGAGGCCAGGGCCTGCTCCGCCCCGAGGCCCGATCCCCGCCTGCTGGAGGCCCTCGAGGAGCTGGAGCACGGGATCGTAGTGGCTGTGGGGTCGGGGTAGGCGCAGCCGCGCTGCAGCTTGCCCGACCCGATCGGAAGCTGATCACGCTCCAGAGCGCTCCGGGGTCCTGCTGGCTGTGCTCGGGGCCCGGGAGGGAGGGGATCTTGCTCGCTCCGGGCCACCGTCGGCGGTCGGACCCTGCTGTCGGGGTGGGCTGCAGGGGGAGGGGTGGGGCGTGGTATAGGAGAGACCATTTTAGATCTGTTGGCAACATGGACCAGAGGAAGGCATGGAGCTGATGTCCTATGAAGCAACAGAACACTTCTGGGGAAAGCTGGACCCTCGGGAAGATCCCTCCACCTGGCACCCCCTCGAGGATCACTGCCTGGATGTTGCCCACTGTGTGAGGGCTCTGCTTGAGGTCTCCGGGATCCGATCCCGCCTGGCTGAGCTCGCGGGGGTGGGGGATCTCCGGGCTGCACAGCGGGATCGGCTCGCCGTGGTGGCTGGACTCCACGATCTGGGGAAGTACAACACCGGCTTTCAGGCTCGCATCTCGCCCTCAGCGGGTGGCGCGAGGGTGGGCCACGTCGAGGAGATCGCACAGCTGCTGTCCACACCGATGGTGCCCGAGTGTGGGGCCATCGAGGAGGCGATCCGGCTCGAGACGCTCGAGGGGTGGTTCGGAGGCATGGATGGCGCCCTGGATCTGCTGTGGGCAGCGCTCGCCCACCACGGGGGGCCTGTCGGGACCACGGCGGAGCCGGGGGTCGCTGGTCTGTGGCGGAGCGATCCGGTGGGCCGAGACCCCCTCGCCGGGATCGAGGGCCTGGTGCGGGCGCTGGAGCGCTCCTTCCCGGCGGCGTTCGGGGACAGCGTCGAGGCGCTGGAGGCGGCCACGGGCTTCCAGCATGCCTTCGCCGGGCTGGTGATGCTCGCGGACTGGATCGGATCCGACACGAGGTTCTTTCCCTACGCCGAGCCTGGTGACGCGCCCCGGGGGGAGACCTCCGGGGCGCGTGCGGTGCAGGCCCTCCGAGCCATCGGGCTCGATCCAGGGGACCTGCGGGCCGCCGCCCGGCGGGCGGGGGGCACCCCGCGCGCTTGGTTTGGCTTCGAGCACCCCCGACCCGTCCAGGGCCTGATCGCCGAGCTCCCCCTGCCGGCCCCCCGGGCGGGCTCCCTGGTCGTGCTCGAGGCTGAGACCGGCTCGGGCAAGACCGAGGCGGCGTGGGGATGGTTTGCCCGGCTGCTCGCCGCCGGTGCCGTCGACGGCCTGTACCTCGCGCTGCCCACCCGGGCGGCGGCGACCCAGATCCATGGGCGCCTGGTCGAGCACAAGCGGCGGTGGGAGCAGGGTGGCGCGCTGCCAGCGCTGGTCCTCGCGGTACCCGGCTACCTTCGGGTGAAGGCCGACGCCGTGGAGGGGACACGCTCTCTAAGCTCGTTCGAGGTCCTGTGGGACGACGGAGCGAGCCCAGCCCACACCCGCAGGTGGGCCGCCGAGGGGGCCAAGCGGTACCTGGCGGCGGCCCTGGCGGTGGGCACCATCGATCAGGTCCTGCTCTCGGCGCTGCGGGTCAAGCACGCCCACCTCCGCGCCTTCGCGCTGCTCAGGCACCTGCTGATCGTCGACGAGGTCCATGCCTCGGATCCGTACATGGAGCGGATCCTGACCGAGGTCCTGCGGCACCACCTGGCTGCAGGGGGGCACGCGCTGGTGATGTCCGCCACGCTCGGGGCCACGCTGCGGGATCGCCTCGAGGGCCTGGTCGGAGACGCCGTGGCGGGGACCACCGTCGAGGCGGCGATCGCGACGCCCTATCCGAGGGTGAGCTTTCGCTACCTCGACGGCGTCCAGGGCGCCCGGACCGCGGAACGCACGGTCGCTGCGAAGCAGGTCCGGGTCGACGCTGAGCTGCTCGCCGACGAGGCCGCCTCGATCGTCGGGGCGGCCCTCGCTGCAGCGCGCCAGGGTGCGCGGGTGCTGATCATCCGCAACACGGTGGGTGGCTGCCTCGCGGTGCAGGAGGCCCTGGAGCAGGCCGCTGGAGCCGAGGATCTCCCGCTGCTGTTCCGCTGTGCAGGGCAGCTCGCGCCACACCACTCCCGCTACGCTCCAGAGGATCGGAGGCTGCTCGATCAGGCGGTCGAGGCGAGCTTTGGCAAGGACTCCAGGGCTGGGTGCGTCCTCTGTGCGACCCAGACGGTCGAGCAGAGCCTGGACATCGACGCCGATCTGATGCTGACCGACCTCTGTCCGATCGATGTGCTGCTGCAGCGGATCGGTCGGCTGCATCGACACGGGCGGGGGCGTCCGGTGGGCTTCGCGGAGCCCAGGTGCAGGATCCTGGCGCCGGGGCAGCCCCTGGTGGAGCTGATCGGGAGAGGGCGGCATGGCTGGGGGAGCGTCTACCAGGATCTGAGGATGCTCCAGGCTACCCTGGACCTGGTGGCGGAGCGTCCAGTGTGGGCCATCCCCGAGGACAACCGGCTGCTGGTGGAGCGGGGCACCCACCCCGACGCCCTGCAGACCGCCTGTCCGGGTGGGATCTGGGATGGACACGTCGCACAGCTGATCGGGACCAGGCTCGGGCAGCGTCGGGCCGCCCGGGACGTGCTCGTCCCGTGGGACCGAGGCTTCTCCAGCGGGCTCGAGCCCTTCCCGAGGCGGAGCGAGGAGCAGATCCAGACCCGACTTGGAGGAGATGATCTCCGGCTCGTGCTCCCCCAGCCCCAGAGCTCCCCCTTCGGGGCTCAGGTGAGGGAGCTCCGGATCGGGACCTACCTGCTCACCGACGCTCAGCAAGCCGTGCTCCTCGGAGATCACGAGCCTCAGGTGCTGGACCGAGTGCCGATCCGGGTGGCTCTGCCGGGCCTCGAGGTGGTCTACGACCGGCTCGGGGTGAGGGTGGGCTGATGGGCGTCCACAGGTCGCTCGAGCCACACGAGGATCCGGGTCCTGCCAGCCGACACGCCCGGGTGCGTGGGCCGGTCGGGGCCCACCCGGACTCTCTCGTCCAGGCGGTGTCCGATCCGCCCCCCCTGCTGCGTCCACCCCTCAGGACCACATCCACCTCCCGTGTCCCCGAGCCCCAGGGTCCCCATGAACCTGCTGACCGATCCCCTGATCCATGCCTCGACGCCCGATGGGGTCGAGGCCTGCACGCTGCCGGGCGTGCTCCACCAGCTGACCCTGCGCCGGATCTCGTCCTTTGGGGCGCTGCAGGGCTGGCAGGAGCACAGCTGGTTCGCCTTCCTGGTCCAGCTCGCGGCCCTGGCCCTGCAGCGAGCGGGCCAGGCTGAGCCTCCGTCCTCGGAGGAGGGCTGGAGGGCGCTGCTGCTGGCGCTGACCGCGGGTGACGCCGGCCCCTGGGCGCTGATCGTAGACGATCTGGGGGCGCCGGCCTTCCTCCAGCCTCCGC
>DRPG01000567.1 GCA_011376105.1 Deltaproteobacteria bacterium
ACCCGGGCCGTCCACACCCGCGCCGTCCACACCCGGGCCGTCCACACCCGCGCCGTCCACACCCGCGCCGTCCACACCCGCGCCGCCTCCGGGGGCTCCAGCAGGGAGCGGGCCGTCCCCGGCCCGCCCCGAGCCCGCGCCGGAGGCCCTGGCCTCGCTCCGGGCCGCCCCCGCTCCCCGGGCCGCCCCCGCTCCCCGGGCCGCCCCCGCTCCCCGGGCCGCCCCCCGGAGCGCGCCACCGTTCGAGCCCGATCTGGAGCAGATCTCCAGGCGATCCCAGCGCAGGAAGATCCGCATCCCCCCGATCCGGCTGCGCCCGAGGGAGCGCAGGGACATCCCCGTGGAGCCGCCGCCCGGGGGGATCGTGACCGCCTCGGTGATCGGGCTCGCGGCGCTGTTGGTGTGGTTCGCCCTGTGGTGGAGTCGCGAGGCGAGCCCGGGCCCGGTCGAGCCCAGCGGGGGGGAGGGGGCTGCGCCGGGTCCCAACGGGATAGAGGGGGAACAGGCTTAGGAGGTCAGCATGTCGTGGTCAGACGACGCGAAGAAGAAGGCCGCAGACGCTGCCGCCGACGTGCGGGCCCGGATCCAGGAGGAGGTGGTCAAGGCCCAGAAGGAGGCGGGGGGGCGGGCGGTCAAGGCAGCCTGGGGCGAGGTCGGGCGCCGTGTCAGCGCCGTGGCCGAGGGGCTGCTGTCGTCCGCTGAGGCCGAGCTGGCGGAGCGTCAGGCCCAGGCCGAGCTGGCGGAGCGTCAGGCCCAGGCCGAGCGGGCCGGCACCGGGCCCGGTGTCGCTGAGGCGGGCGCCGGGGCCGCTGAGCGGGGGGTCGTCCCGGGGCTCGCTGAGGCGGGCGCCGGGGCCGCTGAGCGGGGCGTCGTCCCGGGGCTCGCTGAGCGGGAGGCCGCTGAGCAGGGGGCCGCGACCCAGGCTGCAGCGGCCCGGGGGGCCGCAGCGCTGGAGGAGCTGGCCCGCCTCAAGCGGGAGGCCGGGCGCAGCGCGTCTGCTCCGATCGAGTCGGCCGCGTCGGCTCTGGCCGCGTCGGCTCTGAGCGCATCGCCCGTCGTCCTCCCTGAGCCCGTCGTCCTCCCTGAGCCCGTCGCTCCCCTCGACGCAGCCCATGCGGCGCTGCGGGCCGCCGCGGCGGCCCGGGGGGTGCAGGCCGAGCCCCTTCCGTCTCCTGTCCGGGCCCGCCCCACCGATCCCATCGCGGACGCTCAGGGGGTCCTCGCGCGGGCTGCTGCGGCGAGGCAGCGGGCTAGCGTCGGGTCACGGGCGGCCGCCCGGGAGGCCGCAGCCCGGGAGGAGCTCGCTCAGCTGAAGGCTCAGCTGGGGCAGGGCTCGTCGCCCGACGATGGATCCGAGCCTCCGGCGGAGGGGGCCACGCCCCGAAAGCGCGATCTCTGAGCGCTGGAGCGTCGAGCGGTCCCCCGCCGGGGGGGCGTTGGATCCCCTGGTGATCAGGGTTGGCAGACTATCCTGCTTCACGCGGTGTTCTCCGCCTCCTGATCTGTAGTATTTCATCCTCCCGGAAGGGAGGAACTATTATGGTAAGATTTATCTCGCTCTCTGCTCTGATCGGATGTGCCAACCAGCTCCAGGAGGCCCGCGAGTGGACGCCCCACGCCGACGCGGTCGCCGAGCTCGAGGCGAGCGGTCACGGCCAGCCACGGGCCGCGGCGGGTAGCTATGTGCCGCTGCGCAGCCCGGGCGATCGCCCGGACGTGACGGTGTATGGCTACTGGCCCTACTGGGGCGACGATCTGTCGACCCTCGCCTGGGATCAGCTCACGCACGTGGCGATCTTCGACGTAGGCGTGGACAGCAGCGGGAACATCACAAACACGGCCCACTGGGACGATCATGCGGCGGACGCGGTGAGCTACGCGGCTTCTTGGGGCGCCCGGATCCACCTGGTGGTCTCCTGCTTCAGCGACAGCGTGATGGACGCGCTGCTCACCGATCCGGTGGCTCGGGCCAGCGCGGTGTCCGAGCTCGCGGCCATGGTGAACGACTACGGCGCCCACGGGGTCAACGTAGACTTTGAGGGGCTCGACGCCCACCTCAAGTCCGACTTCGTGGACTTTGTGGCTGAGCTTCGGGCCGTCACCGACGAGGTGTACGTCGCGATGCCCGCGGTGGACTGGAGCGGCGCCTACGACTTCGACGGCCTCGCCGACGCCTCCGACGGGCTGTTCCTCATGGGCTACGACTACCACTGGTCGGGCGGGGATCCTGGCCCGGTCGCTCCGCTCGACGGCGGTGGGCTGTGGGGCTCCTATGATCTGCAGTGGACGGTCGACGACTACCGCACCTGGGGAGCCACCGACGACAAGCTGGTCTTGGGTCTGCCCCTGTACGGGCGCGAGTGGTCTACCACCGACACCTCGATCCCCGGGACCTCCACCGGCTCGTCGTCCTCCGCCCTGTTCGTGGACGCGGTGAGGGAGGGGCTGCTGCACGGTCGCAGCTACGACGCGTCGGCAGCGACCGCGTACACCTTCCCCAGCTCCACCAGCCAGCTGTTCTACGACGACGCTCAGAGCATCGAGTCCAAGGTGGACTGGGCGGTGGGGGAGGGGCTGCAGGGCGTGGGCTTCTGGGCCCTGACCTACGACGACGCCGATCGGGATCTCTGGGGGCGGATCGACGCCCTGACCCACGCCGGCGGGCTCCGTCTAAGCGGGCCCACTCCTGCGATCGCCGGCGAGGTGAACACCCTGACGGTCACCGGCGCGACCCCGGGCGCGACCGTCCGCTTCGTGTTTGGCCAGACCGAGGGGCCCACCGCGGTGCCGGGCTGCCCCACCGAGCTCGGGATCGCACCGCCGAGGCTGCTGCCCTCGGCCGTCGCCGACGCGAGCGGGACCGCGGTCCTCGACCTCACCCCCCCGGCGATCGCCGACGGCCTGACGGTGCACTTCCAGGCCATGGATCAGGGGAGCTGCGCGGTGTCGAACCTGTCGACGGTCACCTTCAGCGCCCTCCCCCCGGGCCCGGCTCCGATCGAGGCCTGCTACCCCGGGGTGCTGGAGGACTACACCGCCTGCATGCCGGTGGTGGCCGACAGCGGCTTTGGCTCGGACTATGCCTATCCTGCGCCGATCGGCGCGAACTACGCCGCCCCCACCCGCTACCTCGATCTATTTGTGGAGGACGGCTCTACGATGATCGCGCCCAACTTCCGCCTCGACGAGATCGCCCAGGACTGGAAGGGGCAGCATGCGGTGGTCCAGGTCCACGCCATCGAGCGCCTCCAGGAGCTACGGGACGCGCTGGGGCCGCTGGTGATCAACAGTGGCTACCGCAGCCCCGGCTACAACGCCAGCGTCGGTGGAGCCTCGAGCTCCCGCCACATGTACGGAGACGGGTTCGACATCGACCCGGTCTCGGTCACCCTGACCGAGCTGGAGAGCGAGTGCTACGCCGCGGGGGCGGGCTACGTCCAGGTCTATGTCTCCCACGTGCACTGTGACTGGCGCAACGACACCCAGGAGGCGATCTTCTATGGGGCCGCGGCTCCGATGGTGATCGCGCCCCTGCTGGCTCCGGAGCAGCTGTCGGTCCAGGTGGTGGCCGGCCCCGGTGGGGTGCTGACCGCCCCGGCTCAGGGGTGGGACTGTGGCGAGCCGCTGCGGGAGTGGGTCGCCCTCGGCCCCGCCGGAGAGATCCTGGGCACCGCCACAGGTCGGGACTTCCTGCCCCCGGAGGGCACGGTGGAGGTCGAGGTCACGGTCGGGCGCAACCTGACCCACCGCCGGGCGCTGTAGCCTGCTCGGCGCGGAGCTGTGCAGGCCGCCGGTGGAGCGCCGGATCGGGGGCCTCGACTTTGTCGGACACGCCGCCGCTGTCTGCCTCAGCTCAGCGCTCGGACAGGATCGCGGGCCTGTGCCGGGCCCTGGGCTGAGGATCCGTCTCTGGGCTTGGTCTCCCCGGTCTCGGTGCGGGCTCCGCCTCCGCCTCCGCCTCGATCGTCGGGGGGAGGTGGACGAGCTGGGGTCGGGAGGGATCGAGCACCCGGAGGGAGACCTCGAGGTGGTCCTTCGCTGAGAGGCTGAAGATCCGGGGCAGCTCGGTGCCTTCGGGGTGGCCCAGGGCGCAGGGGGTGTGGCACAGCAGCGCCCCATGTTCCCGGACCTCCGCACCGCTGGGGCTGGAGGTGAGGGTGATCGCCTGTGTTGGGGCGACGGGGGTGGGCGGAACGGTCTCGACGATCCCGGGTGTCCTGGCTGTCTTGATCGCCTCGGCTGGCTCGATTGCTCCGATCGCTCCGGCGGCCCTGCGCTCGGCCGACGGAGCGACCCTGCGGGGGGACGCCTCCCCCGGTAGCGCCAGCAGCAGCACCATCAGGCCGGTGAGCCCACCGATCGCCAGCAGCGAGCCCGTGACCAGGGGCAGCAGGACCGGGATCGAGCGAGGAGCGGGTTCGGGGGCGGGCTCGAGGGTGATCTCCGGGGGGGGGGGCCGGTCGTCCCCGGACACGGTCATCTTGAGGGGGGAGCCGTCTGCGAAGCAGGCGAAGACGTGATCCTCGTAGTGTGCCTGGCACCTGGGGCAGATCTTCATGGTCGAGCTCCCCTCCGCTCGACCCTCGTCGGACCACCCCCACCCAGATTCCAGCGCTGGTGTCCTTCATCGATCGGGGGGCAGGGGGTGATCGCGGAGACACGACCTCGACCTAGGCGTAGAGGCCGGTGGGGCTGGCCGGGACGACGTAGCGATCGGGCCCCGGCAGGCGACGGGTGTGCAGGGGGCCCCACAGGCTGAGAGCGTCAGCAGCACCCGGGGGAGCTCAGACGACACGCAGATCCCCACGTCGATCCGCCCCACAGGGTACGACGATCGGATGGAGCGGGGGAGCCGGGCCCGGATCGGGCCCGGAGATCAGGTGCGCGGGTGCTTGAGGACCAGCACAGGGCAGGGGCACAGCCGGACGCTGCGCTCTGCGACGGAGCCGAGCAGCGCGCGCTGGAGCCCTTTGCGGCCCTTCGACGGCAGGATCACGAGATCCGCCGAGACCGTCTCGGCGAGCAGGGCGACGGCGGAGGCGGGGTTGCCGGTGGCGATGTGGGTACGGACGCCGTCGGGGGCGCCCTGCTGCTCGAGCCACGCCCTGAGGTTGCGGCGGGCGGTGGCGGTGCGGGTCTGGAGATCGATCTGGGTGACCAGCGATGGCTCAAGCTCCGGCAGGACATACAGCGCGTGGACCCCCCCGGGCGTCGACGCGGCCTGGAGCGCGAGCTTCAGCCCCGCGTCGTCTGCCTCCTCGAGGTCGATCGGGGCGATCACGGTGTCGATCTGGTTCCAGTTCATGGACAGCTCCTGGAGACAGGACAGGGCGGGGGACGGTGGCTGAGGACCCGGCTCGATCCTGGGGATGGACCGTGCGTCCGGCATGGTTGGGCGCAGGGCCCCGATCCTCGAGCAGTGCAAGTCCCAGGCCTGACCCGAGCGGTGGTGCAGGGCGAGGGTACCGCGGTCACATCGGGCGAGGCAGCCCAGCCGGTGTGGCAGGAGGCACAGGTGCGTCCCGGCGTGATCGGGCCTGGCTCAAGGACGACGGATCGGGGATCGGGGTGGTGCAGACGCCGGGATCGCCGGGGGATGTGGCGTTGGATCCGGAGCCACCCTGGCTCCGCTCCCGCCTGGCCCCGCCCGCTCGCTCGCCCCGGCGGGGTGGATCGTCGGACGGCACAAGACTTGCTTTCCGCCTTATCAGACTAGGTGAGCAGGGTCCCGGGATCCCGGGGCCTCAGGGCCTCAGGGGCCCGCAGCGCCCCCTCACCGAGAAGACCAGAGCGGAGGAACGATGCGCAGGAACGAGAAGATCACCAAGATCATGACCGAGTCTCCGATCACGATCCAGGTGGGTCAGCCTTTGTCCAAGGCCAGCGCCCTGATGCGGGAGCATGGCTTTCACCACGTCCCCGTCGTCGATGGCGCTCGCCTGGTCGGGATCCTGTCCACCACGGATCTGCTCCAGGTGAGCTACCAGCACGGTGCCGATCCTCGCCAGATCGACGCGGTGCTCGATCACACCGTCTCGATCCGGGAGTTGATGCGGGACCCTCAGGAGATCAAGGACACCCAGACCGTGCGGGACGCGGTCGAGATCCTCGCTGAGGGGAAGTTCCACTCCCTGCCGGTGACCACCGCTGAGGGGGAGCTGGCGGGCATCGTGACCACCACGGATCTGCTGCGCTACCTCAAGGACCAGTACTAGAGATGGCCGAGGGACCACGAGAGGTGCTCCAGAGGCGCCTCATGGAGCTGCTCCGGCGGGAGGAGGCTGTCGCCCACCACCTTCGAGGCGAAGACGGGAGGAACGAGGCCGATTTCAGCGATGTTGCCAACTACACGGCGTCCGACGAGGTCCTCGAGGGCCTGGAGGAGACCGCCTTGGCGGAGATCCGACAGATCCAGGCGGCCCTAGAGCGGGTGGAGGCAGGGAGCTACGGCTTCTGCACCTCCTGTGGAGCCCCCATCTCCCCCGGGCGCTTGGAGGCGTTGCCCTCGGCCCCGCTGTGCCTCGCGTGTGCGTCGAGGGTCGCGCCCTGAGCCGGTCTCGATCGGGCCCTGAGCCGGGTAGGCTGGCACGGGCCTTGCTCCACGCCCGGGGAGGGGGCGATCCATGTTCGGCTTCGTGATCTTCAGCCTTGTGTCTGGGGCCCAGCCCCCGGTCACTGCGGTGATGCACGAGCGCTATGCGCTGCTGACCGAGGCTCGGGATCGGATCATCGCCGGGGATCTGGCCGGAGCCCGGGACGCGGGGCAGCAGCTGGCGGGGATCGAGGAGATCAGCGGGATCCCGGGGGGCTGGGAGCAGTGGCTCGATCCACTCCGGATCGAGGCCCGGGCCCTGGGCCGTGCCCGGGATCTCAGCTCAGCGGCCGCGGGGGTGGGTCGGATCGCGGGGGTGTGCGCAGATTGCCACGGTGCGACCCAGGGGGGGCCGGGGCTGGAGGGCGCCCGGGACGTCCCCCCCCAGAGCTGGTCCGAGGGGCAGAACATGTCCCTGCACCGGTGGGCCACCGACTGGATGTGGCTTGGGCTGCTCGCCGCCGACGAGGGAGCCTGGCGCCGGGGCGCGGGGGAGCTCGATCGCAAGCCCCTGACGTTCCGATTCGGGGGCGCCTCGCCCCCGGCCTGGCGCCCCCAGATCGAGCAGACCGTCTATGTGATCGCCGCCGCCGCGCTGGACGCCCCGGAGGCACGGCGTGGGGAGCTGATGGGGCAGCTCATCGCCACCTGCGCAGAGTGCCACACCGCCCGCACCGGGGCCTCCCGCGGCCCCTGAGCGTCACCGGATCAGGGTATGTCCTCCCCCGGGGGGTATGTCCTCCTCTCCGGGCCAGGGTGGGCCATCTCCTACAGGATCGTGGGCGCTCGAGCGTCGGTGGGCTGGCCGGGGGATCCGGCCCAGGACGGTGGGGGATCTCACCCAGCGAGAGGGTAGAGGATCTGCTCTAGAGCGGATCTTCGCGTTGGTATGCGAGTTGCAAAGCGCCGTCTTGGGAAGGAGGTCCCCATGGTCCAGAGCGTCTCTGAACTCCAAGAGCCCAGCTCCCCCGCTGAGCCCGTGGGCAAGGTCCACCCCGGCTTCACCCTGGCCCTGGCCCTGGCCGCCCCCGGAGGGATGGTCCTGGTCGCTGCGCTGGTGGCCCTGCTGATCAACGGTGCCACGGGGCAGACCGGGGTGTTGTGGCTTGGCGCCACGGCGCTGCTGACTGGCTGGGGCGTAGCCCTGTTGGGCTCGATGCTCCTGGCCGAGGCCGAGGGCTAGGGGCCTGTCGTGCGTCCGGACCGGGCGTCGTGCTCTGGTGACAGCTGGGCGGGCGCGCAAGAGAGAGCATGTTGATCGGGGGCCTGCTCGTCCGTGGGGCGCACTGTGCTTGGGCTGTCTGGAGCTCTGACGACGGCGCGGGCTACCCCGGACAGGGCGGGGGCCGGTGCTCGCCCGTGGGGCGCACCGCGCTCGAGCTGTCTGGGGAGAGGGAGAGGGGACCGCCCGGGAGACAGGCCTGCCGAAGCAGACCCCAGGTGTGCCAACCTGGCCCCCGGGAGGCGATGGCAGCCGGGAACCGAGGGGTCCCGACCCGAGATCGCAGAACCTGCGCTCTCGCGTGGGCCCTATCGAGCCGCCACCTGGCAGGGCACGTAGGAAAGACTCACTGGATCACCTCCTTCTCGGGCGTTTCACATCACAGGTCCCGGACCTGCAGCCTCCTGACGATCGCCGGAACTCGGACCAGGAGGGTTCGCGAGCAAGCCGCTCGCCAGCTGGGCTGCTACCCCCAGCCGGGCATCCCATCCAGGCGCCACTGAGATCATAGCCTGGTTCCGGGGGCTGTCGAGCGTCACGGCCCGTCAGGCCTGCCAGGGCTCGACAACGATCCTCATCCGCCCGAAGTCGTAGGGGACTCCGGGGGGTGGCTGTACGGGCTCTACGCGCTCCCTCAGCCCCATATCCCGCAGGGTCTCCGCCCGGTGAGCGCAGAAGGGGTTGTTTCCGCGGCGCCCCAGGGTGCAGTGGCTGGTCCAGTTGCAGCCCGCCCGGCAGATGTCGGCGTAGTAGCAGCCCGCACAGAAGCCCCACAGATCGTCGGAGGTCTGGTGGCGGGTGAAGCCCACGGTGCGGTCTTCGCGCCAGATGGTCTGCAGCGGACGTTCCCGCACGGTGCCGCCGTGGTAGGGCGCGGTGGGCAGGCTGGGGCAGCCCTTCACCCGGCCATCGCTCTCGATCCCGATGACGTGGGTCCCGGCGGGACAGCCACCCCAGCAGCTGCTCTGGCCGCCGGGGCGGCTGCGCAGCAGCTCCTCGTGGGCCCCGAAGTAGCCGACGTTGTTGGAGCCGTGCACGTGCATCGCCCTGGAGGCGGGCAGGCCCTGGGCCTCGGCCCGGGCCACCGCGTCGAGCTGGAGCTCGGCCATGGTGTCGAGCGCCTCCAGCAGCTGGTAGGGCTGGAGGATCCAGTCGAAGTGATCGGCGGCACGGCCCATGGGCACGGTCAGCTGGAGCCGCCAGGCCCGGACCTCCAGGGCCACCATGCGCTCGTACTGCCAGCGCAGGTGGGGCAGGGTCAGGGCGTTGAGCTGGGTGTTCACCGTGATCGGCAGCCCGAGCGACGCCGCGATCTGCAGCGCCCGCTCAGCTGAGGTCTGGCTGCCGCGGGCGGCCCGCAGCACGTCGTGGACCTCGGGGGGACCATCCAGCGAGACCCCGATCGCGTCCATGCCGGCCTCGGCCAGCGCCCGACAGATGGGCTCGGTCAGCCCCCGCCCCCCCGTCTGCATGCTCACCCACAGGCCGAGCTCCTTGAGGTGTCGAGTCAGCGCCACCGCGTCGGGGTGCAGGTAGGCCTCGCCGCCGATCAGGGTGACCTCGCGGCAGCCCAGCTCGGCCAGCGCGTCGCCGACCGCCTTCAGCTCGGCGAAGGTCAGCTCGTCGGGTCGGGCCCTGGCCGCGCGGGAGCCACAGTGGGCGCAGGCATGATCGCACCGGAGGGTGATCTCCCACACCGCGTAGATGGGCTTGTGGGTGCCGAGGTCTTCGGGGCGGAGCTCGCGGACGTGCATGGGACCTCGGACGCCCCCGGCGAGGGCTCGGTACACACCTGGTGCCAGGGCCCGGGCTGATCAGTAGGTGACACCATAGTCGACGCTGGTGGTGCCGGTGGTGCTGGTGGTGCCAGTGTCGCCGGTCTCGGTGGTGCCGGTCTCGGTGGTGCCGGTCTCGGTGGTGCCGGTCTCGGTGGTGCCGGTCTCGGTGGTGCCGGTCTCTGCGG
>DRPG01000568.1 GCA_011376105.1 Deltaproteobacteria bacterium
CCGTCCCCGTCTCCGTCTCCGTCTCCGTCTCCGTCTCCGTCTCCGTCTCCGTCCCCGTCCCCGTCCGGCGCTGGGCACCTGCTGACCTGCTGACCTGCTGACCTGCTGACCTGCTGACCTGCTGACCTGCTGACCTGCTGACCTGCTGACCTGCACACCGAGCAGAGAGCCCTCTGGCGGTACCTGGCACCACCTCCGGGCGCGTCTCCGGGCGCCGCCCTGCCTATGCCGTGTCCCGCTGTGCGTCTCCTGGTGCGCCCTCTCCGAGCGCTGCACGCCGGGCGGCCCCGCAGGCGGCCACGAACGCGTCAGGATCGTCGGGGACGAAGCGATACTGTCCAAACAGGCCATGGCGGCGCTCCACCGCCACGTGGCGCACGAGATCCGCGAGATCGAGCTTCACCGCGAAGAGGCGTTGGAACCGTGCGTCTCTCCGGAAGAGATCGGCGATGACCAGGGGCGGACGCGCGGTCACGCTGAGGATCTCGTCCCAGGGCAGGAAGGTGTGGCCGACGATGAACGAGCGCAGCTCGATGCCGTCGGGGCGGACCCGGTACTCCTGCCACAGGCTCATCGGGGCACGGGGGGAGACATAGACGGGCTCCATACGACCTCCTGGCCTACCTACGGGCGGGCCCGGACGACATTCCGTCCACCGTGGGCGACAGGCCTCATGGGCTCAGGGTCGCCCAGTGGGCCTCGACGGCTGAGAGCATGGCGGGGACCTGCTTGATGAAGGCGCCCTGGAGCGCCCTGGCCCCGATCGACTCGCTGAGAGCGTTGAGCGAAGGATCTTCTGGCAGGTACCCCGCGAACAAGCGACCCACCGCCTCGATCTGCTGGTGGCCCCTGCGATCGACGGTGGGACAGGCGGTGATCTCGATCCGGGAGATCCGACGCTCGATGTTGTAGCTCGAGGCGCTGAAGTCGAGGGTGATCTTCCGGCCCGCCCCGGCGCTCGGGGTGCCCGGGCCTGGACAGAGGATCTCCTCGGCCACGGCGGTGACCCGTGCACGCTCCTCGATCTTGCGACCGAGGGCGTTGCCGCTGACGGGGAGCTCGAGGATGGTGGGGGCCTCGATCGAGACCACCTCCTTGGCCAGATCCACCTGGACGCCTGGGATCTTTGGGACCACCGGCTCGTATAGCTCGAAGATCCTGGAGATGTCGCTGACAGAGGCGAGCGCGTCCTCGGGGCTCATCTCAGCGGGGACCTCGAGGGAGCCCTCGACCACCCGGATCGGCTCGCCCGCGTGACCAGGCGTCGACAGGGCGAGGAGGGTGACGAGCGCAGCGACGACGGGCATGGACGATCCTGTGCGGGGTGGACTCTCACGCCGGTTGGACCGGTCTGGGTCCGGGCGCATTCGATCGATCCACCCTCAGCGACGGAGATCTTGTCTGCTCAGCGCGGGATGGCCTCGATCCACCCCGACCGACGGCCAGATCCTCGGGCCCCCGCCCCCGGTGGTGGTGTCGTCGCCCAGCGGAGCGGCGCGATCAGCGACCGCTGGCTGAGGCGCAGGCCGAGACACAGGTGGCGTAGGCCTCCGTGGCCTGTGCGTCGCTGCCGCTCAGCGCGCCACAGGGGGCGTCGAGGACGCAGCCCGCTACACACTGATCCTCCACGGAGTCGCAGGACAGGCTGGCGCTCTCGGTGGCGCCGCCCACGCTGACACAGCAGGCCCGGAGCCGCTCGATCCGCTGCTGGCAGATCGTGGGGGCCTCGAGGGTGCCCCAGCCAAAGGCCAGCTCGTCGAGCAGCTCCACCACTGGATCGGAGACGCACTCCTGCGAGCAGGTGTTGTACAGCGCGACCGAACGATCGATCGCGTCGCAGGTGCCTCCGGTGGTGGCGTCGACACAGGTCCGACAGCCCGAGAGCTCCTCCTGCTGGGCGGGGGAGAGGGCCTGCAGGGCATCGCCACAGGCCTCGAGGCACTCAGCCTCGGGATCCGAGGGATCAGGCCCACACAGGCCCTCCGAGGGGGCCGGGCCACAGGGCGCGTACATCGCGCACAGCTCTGCACAGGTGCCTCCACTGGGACCTGCGTCCCCACAGCCGGCGACGAGCGCGAGGGTCTTGGGGAAGAGGGTGGGGAAGAGGACGACGAACAAGGGGGCTCCCTCGGGCCCACCGGTGGGTCTGGCCCGGTGGAGGCCCGGTGGAGATGGAGCAAGGCGCGTGCCAGGGCCCTGCCCTCCCGGGGCCGAGCGATCCGCGCTGGTGGTGATCGCTCGATCCGGATCGAGGTGTCGCGGTGCACCGGGCACGACGGCGTTCGTGCCCGGACGGTCAGGTTTCGCACACGCGATGCAGTAGATCCAGGGGGGAGGTGGTGTTGGCCGACGACCGCAGCGGGCCGGAGCGGATCCCGTGGGAGGGGGCGCCGCGTCCTCCGCGTCGGTGGCAGGCTGAGGCCCTGCCCCGGGTGATCGCAGCGCTGGAGTCGGGCACCCGGGGGGTGGTGTCTGCGTTCATGGGTGGAGGCAAGTCGATCCTCGCCGCGGAGGTGGTGCACCAATGGCTGGGCTCCCTGGCCGACGACGAGGTGGTGGTGGTGGGCGCGCCCCGGCGCAAGCTGGTGCGCCAGCTGGCCGACACCGTGTCCGAGCGCTGTGGGGCACAGCGCGTCGGTGCGTTCTACACCGACGCCAAGGAGGCCGACGCCGAGGTGGTGGTCGCCTGCTATGCCTCGGCCCTGCAGCTCGCGGGGCTCCTGGCGGAGCAGGGCCGCCGGGTGGCGCTGCTGGTGGCTGATGAGTGTCACCAGACCGAGGCCGCCAGCGTGCTCGAGGCGTTCGAGGCGCTGCAACCCGCCGCCGCCGTGGGCTTCACCGCCACCCCCTTTCGCTCGACCCGGGCTGAGCGGCTGTCGCTGTGGGACGAGGTCGTCTACCGCTACACCTACAGCGACGGGCTCGCCGATCGGGTGGTCACCGGCTTCCAGGTGGTCAACTGGTCGGGCCTTGGGGCGGCCGACGTCGATCAGATCTGTCTGGCGCAGATCCGGGCCTATGGCGAGGGACCAGGGATCGTCTCAGCGCTGTCGATCGAGGACGCGGAGTCGTATGCGTCGCTGCTGTCGGAGCAAGGGATCGCCGCAGCCGCGATCCACAGCCGCCAGGGGGAGCCGGAGCAGGCGCGGCTGATCTCTGAGCTGCAGGCCGGGCGGCTGTCGGCCCTGGTCCACGTCAGCCTCCTCGCCGAGGGGGTGGATCTACCTTGGCTGCGATGGCTGTGCCTGCGCAGGCCCGTCCAGTCCAAGGTCCGCTTCGTCCAGGAGCTCGGGCGTGTCCTCAGGGCTCACCCGGACAAGGTCGACGCCGTGGTGATGGATCCCCATGATCTACTCGGAAAGCACGGGATCCAGCACGCCGCCCGGCTGTCGGACGCGCTGCTGGACGAGCCAGAGATCCAGCACGATCGGGCCCGGGGGGAGGGGCCCCGCGAGCTCCGGGCGCTGGCGATGCCGCCGGCGGTGGCGGTGGGGGGCGTGCTGGTCTACCTCCGGCGGATCGCCGCTGAGCTCGAGCGCGTCGGGCTACCCCCCCTCTCCCGGTTCGACAGCTCCCACTGGCACGACGACGCGCCCAGCGATCGCCAGCTGCGGGCGATGGCGCGCTACGCCTGGGCCGCGACCTTCCTCCCGCCCGATCACCGGGATCCACTGCAGCGTCTGCTCGCGCCCGAGGTCGCCGCGTCGCTGTCCAAGCTGGCGGCCAGCGAGCTGATCGGGATCCTGTTGACGATCAAGGAGGCGTGGAGGGTGTGGAAGGCTGCGGCCACGGGCGGGCGCTTCAGCCTGCCCCCGATGGCGCTTGGCGCGGTGCCGACCGCTGAGCTCGGGCGCCTGGGGGTGAGGCCCGCGCTGCCGCCTCCGCCCCCGGTGGGGGAGGTCACCGACGAGCACCCGCCCGCCTCCCGGGCCTGGCTCGATCGCCTGCCCCATGAGCCCCGGGCTGAGGCCTCCGCTCTGTTCGAGCAAGCCATCGCTCGCCACGAGGGAGCGCAGCCCCGGCAGCTGTGCCGGGAGGTGTTCGCCGTGGTGCGCGACAGGCTCCGCGAGCACGATGATCCCCAGCTGCTCCAGATCCGTGACGCGCTCCTGGCCCACCTGCAGGAGGCGATGGCCTTTGCCGAGGATCGGAGGCGGTGGATCGAACAAGAGGTCGCTGCACGCAGGAAGCTCAAGGAGCGAAAGGCCCGCGCCTACCGCCGCAGGTTCCTGCTGCCCCCGGGGGGCGCTGAGGGGTGATCACATCACCGCTTCGGGCCAAGCCCACGGGCCTGGCCGCGATCGCCGGGAGCCTGTCGCGTGTCCAGACCGAGCGTCGTGCCCTGACGGGTGATCCATCAGGGGGCCGGGTCGACGAGGGCGTGCGCGACAGGCTCTCGCGGGGGGCCTCGCCGTGATGCAGCGCCACCGCTTCTGGGAGCCGAGCCGACGGGGGCGTGCGCGACAGGCCCCTGGAGGTCACTCTGTGCAGTAGCCGCTGGTGCCCGCGGCGGAGTTGCACAGCTCCAGGGCCAGCGCCGCGTCCTTGCCGGCCTTCTTGGCGTACTCGTACCACTCCCGGGCGTGGACCTTGGTGAGGTTGCGGTACTCCTCAGTCTTCTCCCGGGTCTCCCGGGTGGGCTGCTGGGCGTGCAGCTTCTCAGCCTCGTTCCACAGCTGCTGATAGGCCCGGGCCCGCATCCGGTGCAGCGCGTTGACCCGGGTCGGGAAGTCGTCTCCCTCCCACACGGTGCGGTTCTCCATCGCGACCCCGGACCACCGCAGGACCCCCAGCGCCCGGCTGGGGCCGAGCTTGCTCAGGTAGATCGCGTACTTGTACGCGACGTTGGGATCGGACTGATCGATCTCCTCGAGGTGGCGACGGACCAGGGGCTCCCACTCGGAGCGATCCTTGGCCCAGGCGTTGGCCATCAGCACCAGCGACGCCTTCTCCCGATCGGTCATCCGCTCGTCGCGGGACGAGCGCGCGAGGAGGCAGTCGATCTCCTCGGGCGATAGCCTGCCCAGCAGCGCCTTGGGCTCGAGGGGCAGGAGATCTTCGCACAGCTCGGCGCCCTCGAGGGCCCGGGTGGGCTTGAACAGCGGGTGGCTGGTCTGGCCGTCGTACTGGAAGGTCGGGGGCTCCTCCTGGGGGCGGGCGACGGCGACGTGCTGCCGGGGCGCTGGCTCTTCCTGCTGGAGGCGGGCGGCGAACGCCTCAGTGGGGAAGGGGCGGGTCGTGGGCTCATAGGTGGACAGGCCCACGAACGGGGTGAACGCAGCCGTCGGGGCCAGCTC
>DRPG01000569.1 GCA_011376105.1 Deltaproteobacteria bacterium
AGGGCGGTGTTGATCGGCACCGACTCCTTCTGGGAGGGGGTGAGCGTCCGGGGGGAGGGGCTGCGGCTGGTGATCCTGCCCCGGCTGCCGTTCCGGGTCCCCACCGAGCCCCTGCAGCAGGCACGGCTCGAGCGGATCGAGGCGCAGGGGCGGGAGCCCTTCTGGGAGGTGTCCCTGCCCGAGGCGGTGCTCAAGCTCAGGCAGGGGTACGGGCGGCTGATCCGCTCCCACAGCGATCGAGGTGTGGTGTTGCTGTTGGATCGCAGGCTCCACGATCGCCGCTATGGGGCGATCGTGCTCCGGAGCCTGCCCCCGGCGCGTCGGATCAAGGGGCCCTGGCGTCGGGTGCGCGACGCCATGGTGGAGGTGTTCCGCGGGTAGCGCTGGTCGGAGCACGAGAGCACACCGCGCCCCGGGGGGCTCGATCCGCTCGAGCCTGTCCTCGGCCAGGGGGGACGATGACGCTCATCGGGCGATCCGCCGCGGGCTGGGGGTCCTCGACCGTGCCGGGGTGGACGCGATCGTCAGCGTCGTCGCGGCTCGAGCCATCCAGGAGGGGTCCACCGGGGCGCCCTCGACGGGCCTCCCCTTGGATCGGGATCGCGCCGCCACGGTGGCCTCGGTCGTCGTCGGGGTCCTCCGGGCGTGCCCTGTACAGGCGTGGCCTGGGCTCGCCTGATCCTCGCTCTACGCTACCCGAGCTTGCCCTGTACGGCCCGGGTGATCGCCTCGAGCACGGTCTGATCGCCGGGGTGCCGCTCTCCGTTGGCCAGGGCCTCGACCACCGCCAGGCGATCGGTCAGATCCCGCAGGCGGATCCCCACGTGGTCCAGCGCCGTGAGCAGCAGCTTGCTCCCCACCGCCGGGCGCCGGGCCAGGGCCTCGTGGAAGCGCTCCCGGGAGAGCCCGAACACCAGGGTCTCCTCAGTGGCGGTGACCGTGGCTGAGCGCCGCACCGGCCGGGCTAGGCACAGCTCACCGAAGCTGCCCC
Source organism: Deltaproteobacteria bacterium (assembly GCA_011376105.1). Lineage (GTDB taxonomy): Bacteria > Myxococcota_A > UBA796 > UBA796 > DRPG01. The sequence goes on from DRPG01000569.1 coordinate 992, forward strand.
CGGCGCCGACGTCGACCAGCGGGGTGCCGCCCTTGGTGATGCTGACCAGCCCGTCGATCACCACGAAGAAGGCGTCGGCCTCGTCGCCCTCGCTGAACAAGACCTGGCCGGGGACCAGCTCCTCGTGATCGAGGTAGGGAGCGATCCAGCTGCGCTCGGTCTCGGACAGCCCCTTGAAGAGGGAGGTGTCGGACAGGACGTTGGCGATCTCATCGACCAGATCGGGGGGGACGTCGGAGACGATCCGCTGGACCGCGACGGTGGCGTCGTCGGTGCCTCCGGTGGCCTGGACCGCGGCCAGCAGCAGCGCACAGGCCTCCTCGGCGTCGCTCGCCCGCGACAGGCAGCGCCCGATGGTCTCGTCGTCGAGGGTGGTGTGGACGCCGTCGCTGCACAGCAGCAGCCAGTCGCCGTCGGCGAGGGCGACCTCCGCGACGTCGACGTCGACGTCGGAGCCGGTGCCCAGCGCCTGGTACAGCCGGCGGCTGAGGGGGGAGGTGCGGTACTCCCCGGGGGACATCAGCTCCTGGCGTACCCGGACCATGCCCACGGTGTGATCTTCGGTCAGGGCCCGCAGCTTGCTGTCGCGGAACAGGTAGGCCCGGGCTGCGCCGACGTGGGCCAGGTGGGCCCGGCTGCCCGCGATCAGGGCCGTGACCAGCGTGGTGCCCATGCCGAACCGATCGCCGGTCCGGGCGGAGTGGGCCACCTGCTCGTGGATGTGCTCGATCAGGCGCTCGAGCTCCCGCCCCACCGCCAGCCGCGCCCTCGACGAGCTGTCGGCCTGGCGGGCGAGCCGGGCTAGGCCCGCCGCACGCTCCTGGAACGCGACCAGGGCGATCGAGCTGGCGACGTTGCCCGCACCCGGGCCCCCCATCCCGTCGGCGACCACGGCCAGGGGGGGGACCCCGAGCACGATGGTGGCGTCTTCGTTGAAGACCTGATCCCGGCCCTTGATCGACTTGTAGGCTGCGTCTTCGACGTGCATGGGGACAGTCTACCTCCGGCTGGGCGAGCTCACACCGTGTAGCGCTGCCCCTGACGCAGGGGCTCGATGACGCTGGATCCGACATCGAAGTCGTCGGGGTAGTGGTTGAGCCACATCCGACGTCGCAGCGCCTCGGGCAGCGCGGCGAGGCGCGCATAGGGCGTGTGGATCCCGAGGTTGGTCTCGTGGACGAGGCGATCGGCCTCGGCCAGCCAGGCGATCAGACCCTCGTCGAAGGAGGTGTCCGCGCTCCAGCCCAAGCAGCGACCTCCTGCAGTGATCCGCAGGGCAAACGTCGGGATGTGATGGATCGTACGCCGGGCCTCGATCTGAAACGGGCCGCGCCGCAGCGGGGTGTCCTCCGACAGGGGGACGGGCTCGGCCATGTCCTCGAAGGACAGGGCCCGGATCGTGCCGTCGGCCCCCATCAGCTGGTGCATGCCCGCTG
>DRPG01000570.1 GCA_011376105.1 Deltaproteobacteria bacterium
AGGCCATCGACTACCTGCGGATCGAGATGGCGAAGGTGGACGCGCTGCAGCGCCAGGTCTCGGAGCTCGACCTCGCCCTGCAGCGCAGCCGGGGGAGGGAGCGGGATCTGCTCGAGCTCCTCACCCGGTGGCAGGCTCAGTGAGCGCGCCGGGGGTGTTGCTGTGCGGCACCCACCGGGGCTGTGTCTGGATCCGGGGCTGTGTCTGGATCCGGGGCTGTGTCTGGATCCCGGATCCCGGGGCGCGCTAGGGCATGGCGCTGCTCTAGCGCGCCGCTCCAGCGCGCTAGAGCAGCGCCATGAGGGTAAGCACCAGCCCTAGGACGAGCAGCTGGAAACCCCCGCCGAGGGCCAGGGCCACGCTGGTGCGCTTGGTGAACGACGCGAACATCATGCCCAGCAGGGTCATCTCGAGGACGTTGAGCCCGAGGAAGCTCAGGAGCTCCAGCGGGCTCATCGAGGTGAACGGCATGAGCATGGTGCTGGTGTTGTGCACCACGGCCCACACACCGAGCCCGCCCAGGGTCGCGGCGAGCACGGGATCCCGGGGCTGCGCGAGGCTCAGCTGCAGGCGGGGTTGAGCGATCAGCACCCCCACGATCGCGATCAGCGAGGCCATCGCAAAGGCCGGCAGGGAGAACCAGAACCCGGCGATCACGCCGGTGTTCCAGCCCACGATGGCCAGCAGGGCGGGGAGCGCGACATAGCACAGCCCGAAGGTCATCGACAGCCAGGACGCCATCGCTCCCCCCAGGGCTCGCACCGGGAGGCGTCGGGGGACGTGGGTTGGGAGGTGGAGCGCCTCCGTGCTCGGGGGGTGGGCACGGTGGGGCACGAGGGCGGTCGAGACGAGATCGAGATCTTCGTCCAGACGGCTTGAGGTGGTGGTCACGCGATCGAGGCGGGTCGCCATCCTTAGGCTCCGGCGGCTTAGAGGCCCACGGATCCATCGTAGGACAACAAACCGATCTGAGCGTGTATCGGGTTGTCATCAAGCGTGGCCACCCTGGCCCCAGCGTGCTCGAGACGTCCTGGTACGCTGGCTTTGGTCGGTCTCCGGAGCTCAGCTACGTGACGAGGCGTGGCTCGGGCGACGGGATCAGGCTGCGCCGTGCTGCTCGAGCCAGCCCTTGACCTCGTCCTCGCCCACCTGCATCATGGCGTAGGCGCTGCCGGCGGCGGTGATGATGTTGAAGCCGAACAACCCAGCGACGATCCCTGCGATCGAGGCGTTCTTCGCCTGGGGGCTGGCCTCGCCGTTGTACATCTGCCAGCCGACGAAGGCCTGGTAGCCACCCGCCGCAGCCGGGATCAGCCAGAACAAGCCGATGCAGACGAAGATCAGGGTGATGGTCCAGACGAGGTTGGTGAGCAGGGAGAACACACCGCAGGCTAGGTTGATGATGCCTGCGGTCTTATACTGCTGGGGAGCTTCCACGACGACCTCACTTTTGTTTCGACCCGGCTTCCAGAACGCGATCCAGGCCTCGTGTCAACTGAAGTCACGCGGGGTGTAGCATGGCCCCCATGTTGAAGAACCTCGATGTGTCGGGATTGTCGCTGCGGAGGATGCGGGCGGTCACCGCCGTGCTGATCCTCGGCTGTGCAGCGCTCGGATGGAACCTGGTGGCCGGGGTCGCGCTGATCCTGGAGGCCTGGCGGTCGGTGGGGGAGGGGGTGGCGGCCTGGGCGATGCTCGGCGCCTTCGTGGGCCTACCCCTGGCGGTGGTGCTCGCCCTGGTGGGCCAGCGCGCGGAGGCGTTCCGCGCCACGAGCCATGCGCCGCTGTCGAGCTGGGGGGTCCTTGGGCTGAGCCTCACGCTCGTGATCCACTGGCTCCCCCTGTGCCTGTGGCCCTTCGCCCTGTGGGGCGCGGCGCTGGCACAGCCCTGGCGCGCCGAGCCGCTCCTGCTGGGCTCGATCGTGTCCCTGTGCAGCTGGCTGGCGGTGGCGATGGGGGCCGGGGTCGGGGTGGTCGCGCTGCGCTCCCTGGCGAGCGCGCAGGGGAGCACGGCCCGGGAGCCGTCGTGGTGGCTGCCCACCCGGATCCTGATCGCGGCGGCTTACCTCTTCGCCTGTAGCCCCGCGGCCCTGTCCCTGGTCCTGTGGCTCAGCAGCTCGGGGTGGCGGTCGGGCGCTGGCCTGCCCGCGATCCTCGCCTGGCTCAGCGCCGGGATCGCGGTCGTGTCCGTCAGCGGAGGCTTCGTCGGCGTGTGGGCCGGTGCGTTCGAGCTGGCGGCCTCCGCCCTCGATCGGCGTGCGATCTGGGCCCGGGTCGCGGGGCTGTTGTTCGCTGCGCACTGGCTCCCTGTGTTCTTCCTTGCCATCCTTGGGGCACCGTCTGGCGATGACGATCTCCAGTGGACGCTGATCCTGGCCTCCTACGTCGGGGTGTTGGTCGGGGCGGCGTTCAGCTCCTCGACCCACCTGTGGGCGCCGGGTCCCGAGCCAGCTTGAGCCAACCCTTTCGCGCCCCTGGCGCGAACAGACCGGCTCGGATCATGGAAACGAAATAGCCTCCCGGCTCGGAGGCCCCATGGAGATCCGTCACGACTGGACCCTCGAGGAGGTCCGCGCCATCCACGATCGTCCGGTGCTCGAGCTGGTCCACACCGCGTCCACGATCCACCAGGAGGCCTTCGGAGGGCACGAGGTGCAGCTGTGTCAGCTGCTGTCGATCAAGACCGGTGGATGCCCTGAGGACTGTGGCTACTGTCCCCAGGCGGCGCGCTACGACACCGGGGTCTCAGCCCAGCCCCTGATGCAGGTCGACGAGGTCCTGGCCGCGGCCCGGGCTGCCCATGAGGCAGGCGCCACACGCTTCTGCATGGGGGCCGCCTGGCGCAGCCCCCGGGGGCAGCAGTTCGAGGCGGTCCTCGAGATGGTCGCGGGGGTCCGGCGGCTGGGTATGGAGGCCTGCTGCACCCTGGGCATGCTCACCGACGAGCAGGCCGCGCGCCTCGCCGAGGCCGGGCTGACGGCGTACAACCACAACCTCGACACCGGGCCCGAGTTCTATCCCGACGTCGTGCAGACCCGGACCTATGCCGATCGCCTCGCCACCCTCGATCGCGTCCGGAGGGCAGGGATCCGCGTCTGCTGTGGCGGGATCCTCGGGATGGGCGAGTCGGTGACCGATCGCTGTCGGCTGCTCCAGATCCTGGCGAACCAGCCCGATCACCCCGAGTCGGTGCCGATCAACGCCCTGGTGGCGATCGAGGGGACCCCGATGGGGGAGGCCGAGCGCGTCTCTACCCTTGAGATGGTGCGCGCCATCGCCACCGCGCGGCTGCTGATGCCCAGGGCCAAGATCCGCCTGTCCGCGGGCCGCAGGGAGCTGTCGGAGGAGGCGCAGCTGCTGTGCTTTATGGCTGGTGCCAACAGCGTGTTCTTTGGTGAACAGCTGCTGACCACCGGCAACCCCTCCTGGGAGGTGGATCGGGCGATGTTCGAGCGCGCTGGGATCCAGGCGATGGCGGTGGACCCCTCCCCCTCAGGCGCCTGATCCCGGCGTCTGTGCCCTGGGCGCGGGGAGCGTGCGCAGGGCTGCCCGAGGGGTGCTGCACGTCGACTGCGGGCGCCTGTGCCCTGGGCGCGGGGAGCGTGCGCAGGGGGCAGGTGGGCTGGCTGGATCAGGGCTCTTCGTCGTCGTCCTTGATGTATCCGAGCTCGATGAGCAGGGCGCGCTCGCTGCCCGCGTCCTCCGTCTCGCCCTGCAGGGCCCGGATCCGGGCCGCCTCCGATGGCGGAGGGATCGGGATGGTGCCGGGCTCGATCTTGATCGCGTCGGTGCCTGAGCGCCAGACGGCGAGGCCCCTGGTGTTCATCGTGGCCAGCCCTTGGCCCTCCCGGGACAGGCTCACCTGTGCGGGATCCAGCGGCTGATCGGACAGGACGTAGAGGATCCCACGCAGGGAGGCTCCCTCCCCCGGGGTGTAGGTGAGGGTGACGCCGTCTTCGCCTAGCTCGAGCGTGCCGATGTCCTCGACCGTGTTCTTGGGGGGCTCGCCCCAGGCCTGGTTGGCGGGTTGCTCCACCGTGGCCTCTGGGTCGATCACGCCGATCTGGGTGGGTGCAGCCGGCAGCTTGATCTGGAAGGGGCGACGATCTTTCGTGAACAGCTCCACCCGGATCCGCAGCCCTGAGCCGACCTCCATGTGGTGGGCGGCGGCGAGCGCTCTGCGCCAGGGATCGAGATCGGTGGACAGGGCCAGGTTCCTCGACTCGGCCGGATCCGCGCTCAGATCGTACAGCTCCTCGTGGCCGCTGCCGGTGTGCAGCACGTATTTGTGGCCTTGGTGCATCACCCCCCAGCGCTCGTGGCCGTACCGTAGGTGGCCGATCCCGATCGGACGATCGGACCAGTCGGGAGCTTCGCCGTCGGGGAGCAGCAGGGGGACGAGGCTGCGCCCGTCGGTCTCGGGGACCTCGGTGAGATCCGCGAGCTCGAACAGGGTGGGGCCGATGTCGGCGAGGGTCGCCGGGGCCTCGATCCGTCGGCCCTGGGCCTGGCCGGGGCCCACACGGAAGGCGAGGAGCCCTCGGGTGACGTCGTCGTACAGGGTGTGGTTGTGCTCGAAGCCGCCGTGCTCCCAGAACTCCTCGCCGTGATCGGTGTGCAGCACCACCAGGGTGCGACCCGGCATGCGATCGAGCTGATCGAACAGCCGGCCGAGCTGCTCGCTCATCCCGCGGAGCTCTGCGTCGTACAGCCCCATGATGTGGGCCTTTCTGCGCTCGTCGAGCGCTCCGCGCCGGGCCCACTGGTAGACCTGCCAGCGGTTGAAGTTGTCGGGCAGCGTTGGATCGGGATCGGTGACGAAGAGTTGTTCGTGGCGTGACGCTGGACGGTACAGCAGGTGGGGATCCATGAGGTGCAGGAACAGGTAGGCGTCCCGCTCTGGGTACCGATCGAGGAAGGCCAGCGCGCGATCGACCTGGGACTCAGCGTCGCTCTGGCCGTCGAACCACCAGTCGTCGAACCCATCGGAGAAGCCGAACCTGGGCTGCAGGTGGACGTTGGCGACGATGCCGGAGGTCACGAAGCCGTGCTCTTGGAACACCGCCCCGATGTTCTTGGCGCCGACCGCGTCGAGCGGGTTGCGGCCGGTGGTGGCGGAGCGAAACGAGGGACGGGTCCTCGGCGCGGGGGTCCAGGCGTGATCGAACACCGTGGCGGTGGCGAGCACCGCGTCGAGCTCGGGGGTGGTGGGCCTGGGATAGCCAAAGAAGCTGAAGTGATCGGGGCGGGTGGTGTCCAGCCCCACGACGACGATCCTCCGGACCTCCCCCGACGACGCGCCCCACACGGCGGGGCCTCCGAGGAAGAGGTGATCGAAGTCCCGCGAGCCATAGACCTCGGTCTGCAGGTGGAGGGTGACCGACTGTCCGGCCCACCGTGACAGATCGACCTGCCACCGCTCGAACACCTCCTCTGGGCCGACGAAGCGGGAGCCGGCCTCGGTCGTGGTGCCCCCGGCCTCGATCAGCAGCCTTGCGTAGGCCCCGTCGGAGGCGAGGTTGCGCAGGGGCAGCGGCGCGATGGTGGTCCAGGCCTCGAACCGGGCCCCCTCGGGCAGCTGCAGCTCCCAGGACACCGTGCTGGGGGCGGGCAGCAGCAGGCCCGGGCGGGTGCGGCCGTCGAGGGTGACCTCGTGCTCTACGAACGCCCGGGGCTCGAGGCCCGAGCTCTGGAGATCTCTCCGGATCAGGACCTCCTGGGCACGATCGAAGCTCACCCGGACCGGCTCGAGCCCCTCGGTGGACCACGACACCGCGAGCTTGTCGTCCTGGATCCGCCACGAGCGGCCGGTGAGGTTGCTCGAGTAGGGGATCTCAGCGTCGCCGACGAACACCTTCATGCCCGGCGGGGGGCCGATCCGGCCCCGGATCTGGGTGGAGAACGGCGAGGTCCCGTGCCAGATGTGGGTCGACCTCCGCTTCCGGATCGGACGGGACGCCATCTGCACCGGGAAGCGGGAGCGGGGGGTGAACCCCTCGGGCAGCGTGGTCTTAGCGATCGTGTACCGAGCAGCCGGCAGCCTCCAGAGCTGATGGACCTGTGATGCCCCGGTGGTGCGCAGCCTTGGATCCTCGAAGACAGCGGGTCGCTGGGGGATCGGCCCCTTGAAGGGACCGGATCCACCGGAGCACGCCCACCAGACACCAACGACCAGCCATGTCATCACGCCCGGCATATAATCCAATCCCTCGACCCGGAGACCCGATGACCATGGCTGCAGCGGACTACGACCAGGTTCCCTACACCATCGCGACCTGGGTGTTCACCCTGCACGTCGCAGGAGTCCACGCAGCGGACGAGCAGGTGTCTCGCCACTGCCAGCAGGTGCTGGAGGCGACGGAGGAGCAGGTCGGCAACGCAGCGGGGGAGGCCCTGGTCGCGAGGATCCGGGAGCTCCTCGAGGGGGAGGATCTCGACGCTGTCGCTTCGCTGGCCACAGCGCTGTACGGCGAGCGGGTCCATCGGGATCTGGGCTCAGGGGATCGGTCCGATCGAACCGCACGGATCCGCAAGTACCAGTTCTCGTCCCAGCTGCCCTGGCTGGCGCGGATCTGGGAGCGCCAGGGTGGAGAGGTCCGCCCCAGCTGGTTGCTGGTGGAGCGGGTGACTGATGAGGTCACCGCCGCGGATCCCAACCCCTGGAACGATCTCGAGGAAGAGCGCAAGCTGCCGGTCTCCGACTTCCACGTCCTGTGGGAGCTCGACGGCTGCTCCAGCCTGCATCTGGCTCGCTGATTGCCGCAGAGGCAATCAGCGCTGTGCCTCAGCGCCGCGCCGTTGCCCCCGGCGGTTGCCCCCGGCGAAGCCGGCGCTGTGCGGGCGCCGTGAGCCAGCTCCTGCACAGCGCCGCCCCCGGTCGCAGACCCCCACCGCTCCGGGCTACAGGCAGCCTGCGAGCCACCACCGGTGGGCTCCCTGGGTGGATCGGGGTGGCGGGCTTGGCAAAGCTGCCCCCCTGGGTCATGCTTGATCCCCCGGGCGTCGAGCGGACAGAGCCTGGCTGTCGCCCGCGTCCCCCAGCAGGGACGTAGGAGGTTCGAGATCAGACGCTTCGAAGCAGATCTCAAGCACACGGAGCCCATGTGACCTCGTCCCTGCGCTGGACCCGGTGGGGAGCGGTCTCCGCCCCCGAGACGCTCCAGGTTCGGATCGGGGCCCTGTTCCCGGGTCGGGTGGTGGTGGACGCGCCCCGGGCGAGCCGCCCGATGACGAGCGAAGAGGTCGTGGCCAACCTCGACTTCTTTCGGGATCCAGGCCCGAGGGAGCGCCCGATCCGCGCCCTGATCCTGTCGGGGATCCCCGACGCCTGGCTCGGAGGAGCACAGCTCGAGGGTGTGGTGTTGTACGCCGTCGGAGCAGGCCTCGAGCGGATCGTGCTCCACCTGACCCCCGGGCAGACCGCGCAGCCCCTGCCACTGGGTGTGTCGGTGGCCGTCGTGGTCCGCACCCCTGGAGACGCCCGTGCGCTCCAGGGGGAGGCGCTGGCTGTCACCGTGCCCCTCCTCCCCGGGGCCCTGGGGGAGCTGGGGGCGGTGCTCGCTGCGCTGGCCACGGCCCCGGTGTCGCAGCTCACGCTCTTGTGGCCGCTCCCCGCCGAGGGTGTGCACGCACCCGCTGCGGGCGAGGTCATCGCCGCGCTGCTGGCCCTCGACGATCCCTGCACACCCCGGTGGGGGATCAAGGGGCTGCCTCGCTGTGTGCTCCAGCCCCTCGCGGAGCGGATCCCGGATCTGAGCGACCGAGTGTGGCGCTCTGTCAACCGCTTCTATGTCGACGCTGATCACCAGCGGCGGGCGGCCCTGCTGTTCCAGCCCGATCTCGTCTCCTTCGCCAAGGGCGACGCGTGCCGGTTCTGTGCGCTCGATCAGCGCTGCGACGGGGTGGCGGCTCCCTGGCTCGAGGCCGGCCTGGTGGGCCCCCTCGAGCCGGTCCGGGGGGGCCGATGAACGCGCTGCCCTGTGTGTTGGTGGTCGACGACCATCCCCCCTTTCGGACCGCGATCCGCAGACAGATCGCCCACGACTTCGAGGTCCTGGACGCGAGCAGCGGAGAGGAGGCCCTGGAGCTGCTGAAGGATCATCGGATCGACGTGGCCCTGATCGATCTGTTGATGCCGGGCATGTCGGGGATGGCGGTCCTCGAGCGGTTCCGGGAGCGCTCGCCCGGGACCGAGTGCATCATCGTCACCGGAGATCACGACATCGAGACCGCCAACCAGTGCCTCAACGCTGGTGCGTCCGACTACTTCGAGAAGCCCATCCTCGACTGGGGTCGCTTCAACCAGATCCTGCGGCGGGCGGTCCAGGTCGCACAGCTCCGGAAGAAGGCTCAGGTCTTTGGAGGCGACGACACGCTGCTGGGCAGCAGCCCCGAGATGGAGCATGTCCGGAGCCGGATCCGCAGCTGTGCCCCCTCGTCGTCGTCGATCCTGATCCAGGGGGAGAGCGGCTCGGGCAAGGAGCTCGCGGCCCGGGCCCTGCACGATCTGTCCGGGCGCACCGGCCCATTCATCGCGATCAACTGTGGTGCGATCGCCGAGAACCTGATCGAGGTCGAGCTGTTCGGGGCGGAGCCCGGCACCTACACTGGCCAGAATGGGCGTAAGGTCGGCAAGTTCGAGGCGGCGAGGGGGGGCACCCTGTTCCTCGACGAGATCGGCGAGCTGCAGCTGCAGTACCAGCCCAAGCTGCTGAGGGCGCTCGAGCAGGGGGCGATCACCCGGGTGGGGGGCAACCAGGAGATCCCGGTGAACGTCCGGGTGGTCTCCGCCACCAACCGGGATCTCAAGGCCGAGGTCGACGCGGGGCGGTTTCGCGAGGATCTGTACTTCCGGCTCGACGTCGTGCACGTCCAGCTCCCTCCGCTGCGGGAGCGCTCGGGCGACGTGAAGATGTTGACCTATCGCTTCATCCAGGAGCTCAACGGGCTCGAGGGCAAGTCGATCCGACGGGTCTCCCCCGAGGCGATGGCCCTGCTCGAGCGGGCCCCCTGGCCTGGCAACGTGCGCGAGCTGCGCAACGCTCTCCGGAGAGCGATCGTCTTGGCACAGCCCGACGACGAGGTGTTGACCGTCGAGCACCTCGATCAGCTCGAGGGCCTGGCGCCGCCCCCGGCGCGCTCCGGGCTCCCCGGCCTGAGCCCCGAGCTGCTGGATCTTCCCTATGCCGAGGCAAAGGAGCGGATCGTGGCGGAGTTCACCGTCGGATACCTCAAGCACCAGCTGCACGTGTCCGATCAGGTCATCAAGCGGGCCGCTGAGCGGGCCGGCATGCTGCGCCCCAACTTTAGCCGCTTGATGAAGAAGTTTCAGGTCGAGATCGGAGCACCCAGCACCGAAGGTGAGTGAGCTGGGGAGCCGGGCCGGGCGCACGCCGGGTTAGGATCCCTGACCTCCAAGACAACTCAGATCCCGGGAGCGTCCATGCAGTCGTTCGAGGAGATGACCGAGCTCAGGCACGAGCAGGTCATCCTGTGTCTCAACGACCGGATCGGGCTGCGGGCCATCATCGCGATCCACGACACCACCCTGGGCCCCGCCCTCGGAGGGTGCAGGCTGTACCACTATGCCTCCGAGGCTGACGCCATGCGTGACGCGCTCCGTCTGTCGCGGGGCATGACCTACAAGGCCGCGGTCGCTGGGCTCGATCTCGGGGGCGGCAAGGCGGTGATCATCGGAGATCCCTCGATCAAGTGCGAGGCACTGTTCCGGGCGTTCGGACGCCACGTCCAGACCCTCGGGGGGCGCTACATCACCGCTGAGGACATGAACACCAACGTCGAGGACATGAACTGGATCCGGAGGGAGACCGAGTGGGTCACCGGAGCGGGCCAGCACACGGGCGGCAGCGGCGATCCAAGCCCGGTCACCGCATGGGGCGTGTTCCATGGGATCCGCGCCTGC
>DRPG01000571.1 GCA_011376105.1 Deltaproteobacteria bacterium
CGTGGTGGACGTGGTGGACGTGGTGGACGTGGTGGACGTGGTGGACGTGGTGGACGTGGTGGACGTGGTGGACGTGGTGGACGTGGTGGGCGTCGATCAGCGCTGGATCAGCCGCCGTTGCCTCCTGTCACGATGGAGCCATCGATGACGTCGATGGCATCGATCAGCTCCTGGACCTCCACTGGATCGAGGGCCACGTTGTCGACGATCTGTAGATCCCCCTGGACGTGGCTGAGCCCGTGCAGCGCGTCCAGCTCCACCAGCGCGGTGTTGGCGGAGAGCTGCAGGCCCCCGATCACCGACAGGGACGCCAGGCCATCGAGCCCCGACAGCCCTGAGCCCACGATCCGGACCGAGCCTCCGATCACCGACAGGGCCGGGATCGGGGGCAGGTCGCTTAGGGACGCGAGATCGTCCAGCACCAGATCTCCACCCACCACCCCCAGGACGTCGAGGCCCATCAGCGTCGAGAGCTGATCGGATCCGGTGATCTTCAGGGTACCTCCGACGCGGGTCAGCTCGGGGAACGCCCACACCGAGGTCAGGGCAGTGTTGCCGTCGATCACCAGCTCGCCGTCGACCTCAGCGAGGGCCCAGCCCTCGATCGTGCCCAGCGCGGTGTTGCCCGACAGCTGCAGCGCGCCGACCGAGGTCAGCCCCTCGAGGCCCTCCAGCGACGACAGGGACAGGTTGTCCCGCACCGAGACCGTCCCGACCACGTCCCGCAGGGCCGCGAACGACTCCTCCCGGATCAGGGAGGGGTTGCTCTCGATCCGGAGATCACCGGCCAGCACCGGCAGGGTGTCGAAGCCATCGAGGATCTGCAGGTTCCCGTTGCCCGACAGCTCGATCCCTCTGGCCTGTTGTAGCAGGGTGAACCCGCTGAGGTTGGAGATCCGATCGTTGTCGACGATCCGCAGGACACCCCCGATCCGCTCGAGGTTGGCGAAGCCATAGAAGCCAAACCACGCGTCGAGGTTCGACAGCAACAGATCGCCACCGATCTCCCGCAGGGCGTACCCCTCCCCGAGCAGGGTGCGGAAGTTGGGGATGTCGGACAGCTCGAGGCGCCCCCCGACCGACTCGAGGCGGGACAGATCCACCCGATCGGCGAGGGCGAGGTGCACGATCCGCACGCCTCCGCCGACGGTGACGAGCCACGGGAGCCGGACCTCGCCCAGCTGGGGCAGGAGCTCGAAGATCACGGAGCCTCCGACCGACTCGAGGCTCGAGAGCTCCAGTGAGGCCAGCGGCGTGTCCGAGGCCACTAGATCGCCGCCGATCCGGGCCAGGCGGGACAGATCCACCTCCTCCCCCTGGACGATCTCGACGCTCCCCTCGACCTCACACAGGCACCTCAGGGGCGCGTCTGAGCGGACGAGGAGATCGCCGCGCAGGTGGACTGAGCCGCCGCCCTCTGGGCACAGCGCCTCGGCATCCAGCGACGAGCCGATCGTCAGCTCCTGCTCGATCACCTCGGGATCATCGCCACAGCCGGGCACGGGCGCGGGCTCCGATCCCGGCATGCCGCACGCGATCCACGCTGCGAGGCGTGCGCGCTCACTGGGGGAGGCGAGCCCCACCGGGGGCATCCTTGGATCTTCCCCCGTGGCGGCCGCCACGATCCGATCGGCGTGCTCGACGGTGCCTGCGTAGGTGTCGAAGTCGAGCCCCAGCGGCGCACCATAGCGCTGGCCTAGGGCGAGCCCTGAGCTGTGACAGGAGGTGCACCATGTCCGCAGGAAGCCCTCGGCCCAGCCGTCCCAGGTGTCGGAGCACACGGGCTCGGTTGGATCAGGATCGGGATCAGCCTCCGAGCAGGCGATCAGCAACGCGACGCTAAGCCACATGGGCCCCCCGGAACGGCTCTACTCCCGGCAGCCAGGCGCCGGGATCGATCCCCACGAGCTCCAGCACGCCCGCGGTGAGGTTGTCGTACTTGTTCAGCGCCCCGGTGCTCGACAGCTCCCCCGTCTGGAGATCCATCGGCTGAGACTCGAGCAGGTGATCGGTGCCCCCCGAGACCCGATCCCCGGCGACCGCACCCATCAGCATCGCGGACGTGTGCCCCCAGTGATCCTTGCCCCCCGCCAGGTTGCGCAGGGGGGTGCGGGTCATCTCGGACAGCACAGCCACCACGACCTGATCGAGGAGGGCTCGATCCTCGAGCTGCTGCATCAGCGCCCCCAGCTCGCGACACAGATCGTCCCAGTACAGGTGCTGCTGGGCGTTGACGTCGTGGGTGTCCCAGTCGTAGGTGGTGTCGATGGTGACCGAGTGACACATGCCCGCGACGATCAGATCGACGGCCATCTGAGCCTGCTGTGCGAACCGGGCCCGCTCCCCGACCTGCAGCGAGCTCAGGATGCCGCTCCCCTGCTGTCGCAGCCGCTCCGCCCGTTCGCGGGACCGCAGCAGATCCTCGATCGCGCGATCGTTGGCGCCACCATCGGAGAACCGTGCTCTCAGCGCCAGGGTGCGCTCGCGCAGGTAGGCCTCCGTGGCGTCGTCGTCCACAGCGGAGGCCCGGAAGAGGGGATAGGGCGAGCCCGCCGCTGGGGCCCGAAACGAGCGGGTGTCGTCGAGCAGCGCGGAGATCTGGCTCTGGGCACCGATCCGGCCCACGCTCGAGGCCAGCGGGCCCGCGATCCCCCAGCCCGACAGATCCACCGCCCCCAGGGGCAGCTCCTCCCCGTGGACCGAGCCCGTGATCGACGCCAGATCGGGCCGGGTCCCGTCGGGGGTACCGGTCAAGATCCGATATCGACAGGGATCGTGCGCGATAGACCCGGTCCAGATCCCGTTGACGATGTGGATCCGCTCGTGCCAGCGCGAGAAGAACGCGCGCACCGACGGGCGCTTGAGATCGTTGATCACCACCGGCAGCCCACCGAAGGTCTCGACCGCCTCGCGATCGAGTGGATCGAGTGGGTCTTGATCCACCTCGGGGCCCTCGACGGTGCAGCTCCCCCTCGCTGAGCAGGACAGCTTTGGATCGAGGCAGAAGGTGACGTCCCAGCCGCCCTCGGCAAACACCACGATCAGGTGGCGGGCCCCTCCGGGGGGAGGGGTCCGGCCCGCTCCGATCCCCGGGACCATCGCACCCGCGGCCGCCATCAGCAGCTCCCGGCGGCTGGGGGACGAGAGACGCATCAGTACAACACCATGTGGGGATCCTGGAGCAGGGCAGCGATCGCGACCCGCCACCCCTCGGCCGGATCTCCGCTGTGGGCGAACGCGCCCGCCCACAGCCCATAGGTGAGATCGACCTGAGGGCCCCAGGCCGCGACGTGCTCGCCCAGGATCCGCAGGTGCAGCCTCGCCAGCTGGAGCCGGACCCGACCCTCTTCAGCCTCCCCAGCCTCGATCTGATCGAGCAGGCGGCGCTGCTCCCTTGGGAGCTGTAGATCGGAGCCCACCACGAACCCCGCCGCCTCCTGGGCGACGATCTGGAGCGCGAGCTGCTGGGTGGGGGTCGGGGTGTGGGTCGGGTGGGTGACGGTGTAGCCATCGATCCCCCCCATCATCGAGCGGACGCCGTACAGATCGGTGCCGAGCAGATCCACCGCCCCCCAGCAGGTGTTGGTGCCCTGGGCACAGCCGGCGGGGTCTTGGTCCGCCATCCACCGGAACCCGGTCAGATCCCACAGGGTGCGGGCCAGCTGCTCGGGCCGGAGGGTCTGCAGGCCCGGCGCGAAGGCGTCGCCGCCGGTGATCCGGGCGGTGGAGAACTCGCTCGATAGCACGATGTCGCGGACCAGCTCCCTCGCATCGAAGCTTGTGCTGACGAAGCGGCGGGTCAATGGGTCGATCCACTCCCGGGGCAGCGTGCTGCGCTCGGTCTGTGTGAGGTAGCCCGCGAAGTTGCGGACGGTGCACTCCGCGAAGCGTGCGTCGGAGGCGATCAGCGCCCCGAGCTCGCGCATGTCCGAGGCGGGTTGCCCGAAGTAGCCTGGAGGGCGCAGGTGCCAGTCCTCCCACAGCCCCTCCTCGGACACGTCGTAGAACTTCAGGGGGTAGCACCAGTGCTCGACCCGGTAGCTACCCCGCGGTGGGGGACCGTTGTCCCACCGCCACTCGCACCCCAGCTCATAGGCCTCGAGCACCGCGCCCCGCTGCAGCTGCTCCTTGTAGCCCCAGAAGAACGCAGCCAGGGGATCGAGGGCGTTGTGGCAGGCCACGCAGCCCTCCTGGGTCGAGACCGCCTCGGCCACCGCCAGCTCGTCGGCGATGTCGACGCCGCCGGCGACGAACACGTCGCGTGCGCCGATGTCCTCGCACAAAAACGCCTGAGAGACGAAGTTAGCGCGCCCCCGGTGGAAGTTTGCGGCGTTGGAGACGTGGCGCCTCCACATCTCAGAGTCCGACAGCAGGCCCGACTGAGGACGCCCGTCCACCCACTCGGTGTGCTGCCACTCCGGACCCCGGGGATCAAAGGGGAGCCCATAGATCGCAGCCACGACCTCGTTGGCGACAGTGTAGTCCGCGGTCAGGATCTCGGTGTAGGGCCGGTCCTCGAGGATCACCTCCCGCACGAAGCGCAGCGGCGCCTCGACGGTGCTGAAGTGGACATCTGCCTGATCGTACCCTCTCTCCTGCAGGATCCCCTTCACCGGGAGCTGGTGGTTCGTGTCGGCCCGGAGCAGGAACAGCTCAGCGTGCAGATCCTCCACTGTGTCCCCGAACTCGGGGCCCTCGAGCCAGGTGTCCACCAGCCGGGGCAGGGCCCCGGGATCGACGAAGATCGTCTCGATCTCATCGAGGGAGGGACGGATCCCCCGGACCGCGAGGGAGGCCCGGGAGAGGTGCTCGAGGGGGGTCAGGGGCTCGATCACCGGCCCGGGCTCGGGCGACGGGCCCGCACAGCCCGAGAGCAGCACGGCCAGCGCCAGGGCTGCGATCCCCTCCGGGGCGGAGCCGCTCGTGGAGATCCACAGCACGTCCGCCGGAGCCCGCTGTGGTCTCCAGGGGGGAGAGAGGCCCTCGGGATGGGTGCTCAAGCTCGAGCTCCAGGGCAGGGAGGTCTGTGCTGTGAAGCGGGGAGGTCTGTGTTGTGAAGTGGGGAGGTCTGTGCTGTGGAGCAGAGAATCCCGCTCAGGGCGAGCAGGAGGCCGACGATGGTACTTTAGCCCGAGCCCACCGGCGCCGCAGCTGGTATAGGATCATACCCGCTGCCCCCTCTCCACTTCACGGACACCTCGAGCCATGCCGGAGAGAAGCCCAAGCATCCCCCAGAGCGTCCGTCCGCCCGTCCTCGCGGCGCGGTACGAGCTGCTCCGCACTCAGGGCACCACAAGAAACACCGCCTCGATCCTGGCGTGGGACACCCGGCTCAAGCGCTGGCGTCAGATCCAGATCGCCCGCCCGGGCGACGAGTCCGCAGCCGAGAAGCTGATCGTCATGGCTCAGCAGGCCGCCCGCCTCGAGCACCCCACCCTCGAGCGGGTGATCGACGTCGGGCAGGACGGCCCCATCGCCTTCGTGGTCCGGGATCGGTTCATCGGCTCGGTCTCGACCCAGCTCGCCCGCCGGGGCGCGCTGGCTCCGGAGTGGGCCGTCGAGGTCGCGACGCGCTGTGCTGAGGGGCTGGCCTGGGCCCACGATCGGGGCATCGTCCATGGCCACCCCAGGCCCGAGGTGGTCCGGTTCGCCGAGGAAGGTGAGCCCGTCCTCACCGACTTCGGGCAGCGTGCCAAGCTCAGGGACAACTCCGAGACCCGGGCGGGGGCCCCCTGGGCCCACCTCGCCCCCGAGCTCCGCCAGTTCTGGGAACCCGACACCTCGACCGACATCTTCGCGCTCGGGGCCCTGCTGTACACCATGCTCGCGGGCCGCCACGCTGCGGATCTGTTCTATGCAGAGGCCTACGAGGGCCTGCTCGCCCCGATCCCGCGCCACCTGCGCCCGATCGTGATCCAGGCCTGTGCCTACAACCCCCGAGAGCGCTTTCAGAGCGCCGCTGAGTTCCACGAGGCCCTGATTTCCAGGGTCAAGACCCTCCCCGGGGCCAAGGGGGATCCACCCTGGCTAGAGATCACCCAGGATCTTCCCGAGCGAGGCGAAATCTACGAGATCGACGCCATCCTGGAGGAGATCGGTGGGGCGCTGGGGCCGCGCCCCCTGACCGCCCGGGCGGATCTGATCGACGATCAGCTCCGAGACAGCACGTTCGACTCTGAGAACATGGATCTGCAGGAGCCCTCCCTCGCCTCGCAGGTCCCCCGCGGGCTCAGTCCAGGCCCCCTGATCCCCTCCGACGCGCCCACGGCCCTCAACCAAGCCCGCCCCCCGGCGCCTCCGTCGGGCACGCCGATCTCAGCACCACCACGAAACCCCATCGTGGTGCCTAGCTACTCCGAGCCTGCACCCTCCTTTGCTCCGGCCCGCCGGCTCGTGACCGTCCACCAGGACGGCACCCGGGGGATCGGCTCCAGGCAGCGCCGCTACCCCCTGTTCAAGCATGCGCTGCGGCTGGCCGGGCTGGCGATCGTGGCCTCGACCGCCCTGGTCGCGGCCCTCGGGGCCGCGATCCTGTTCTACAGCACCCTCGGGCCGAGGGCCGATCGTGCTCTGGTCGACGCGGTCCTGGCCGAGCAGGCTGCCGTCAACGCTATCGTCGTCGATGACAAGGAGCTGCAGGAGATCTGGCAGCGGTTCGACGAAGCCAAGGACGAGGATCGTGCGCGCCGTGCCGCCGACTTCGTCCGAGCGATCGAGGTCCGGGCCGAGGCAGCTCCGCTGCCGGTCGAGCTGGAGAAGGCGGTCCATCGCCTGAGCCAGGCCGAGGAAGACTGGGTCAACGGGTTTCTCTAGAGAGCTGAGCCAGCGACCCCGACCTCGCTCCCGGGCCAGAGCGGTCCCGAGACGCCCAGCGGTCCCGAGACGCCCAGCGGTCCCGAGACGCCCA
>DRPG01000572.1 GCA_011376105.1 Deltaproteobacteria bacterium
CTACAGTTTTAAAATGAACAAGAAAGAAAAAAGAAGTGCAATATTCTCCGCTCTTTCTTCCAGGTTTAAAGAAGGTAGCGTTAAAATTTTGAAAGGCGTTAAGATTGATGGAAAAACGAAAGAAGTGGCGAGCATATTAAAGAATGCTTTAAGAGAAAATACTGGAACGGTATTGTTTGTTTATTCGGAGAAAAATGGTGCTGTGGAATTAGCGTCGCGTAATATCCCTTATTGCAAGCCTCTTGATTATAGATTCCTTAACGCTTACGATATCGTAAGTTACGATAATATCTTATTTACTGAAGAAGCTGTGAATGATATGGAGGGATGGTGGAAGAATGAGTAAATTAGAAATATTGATCCGGCCAATTGTTACTGAAAAGAATACTGCTCTTGCCGAACAGGGCAAGTATGTATTTCTTGTAGATAAAAGGGCAAATGCCTACGAGATAAAAGAAGCAGTTGAAGAATTTTTTTCTGTGAAGGTGAAAAAGGTCAATATTGGCAAAGTGTTTGGGAAGAAAAAGAGAGTGCGTTACAACTTTGTAAAAACGGCCGCGGCGCGATCGCCCGGCGGCGCCTCGGCCGCGTGGTCACAGGCGGACGCGCCACTCAGAGCCGTGCTCTCGGTCCATCACCGCGATGGAGTGCTCTTCGAGCTGATCCCGGATCTGATCGGCCCTCGACCAGTCCTTGTTGGCCCTGGCCTGAGCACGTTGTTGCAGCAGGCCCTCCACCTCTTCGCTGGTGAAGCCGAGCCTGGGCAGTCGCTTGGCCTTGATCTCGAGCTGGAACTCCTCGGTGGAGAGGGTCATCAGGCCGAGGGTCTTGGACAGCAGGGAGAAGGCGGCGAGGGCCGGCGCGACCACCGGCCCTCCGCGCTGGTTCGCCTTCTTGTGGTTGGAGAGGCGGTTGATGGCCCGGGCCAGCTCGAACGCGTGCCCTAGGGCACCGGCGGTGTTGAAATCGTCGTCGAGCGAGGCGTACAGCGCGCTGGGGAAAGCTCGGGCGAGCTCCAGCACCCGCATCGCGTCGGCCCCTAGGGAGCGCGCGACATCGTCGGGGGGCTCCTCGCCCCCCATGGCCTCGGCGGCCTCGCGGGCCTCGTACAGTCGGGCGAGCTTGCCGAGGCTCGTGGGCAGCGCGTCGGCGTCGAAGGGCAGGGGGCTGCGGTAGTGGGTGTCGAGGTAGAACAGCCGCAGCGCCTCCGCTGGGTACTCCCGCAGGAGCACGTCGATGTTCACCGCGTTACCCTTGCTTTTGCCCATCTTGCCCTTCATGGCAGCGGGCTCATCGCCTCCGGGTGTGTCGTCTCCGGTGGCTCGTCCCCCTACTTTTCGGCCGGTGGGCACGGTGAGCATGCCGTTGTGCATCCAGTAGCGCGCATAGGTCTGGCCGTGGGCGCACTCGGACTGGGAGACCTCGTTCTCGTGGTGGGGGAACACCAGATCGATGCCGCCGCCGTGGATGTCGATGGTCTCTCCGAGGGTGGACCAGGCCATCGCAGAGCACTCGATGTGCCACCCGGGCCGCCCCGGACCCCAGGGGCTCTCCCAGCTGGGCTCTCCGGGCTTGTGGGCCTTCCACAGGGCGAAGTCTGCGGCGTGCCGCTTGCCGACGCCTGGGTCCTTGCTCCGGAGCTTGTCGACCTGCTGGCCCGACAGGGCGCCGTACTCGGGGTGGGACGGCACGTCGAACCAGACGGAGCCCTCGGCTGCGTAGGCGTGACCGCGCTCGATCAGCTTGCCGATCAGGGCCTGGATCTCGGGGATCGTGGCGGTGACCCGAGGCTCCAGATCAGGATCGTCGAGGCCCAGCTCGCGCATGTCGCGGTGGAAGTTCGCGATGTAGCGCTCAGCCCGGGCCAGGGGATCCTCCCCCGCCTCGGCGGCACGCTCGATGATCTTGTCGTCTACATCGGTGAAGTTGCGGACGAAGGTGACCGACCAGCTCCGGTGGCGCAGGTAGCGGACGAAGGTGTCAAAGATCACCATCGCCCGGGAGTGGCCGATGTGACAGTCGTCGTAGACCGTCATGCCGCAGACGTACAACCCGACGTGGCCGGGCACGAGGGGCTCGAAGTCCTCCACCGTGCGGGTGCGGGTGTTGTACAGTCTGAACGGCGTGGCCATGTCGAGCCTCCGTCCGAAGAACACGGCTTCGGTTGTTGGGTCTTGGGCCCGGGGGTTGGGTTGGGCCGTCGAGGTCTGGGCCGCGGTTCGCCTCGAGGGTCTCGCGCAACACTCACATAGTCCCTTTCGATGCCCCCGGGCAGGGCCGTCGTGTTGCCGGGCTTGTTCGTCGCGATCGGGGCTGCTACAGTGCGCCGTCATCGACAGGAGGCTCTTGATGTTCCGTTGGCTCGCCGTCACCACCCTCGTGATCGGCTGTTCAGGCGTGGTGCCCGGGATGGGGGGGCCTGAGGACACCTGTGATCTGTCGTTCGACACGCTCGCGGGTCGCAGCTTCGTCATGCTCGAGGCCCGGCCTGAGGGCGATCGCAGGAACCCCCTCGCTCGGGTCCAGTTCTTCGAACAAGACGGCGAGACCCGGGTCCGGTACACCGCCGCCAGCCTGTCCGATGTGTACGAGTACCCGTGCGCCCTGCAGAAGAAGGGGGAGGACAGCTTCACCCTGTTCTGTGCTGAGGAGGCCAAGCCTCAGGACTGGTGTCAGGCCCTGCTCGCCGGAGACGCGACCTGCTCGAAGAAGGTCCTCAGAGACTTCGGAGCCGTCGGGACCGACGAGGAGCTGAACACCGCGATCAAGGAAGCGAAGAAGCTGGTCAAGAAGTACCGGGGGACCCCGAGCTGGGATCGCTTCGTGCTGAACAACAACAACCTGGCCAACAAGCTGCAGGGCCGGCTGTATGTCGACATCGACGAGAAGCGCTGTCGCCTGAGTGTGGGCGACTACTACTGGACCATCTTTAACGGCAAGCCCCAGGAAGACACGAACCCCGTCGGGCAGAACCCCTTCGTCGAGACTGAGGAGTCCTACCTCTTCGAGCACTGTGTCGAGGGCAACATCATGCCCGGCCTCGCCTCTGAGGCGCGTCCCTCCAAGGAGGAGATGAGCCAGATCCCCGGCCAGCGCTCTTACGATGAGGGCAAGCCCTACTGGTTCCACTACCTCGGCGAGAAGAACCTCGAGGCTGAGGAAGGCTGCACCTACTCCTACGACGTGTGGGCCAACTGGAAGAAGGTCTCGGAGGGCAACACCATCGAGCCCGTCGATGGCAAGCTCGAGTGGAAGTTCCAGCATACGCCGAAGGGCTCGGTCACGTTGCTCAACAACAACAAGCCCCTCGAGGTGATCACCATGATCCGCTACAAGGAGTGTGGAGGCACCAAGGAGCAGCTCGACGTGGTCTGCGAGGCGGGCCTAGCGAGCGGTGGTGGCGCTCCTGAGGGCGACGAGGCCGCCCCCGGGGAGGGCTCGGAGGGCGAGCAGGAGTAGGCCCCGGCGTCACGATCGGTCACGGTTCACGCTGGATCCGAGGGTGCGTCGCCCGCGTAACGAACGCGGTCTCCCCCGGACGGTGTTGTGTCGCCGCTGAATCTCGAGCCCTGCTCGCCTCCTCCGGGGGGCAGCGACACCTGCTGGAGGGGAGCTGAGGGTCCTTGGCGGGTCTCGAGTCCGTGATTAATCTGTACTCATCAGTCCAGATTTACCCCCCCTGGAGGCCATGTGCAGGGGAGCCAAGCCAACTTTTCGTCGTATCGAGAGCTCGACGCTGAGGAGGAGATCGAGCTCGGGAGGAAGATCTTGTCCGCTGAGCGGCGCACCTTCGAGGCGCTCCAGGGGCTGGACTGCGTCCGGGGGATCCTTGAGCGCGTCCCCTCGGGTCGGTACAAGACCCGGGCGGGGTGGGTCGAGAACCTCGAGGAGGCGGTGCACACCACCTGGGAGATCTCCCGGCGGGAGCCGGAGCTGCGGGAGATCGCTCGGGGAGCGCTCCAGGCCTGGTCTGAGGCTGATGGTCTGCGGTGGTGCCTCGCGATGTCCCAGCAGCGCATCGCGTTCCACGAGGCCCGCAAGCTCGCCTCGAGGATGATGGATCGCGCGGATCTGACTCAGGAGGGGTATGTGGGCCTGCTGCGGGCCGCCAAGCGCTTCGATCCAGAGCGGGGCCTGCGGTTCTCGACCTATGCGCGGTGGTGGGTCCGGGCCCAGATCACCCGGGCGATCGATCAGCACGGTCGGGTGGTGCGGCTGCCCGGCGCGGCGGTGGAGCAGCTGCGGAACCTCCGCAAGGCTCAGCTCCAGCACGAGCAGGGCGGTGGTGAGTGGACCATCACCGAGCTGGCTGAGGAGGCGGGGGTTGATCGGGAGCGGGCTGAGTTCCTCCTGTCCAGGGGCGAGGCGGTCTCGCTGGACGAGCCCACCGACGATGGCGTTCGCTCCCGCCCCCTGTCGGGCATGCTGTCCGATGAGGAGGCCATCGATCCCCTGGTCGACGTCATCGAGCGCCAGGAGACCCACCGGGCCCTGGCGGCGGTGGAGGATCTGGACGAGCGGCAGCGCTTCGTGGTGACCTCCCGGTTTGGGCTCAACGGGGATCAGCCCAAGAGCCTGGCGGAGGTGGGGCGGCTGATGTCGCTGTCCCGGGAGCGGGTCCGCCAGCTGGAGAAGGAGGCTCTGCGGGCGCTCCGAAGCGACAGCCGGATCCGCGAGTTCGCGTAGCCACGGGCTCGGTCTGGGTGGCTGGTGCGCGCGCTCGACGGTACACCGTGGGGTCGGGGTGGGGTGTCCGTGGTGCGTGTAGGTCTGGGTTCGTTGGTGTTGTTGATCGGGTGTGGCTCGGGCGCCGGGCCCACTACGGGCTCCAGCCCTTCCACCTCCGGGGCTCCACGCTGGCCCGAGGCCTGGGTCGCCCTCGAGGCCGAGGTGCTCGAGCTGGTGAACATCAAGCGTGGTGCGCTGAACGCCTGTGGGGGGGAGCTCCAGGGCAGCCAGCCCCCCCTAGAGCGCGATCTCCTGCTCACCGAGGTCGCCCGGGGCCACAGCGAAGACATGAGCGAGCGAGGCTTCTTCGACCATGTCAACCCCGACGGGCTCGACGTCGAGGGGCGGCTCATCGAGGCAGGCTACGGCGGTGACTACCCCTGGGGGGAGAACATCGCAGCGGGCTACACCTCGGCCCGGGAGGTCGTCGACGGGTGGATGGCCAGCGAGGGGCACTGCCGCAACATCATGCTGGGCGACTACACCGTGATCGGGATCGGGTACTACGGCGAGGGCAGCGACGGCCCCACCTGGACTCAGGTGTTCGCGGGATCCCACTGAGATCCGGCGCCCAGCGCGGGCGCGCCGCAGCGGGTCGCTCCGGATCGAGGGATCTGTGGGTTCGAGCCGCTGACTTTTGCTCGGGCAGAGGTTTACCTCCGGCTGGTGGGTGCCACAACAGGCCCCGAGCGTATATAGTGCCCGTCGCCGCGCCCCTGGCCCAGCCCGGGGGCAAGAGTTCCCGGAATAGAGGTTTGACCAACATGTTCCATCGCCACACCCTGGCCATCGTCTGTGCCCTCCTCGTGGGAAGCTGCTCCGGTGGCGATGATCGACCTGTGTCCCAGAGCGGGGATCCTGCGGTCACCTTCCCCGAGATCCAGCCCCCTGAGGTCCGCACCGGGTGGCCCTGCCCTCCCTTTGACTTCGACACCACCGAGGACAAGGTCGGGGACTCCGACGGAGACTCGCTGACCGACTGTCAGGAGGAGGAGATCGGGTCCCTGCCCAACAACCCCGACAGCGACGGCGACGGCGTCGGTGATCTCGTCGAGGTCGGCTCGGTGGACTCGCCTGAGGACACCGACGGCGACGGCGTCTACAACATCAGCGATCCCGACGACGATGGTGACGGGGTCCCCACCACCGAGGAGGACGCCGCTCCGGTGGGCGACGGCGACGGCGATCCCCGCAACGACGACATCGACGGTGATGGCATCGCCAACTACCTCGACAACGACGATGACAACGATCTGATCTTCGGCCTCGACGAGGACGCTGCTCCGATGGGCAACGGCGACGGCGATCCCCACAACGACGACATCGACGGTGATGGCATCGCCAACTACCTCGACGACGACGACGACAACGACAGGGCCGCAGGCTGCGAAGACACCAACCGGAACTTCAACGCCATCGATGACGACACTGACGGTGACGGCATCATCGACGTGCTCGACACCGACGATGATGGCGATGGGCTGCCTACCCGCTTCGAGGACTGGGACGGCGACGGCGACGCCTGCAACGACGACAACGACATCGACGGCATCGCCGACTTCCAGGATCTCGACGAAGACAACGACACGCTCGAGTCCACCGTCGAGGATCTGAACGGCAACCAGCTGGTGCTCGACGACGACACCGACTTCGACGGCGTGCCCAACTACCGCGATCCCGACGACGACGGCGACGGCGTGATCACCCTCCTCGAGGATCTCGAGTTCGGGGTCACCGCCACCACCGCCACCGGCGTGGGCGATGTGTTCGACGACGACACCGACGGAGATGGGATCCCCAACTTCCTCGACACCGACGACGACGGCGATCGCTGCCTGACCATCGAGGAGCACACCGAGGGCGATCCCCCCATCCCCCTCGACGAAGACGCCAACGGCGTCGCCGACTACCTCGAGGTCAACCAGGCCGGCTGCGCCTCGCCCCGCTACGATCTGCGCCTCAACGGCGAGGGCTTCGGGAGTCTGAACGGCACCCGGATCCGGGCGGTCGTGCTGCTCGACGGTGGTGAGGTGGTCGGTGGGGGGGAGGCGATCGTCGCTATGTCGAGCTTCACCCTCGGTGTCCCCGTGGTGCTCGCGGTGGGGGAGGCCTACCAGGTCGATCTCTTCGCCGACGAAAACGACGACGGCAGCTGTGGGGGCACCGAGACCTCCTGGCGGGTCTCAAACATCTCCACCACCGGCGTCCCGACGATGACCGAGGTGGACGTGGCCAGTGTCGGCGATCTCGAGCCCTCGGCCTGCAACTCCTTCCCGTAGGCGCCCGGGCGATCGGGGCGCCCAGGCGTGCAGGTGATCCCGGAGGCCCTCCGGCTCAGCTGGAGGGGGCCTTCCGCCGCCGACACCCTCCCTGTCGGTGTTCGCGGCGCCGTAGGCCGAGCAGCGCCGGCGCGATCGAGGGGGCCTTCCGCCGCCGACACCCTCCCTGTCGGTGTTCGGGCAGACCCCTCCACCGGGCGTCGACCCATCCTCTAGCCCCCGTGCTACACCGGGGGCATGGAACGGGACTACCGAAGGTTGCTCGTCTCGCTGGTCGTGGCCCTGGCCGGGCTGGTCGCGGTCGGAGTGTTCTGGACGAGCATCCACTCCTCTGTGCGGTGGGCGCTCTGGAGCACGATCGCTGAGCAGGTGCCCAACCCGGGCGAGCACCGCCGTCTCGACGAGTGTAAGCCCCCCGGGTGGTGGACCTGGCTGAAGATCCTCTCGCAGGATCGAGCGGTCCGCTGTGGCGAGGTCTGGGCCACCGAGGCCCTGGCCACCAAGGTGACCGGAGGAGATCGCGAGGCCTGGCTGCGGGAGTGGGTCAGCTCCCCTGACTCCAGCGCCCTGCTTCAGCTGCGATCGTCCCTGGCCCTGACCGTCGCCGGTCGGCGAGCTCCGGCGGAGCCCGCGTGGCTCTCCCTCGATCCCGGGCTGCCCCAGGGATCGGGCCCCGGCCTGGCCGCTGCGGTCGCCAAGGATCGGGCGTGGGGGGTGCACCTCGGGCCCAGGTGGATGGCCCTGGGCTCGCTGTGGGCCCTGTCCGAGTCCGGGGCGCCCCTCAGCGACGCCCTCGCGCCGGTCGAGGCGATCTGGGCGGTGGAGGATCCAGATCTCCACCACCGCGCCGTCGCAGCGGTGGCCCGGGGCCTCGACGTCCCCCCGGATCTCCTCGAGGACGTGCGCTATCGACGCACCCGTGGGCTGCCCACGGGCTCGCTGCCGAGGGCATGGGTCGAGACGATCTTGAGCCGGCCCTCGTGTGAGGCGCCTTGCCTCGAGCTATGGATCGAGCTGCTGCGGATGGAGGTCGAGTCCGAGCGCGACGGCGAGCCCACCGAGGAGGTGGAGGCGCGCCCCACGCTGCAGCCGCTGTCGGATCTGCTCGGCTACACCGGCCCCAGGCGCAGGGCGCTGGAGTGGTGGGTGCGGGCAGCGACCCAGTGGGTCGCGGCGGCCCCCGATCCAGCTGGGCGGCTGGCCTCGCTGGGGGAAGGGGGCGCGTCGGGATCCAGCGATCCCATCAACGTGTTCTGGAGCCGCGGAGCGACCCCGATCACCACCGCCCTGGTGCTGACCGAGGTGGGGGAGCGCACCGGGATCCCGGTGGTGGTGCGGGTCGAAGACAGCGGTGCGGTGTGGATCGACGTGGGGCACAGCGCACGGGTGATCCGTCCGCCCTGCTCTGGTTCTCCGTCTGAGACCGTGCCCCAGAGCGAGCCCTGGTCCAGGCGATCGCTGGTCGCCGGTGCGCTGGCGGAGTCTGCGGCGGAGTCTATGGACATAGGGCAGCCGCTGGTGGCGCTGCGTCTGGCCACCGCCGCCCAGAGCCTCGATCCCCGGCTGGCCCGGGGCCTGCCGGATCGGGTGGCGGGCGCGCTGGAGCTGTCGCCCGACACAGTGCTGGGGCATGCGATCGGGGCTCACTTCGCCCCGGAGCTCGAGGCGGAGCCCGAGGCGCTCGATCCCCACCGCTCGATCGCGAGCTTCCTCGGGACTCGATGCGTGCCCTGAGCTAGCTCCCGAGCCTCTGTCCAGCCCTCGGGCCGGGCCTTTGGGCCTTTGGGCCTTTGGGCCCTTGGGCCTTCTTCAGGCCTTCGGGCCTCTGTTCAGTCCTTGAGCCGGGGCGTCATGCACACCTGCACGAAGCCCTGGGGGAAGCCTGTGGGCTTCGTGCCCGTCTCGAAGTCGACCTCGTGGAGCTGCCACCCCCTCGACTCCAGCTCCAGCACCCACTGGCCCAGCTCAGTCGAGTGATCCCGGGTGTCGAAGGGCTCGCTCAGGGGTGCGGGGAACACCTGACAGTGCAGACGGCGCGGTGTTGGTGGGGCCTCGCCGGGCTCGGTCGTGGCGAGGGCAAGGCCAGCACCAGACAACAACAACACCAACGCGCGGAGGTCGGTGGACATGGGTTCTCCTCGGGGTGGGGACCTGTGGCTGCCCAAGCCCACGATGGGGACAGCTAACGTAGCGCTCTCATGGCTGTCGCGAACAACTCGAGATCCTCCCGACAAAAAAAAGGATCCATCGGAAGGCGAGTTGCTTTGAAGAACAATCGTCGATGCCCCTCGGTTTGGTCGACCAGGTCAGTTTGTGACCTGTGCACCGTTCGTTTGTTCAGTGTATGTTTCAGGACAGGAGGTCGCCATGAGCGCACCTGTCCTCTCTCCCATCGAAGAGATCCCACCCAAGCTCCAAGAGCGACTTCCATCCGTCCCCGACTCTGAGGATGCGTCGTTGTTCGTGGTCCTGCGCTCTGGATCCTTCGGGGGGCAGCACTGGGTCCCTGGTGAGGTCCTGGTCTGCCGTGGCACCGCTTACACCGGAGACGCGGTGGTGTTGGTCGCGAGGGGTCATGGGCGCCCGAGGCTGGGGTGTGTGCAGGGCAGCCGCTTCTTTGGAGACGCGGGGGAGCCCTGTCACCCCGCCAGGTGGCGGGCCGCAGGCCGGGTGGTGGCGACCTACAGCACCAACGTGGGGGGCTGGGCCGTCGAGCTGGAGTCGATGGTCGCGATCGGGGGGGCTGGGGAGAGCCCCGTGGTCGCGATCCCTCCCTCACAGCTCCCGCAGCCGGCCCTCGCCCGCAGCCGGCCCTCGCCCGCCTCGCCCGCCTCGCCCGCCACCCGTCACCACGCCGGGATCCTGGTGAGCGCTCGGGGCAGCGTCATGAGCGGCGAGGGCTGAGGGCCCCGCGCATCGCCTCGACCCGGGCCAGCTCGAGGGGATGATCCAGGATCCCGTCGCGGTGGAGCCAGGTGCCCACGATCGCGCCATCGAGCCGATCGAAGCGCTGGACCGTCTCGGGGGTCAGCCCGCTGCCGACCCACACCGGCGTGTCTGGGGCGACCTGGTGCACTCGGCGTAGGTCGTTGGGATCCGTGGGCTGGCCGGTGCCTGAGCCGGTGACGACCAGCACGTCCGCCAGACCACGCTCCGCGGTGTCCCGGGCGGCGTCTTCGAGGGAGGGGGAGCCAAGGGGGGAGGCGTGTTTGACCAGCACGTCTGCCACGATCTTCACCTCAGCAGCCAGGCGGCGTCGGAGCAGCAGGGTCTCCCGGGCCTGGCCCTGGATCAGCCCCTGGTCGGTGACCATGGCCCCGATGTGGACGTTGATCCGGATGAACGAAGCGTCGGTGGCCGCAGCGATCGACAGCGCGGCGGCGGCGTCGTTGCGCAGCACGTTGACCCCGAGCTCCAGCGTTGGGACGGCCACACGCACGGCGGCCACCGCCCGGGTCATGGCCGCGATCGTGTAGGGATCGACCTGTTCTGCGGCGAAGGGGGCGTCGCCGAGGTTCTCGACCACCAGCCCGTCAGCTCCACCCCGGGCGAGGGTCTCAGCATCCGCCACCGCACGCTCGATCACCGCGTCGAGGCCGGGCGACGGGCGGGGCCCGCCGGGCAGCGGTGGCAGGTGCACCACCCCGATGAACCGCGGAGGCATCAGAGCAACGCCGCCAGCGTGAGCACGACGAACACCGGGCCGAGGAACAGGGCCGCGTAGCCACAGTAGCCGAAGAAGCTGGGCATCTTGTAGCCGGACTGCTCGGCGATCGCGCGGACCATGAAGTTCGGGCCGTTGCCGATGTACGAGCCCGCCCCGAGGAACACCGACCCGAGCGAGATCGCCACCAGGACCGGCTCGGAGGCTGCATGGGTTGACAGCGGGCCCAGGTTCTCTGCGGTGGTACAGAAGTCGTAGGTGCCGCAGGCCACCGCGGCGAAGGTCACGTATGTGGGTGCGTTGTCGAGGAAGGCCGACAGGGTTCCGGTGGCCCAGAAGTACTGCCAGGGCTGGACGAGCCCCAGGGCCGCTCCGTTAGCTTGCAGCAGCGACGTGGCCGGGATCATCGCGACAAAGATCCCGACGAACAGAGCCGCGACCTCAAGGATCGGGGTCCAGCTGAAGTCGTTGGCGACGCGCAGCGAGCGGGGGGTCAAGAACAGCGACAGCCCGGTCAGCGCGATCATCCCGAGCTCCCGGGCGTAGTAGTGGCGGAAGTCGAGCACCTCGGGATCGGGGGACAGCACCAGCACACAGGTGATCACGCCCGCGAGCCACAGGAAGTTGAGGTTGCCGTCCAGCCGCAGGGGCTCGATGTTGGCCTCGTCGCGATCGACGTGGCTGCGGGTCTCCTTGCTGTACTGATAGGTGTCGAGGGCGAAGAACATGCCGAGGAGCACCAGCACCACCGGGACCCACAGCTGCCACAGGCTGGTGAGGGTCCACCAGAAATCGATGCCGCGGAGGTAGCCCAGGAACAGGGGCGGATCGCCGATCGGGGTCAGGGCACCGCCGATGTTCGACACCAGGAAGATGAAGAACAGCGGGATGTGCCAGGTGTGGCTGCGCTGGCTGTTGGTCCGCAGCATGGGGCGGATCAGCAGCATGGACGCGCCGGTGGTGCCGATGACGTTCGACAGCACCGCGCCGATGGCGAGAAAGATCGTGTTGGTTCGGGGCTTA
Source organism: Deltaproteobacteria bacterium (assembly GCA_011376105.1). Classification (GTDB taxonomy): domain Bacteria; phylum Myxococcota_A; class UBA796; order UBA796; genus DRPG01. The sequence goes on from DRPG01000572.1 coordinate 11,695, forward strand.
CCCTCGAGATCCCCCCGCAGCAGGATCCCGCCGCTGATGACATACAGCGATCCCAGGAGGCAGATGAACGAGACATACTCTACGATGGCGTGGTGTAGCCCGTGGGCGGCGTCGTGCCCGAGGGTCCCGTGATCCGTCAGGGCGGTGTACGAGAGGTAGGCGAACACCGGCGAGGCCCAGCCTAGGGCGACGAGCAGCTGGTTGCGGTTGTGGTGCCACCAGTGCTCGGCCACCATCGGCAGGATCGCGATCGACAGCAGCAGCCCGGCGAAGGGGGCGACCGACCAGATCGGCAACACCTCCCCCAGGCTGGGCCCGTGGTGGGTCTCGGCTCCCTGAGCGGAGGCAGCGAAAGCGGCCGTTGGTAGGAGGAGGGGTAGGAGCAGGGCAGCAAGGATCACGGTCAGGCCAGACCGGGATGTTGCCTCTTTTGGTAAGAAAGATGTGGCAGAGCCCACAGACACTCCGTGGCGACGCTCTCACCCTAACCCGCAGAAACGCGACCCCTACGGCAGATCGAGCACCACCAGGGTCTCGAGATCGTAGGTCTCGTCGGGGAGTGGGGCTGCCGAAACGGTAGGCTCGTCCCCCTCGAACAGGGCCAAGGTGCCGACGACTCCGACGAGGTACACCGGCGACGCTGGGGCGGTCCGCAGGTACAACCCATAGACGTCGACGTCGAGCCAGTTGCGGGCCTCCATCGCTGGATCGAGGCGGGGATCGTAGCTCCCGACGCCCAGCTCCAGCGTGCCCGCGGGCCACCCAGCGCAGCCCGGATCCGCGCTGGTGCTCTCGCCATGATCGATCGACCACCAGCCGATCAGGTTGGCGCTGGTCTCGGGGAACGGGGCGAGCTCGATCAGGTCTTTGGTGTCGATCGGCAGCGGGAGGCTGCAGGGGGAGGTGAGATCTTCTGTCCACAGGCGGATCTCGAGCGAGAGCGCGGCTGGATCCAGGGCCTCGCCGATCACCGTGGCCTGCCCGTGTAGTGACCAGAAGGTGATCGGAGCGTAGGTGGCGGGGGGGGAGGGGGTGTTTGTGTAGGTGCCAGCGTCGAGGGGGGAGAAGGGAGCGCCTGTGGGCTCGGCGCCCCCCATGGCGTCGAGGTCCGCCTCGGCGCAGGCGGACAGGGCGAGCAGCAGGGACAGTGGCAAGCGCATCACGTCTCCAGGTGGCGACGTCCACAGGTCATGCAGGAGGCGTGCCAGGAACACGAGGCTGATCGTAACCCGATCGAGCCCCCTGGCTCAGGTGGGGACCCCCCAGAGGGGGACAGCCGCGTCGCGATCAGAGGGGGTAGGGGAAGGCCTTGGTGGGGACGAAGGTGAAGGTCTCTCCCTCGCTGAAGCTGCCCGCGGACGGAACCCCGAAGTCCAGCGCGTCGGGGTAGGCCTCGCCGTGGACCTCCCAGCCGTTGCCATAGTCGGCCCAGCCCGTGAGGGTGAAGCCGGGGTACAGCACGTCGTCTCCGGGCGCCACCGAGCCCAGGCCGATCCGCTGGAGCGAGGTGAAGAGGGGATCGTCTTTGGGGACCAGGCCGATGCAGTCGGTCTCGAGGAACTCCCGGGTCAGGGACCAGGCCTCGTCACAGTCGGGCTCTGCGTCGCACTCTCCGGGTTCGCCCCACAGCTCCACCACCACGACGCAGAGGTAGAACTTCTCGTTGTTCTGACGAGCCCAGTCGGGGCCGAACATCTCCCAGGTCTGGAACCCGTGGGCCGTGCCGTCGGGTCCTGGCTCGAGCCAGATGGGATCGAAGGCCCAGGTCGGGGTCAGATCGATGCTGCAGCCCGACAACAGCAGGACAGGGAGGAGGATCATGGTGCGGCTCAGGGGACGGGGTTCGTCAGCACGGTGGCGGGCTCGAAGAGCCCCACCTCGATCTCGTAGTAGCCGGTCGCGATCCCGCCGGGAGCGTTGATGGACTGCGCCTCGATCGGCAGGTAGTTGCCGGTGCCTCCGATCTCGATCTGGAAGCTGCTGTCGACCTCGAAGCCCAGACCGATGCCAAGATCAAGGTAGCCATCGTCTCCGGCGAGGCCGGTGAGGCTGAACAGATCGGAGAGGGTCACGCCGCCGACGACGAACGGCTGCAGGGCGGCCCACTCAGAGGCGGGGAGCTGCTGCTCTAGGGTGCTCCTCGTCTCGTCGTTCAGCGGCCCCACCCCCACAGACCACCGCCACTTGGTGACGTGGGACGCCACGTCGCCCCCCCACTCCGACGGCAGCCCGTAGGACCGGCAGTTGTCGCGTACGGTGGTGCCGGCGGGCAGATCGAAGCCCGCCCAGGCCTCCTGCTCCTCGACCCAGGGGGCGTTGGAGACGGAGCCCTCGAGCTCCATGGTGACGAAGCAGCTGTTCGTGGCGTCGACCGTGCCCGTGAGCGCGGCGTCGCTGTCGACGAGCAGCACCGAGACGCTCATCGGCTGCAGCCCATCGTCGGGGTGGGCGTAGGAGCTGAACTGCTGGCTGGACTCGTCGTAGGCAAACCGCGCCGTGACCAGGAAGTAGGTGGCGTCGATGAAGCTGCCGCCGATGACGGTGTCGGCGGTGGGGACGTCGATCCCGTCGTCGACGGGGGGCACGATCCCGTCGACCGTTGTGTTGGAGGGCCCCCCGTCGCCGGAGCAGGCGCAGAGCAGCAGGAGGCCTGCGAGGAGCGGGTGGCTTCGTGGGGTGGGGGACACGGATCCTCCTGGGGGCCCAGACGACAAGATGGCCCCCCGAATCTAGCAGCCCTCCGGAGGAACGGACAGGGGAAGTGCGAGCCCATGGATCCAGCTGCGCTACAGCGCGGCGAACATCGACAGGATCCCGAACAACACGACCGAGCTCACCAGCACCAGCGCCAGCATCACCCCCCCCCACACCCAGCTCAGGGGCTCGATCAGCTCCAGATCGGAGGCGGACAGCTCGGGCTCCAGCAGCTCGGGCTCCAGCAGCTCGGGCTCCAGCAGCTCGGGCTCACCCCGGGGGCTGTGCTGAGTCATGGAGCGCTCGAGGGGCTGGGTGGTCTCGAGATCGGGGGCCGGGGGCCGCGCCCAGGACTCGTCCACCACCCCCTGGATCCCCCGGGCCTCGTCCTCGCGGGCTGCGTCACGATCGACGTCGACCGCCGAGGCCAGCGCGGTGTCATCGAGCTCCTGAGCCCCCGCATGGCCGGTGACGATGATCAGGCTGTCGTCCTCTTCGTCGCGATCGATGGCGTAGTCGCTGCCGGGGACAGGGGCCTCGACCCCCAGCTGGCGCCGATAGTCCTCTAGATCGAAGCTTTTGTCGATCTCGGGGGGGGTGGTGTGCAGCGGGGACCCCCGGGCGAGCCGCAGGGGCTCCCCCTTGCGCACGATCCGCATGATCTCGGTGTGGCTGTGGCTGGGATCGGTGTCCTCGCTGTCGGCGGGATCCTCGGAGGGCCCGGACAGGGTCTCCGGCGGCGCGAGCTGGGAGATCGCGGTGACCTCGTCGTTGTCTTCGGCGGCCTCAGCGGCCTCAGCCAGATCGCGGAACAGGCCCCGGAACCCGTCTTGATCGTCCCGCTCCCCGGGGGACAGCTCGCCGAGCCCGGCGATCTCGGTGGGCTCGGGGGGGGAGAGGGGCACGGTGGGCTCGGGCTCGTGGCCCGGGGCCAGCCGCCGGTAGAGATCGAGCAGGGGGGTCTCGGTGGTGAACTCCCCCCGCAGGGCCCACAGCAGCTCCTCAGCCCGGGGGACCTTCCTCGGCTGGGCCCCCCGCCGCACCCGCTCGAGCAGGCCCCGGGCCCGAACGAACGAGCCCCGGGCCATGTGGATCTCAGCGGCCTCGATCAGCTCGGTCTTCGAGCTCTTCTCCTCGGGGGAGAGGGCCTCCGGATCCGGCGGGATCTGCTCCTCGATCCGACGCAGCAGCAGCCGCAGCACCTCGTCGTCCGGACGATCCTCCAGACCCCTCAGCGCGGTGTCCCGGGCCTGATCCACCCACCCCCGGAGCCAGAACAGCTCGGTCGCCAGGTGGGTGGCCTCCCGGGCCGAGCCTCGTCGATCGAGGAGCTCCTTGATGCGGATCCATGCGCGATCGAGGAGCCGGAGGTGGAGGTAGGCCCGGGCCAGGACGAGGCGTGCGCTCGGTGTGGGTCGACCCTGAGTCGACCACCTCTCCACGAAGAGGATCACCAGGCGATGCTGCCCGCGCTCGAGGAGGTGCTGAGCGACCTCCTCGAGCCTTGCCTCGGGTAGCTGTGGATCGTGGGGGGTGAGGATGTCGCCTCCACTCGGGAACAGGGGGAGCGGAGAGCGAAATGTAGCATCCACGCCCCCTGTGGGGCGTCGCCCCGCCTGCGGTCTACAGCTCCTCGAAGGCCTTGGTCAGCCTGGGGCAGACCTCGAACAGATCATCGACGATCCCATAGGTGGCGTGCTCGAAGATCGGCGCCTCGGGATCCTTGTTGATCGCGACGATCACCTTCGAGGTCCGCATGCCCGCGAGGTGCTGGATCGCGCCTGAGATCCCGGCCGCGATGTACAGCGTGGGGTTGACGGTCTTGCCGGTCTGCCCGACCTGCTCGCTGTGGGACGCATAGCCCGCGTCGACGGCGGCCCGGCTGGCGCCCACCGTCGCACCCACCGCCGCGGCCAGGGGCCGGATCACGTTGTCGAAGTTCTCGGCGGACTTCAGGGCGCGCCCTCCGCTGACGATCCGCTCGGCTTCGGTGAGGTCAGCGGTCGTGCTGGTGGGCTGCAGGGTCTCGACCACCGTCGTCAGCGCCTGTGCCCCGGCGGAGACGGTGACGACCTCGGCCTCGCCCGAGCCGGCCCCGGGCTGGGGGAAGCTGTTGGGCCGCACCGAGAACACCGCAGGGCTGCTGCTGATCTGGACGTCCGCGTACAGCTTGCCCGCGTACAGGGGCCTGCGCCCGATCACCGCGCCGCCCTCAGCGCGCAGCTCGGTGACCTCGGAGCCCATGCCGGTGTTCAGCAGGGCGACCAGCCTCGGCAGCGCGTCCTTGCCGACGTAGCTGGCGGAGGCGAGGATCACGTCGGGGCTGGCCGCATCCACGATGGCCTTCCAGGCCGAGGCCATCGCGGCGGCGTCGTAGCTCGAGTGGTCTCCCTGGACCTGGTAGACCTTGCCCGCGCCGGCGGCGCCGAGGCTGGCGGCGGGGGCGTCCCCCACCACCGCGGCGCTCACCTGGGTGCCCAGGGCAGCTGCGAGCTCGCTTGCCTTGCCGATCAGCTCGGTCGCCGACTTCTTGAAGGCTCCGCCGTCGTGCTCGGCCAGGACGAGGATTCCGCTCATCACGTATCTCCGGGTTCGTAGCTATGGATCCAGTCGAAGCTCACAGGACCTTGGCCTCTTCGCGCAGCAGGCGGACCAGCTCGGCCACCACCGTGTCGGTGTCTCCCTCGATGATCTTCCCGCTGGGACGCTCGGGGGGCGAGCCATAGGCGCTGGTCGACACCTTGGGGGCCACGGCCTCAGCGGACAGGCCCAGGGCTGCGAGATCACGCCTCTCGGTCGGCTTCTTCTTGGCCTTCATGATCGCAGGCAGCTTGGCGTAGCGCGGCGTGTTCAGCCCGCGCTCCGCCGTGATCAGCACCGGCAGGTTGCCCGAGACCACCTGCTTGATCCCGCCGTCCATCGCGCGGGTGGCGGTGAAGGACGTACCATCCACCGCGAACGCGGTGACCCGGGAGACCTGGGCCCACCCCAGCAGCCCGGCGATCATCGCGGGTACCTGGACGTTGTCGTCGTCGATGGCCTGCTTGCCACAGAACACGAGATCGACGCCCTCGGCCTCGATCGCCTTGGCCAGGGCCCGGGCGACCCCCAGGGCGTCGGCGTTGGCCAGGGCCGGATCTTCGACGATGACGGCCTTGTCGACCCCCAGGGCGAGGACCGAGCCCCTGAGCTGGGAGAGCACGTCGGACTCGGCCCCGACGGTGAACACGACGGTGTCCCCGCCGTGCTTCTCCTTGGTCTGCACCGCCTCCTCGACGGCGAACATGTCGTAGGGTCCGACCACGGACTTGCCACTGAACTCGAAGCTACCTCCATCGGCGCTGGGGCTCAGGCGGGCGTCGGTGTCTGCTGTCACCTTGGCGCAGATTCCGATCTTCAAGGGGCCTCCTCGGGGCTCGGGTCTTGGTGGACGAGCATGCCGCGGATGAAGATCCCGGCGACCTGCTCTGCTGCGAGTTCCAGGGGGAAGCGATCCTGCTTGCGCGAGAGCACCCACTGCATGGCGAGCTCGTCGAGCGCTCCAAAGAAGGCCCACATCCCGATAAATGGATCGATGTCGCCCCGGAAGATCCCCAGGCTCTGGCCCTCGCGCACGATCTGACCGAAGACACCGAGGTAGGCCCAGAGCTTGATCGGGCGGTATTCCTTGAGGAACTTGGTCGACAGCCGAAGCTCCACCTGCAACACCTCAGCCGCGTCGCGGTGGTCGCGGACCTGCTGGAAGTGGAACAGGGCAAAGCGACGGACCTTCTCGATCGGATCGTCGATCCGGGCGAGAGCCTCGCCCAGCCCGACCAGCAGCTCGTCCATCTTCTGCTCGAAGATGGACAGCAGCAGATCTTCCTTGTTCTTGAAGTAGCGGTAGATGGTGCCATCTGCCACTCCGGCACGGTTGGCGATGTCGCTCACCGGCGCAAGCAGGAAGCCCTTCTCAGCGAACACCGCGACGGCGGCGTTGATGATGAGGGTGCGCTTGTCCGCACGTGGTGACTGCGGCGCCATCCGACTCCGTCGGGAATGAACGGTGGTTCAGTCGGCGGACCTATCCGCTCAGCGCGACTGGAGCCACCGCTGGACCAGCACTGAGATGTCCCGCTCTGGCACGGCCTCCCAGTCCTCGAGGAAGCGCTGGTTGCCGATGTCGGTCAGGGGGTGCTTCAGCGCTTGCTTGAGCACCTTGTAGGGGCAGGTCGCGACGTCGGCGCCGGACAGAGCCGCCTGGACCAGGTGCTGCGGGTGACGCAGGCTGGCGGCCAGCACCTGGGTATGGATCGAGGGGCTCTGGGCGTAGATCTCGGTGATGTGCTCGATCAGCTCGCCCCCGTCCCAGCTGATGTCGTCGATCCGGCCGATGAACGGGGAGACGTAGGTGGCTCCGGCCAGCCCGGCCAGCAGGGCCTGGGACGCCTGGAAGCACAGGGTGACGTTGACCGCGATGCCCTCCGACGCCAGCACGCTGCAGGCCATCAGCCCGGGCTCGAGCAGGGGCACCTTCACCACGACGTGCTCGTGGATCTGGGCCAGCAGCCGGCCCTCCCGGATCATGCCCTCGGCGTCCTGTGCGGTGACCTCAGCGCTCACCGGCCCCTGCACGAGCTCACAGATCTCGTGCACGACCTCGATGAAGTCTCGACCCTCCCGGGCGATCAGGGAGGGGTTGGTGGTGACGCCGGAGAGGATCCCCCAGCTGTGGACCTCCCGGATCTCGTCGAGGTTGGCGGTGTCGATGAACAGCTTCATGGCGGCCCCCAGTGGCTGCTACAGGTACCGGAGCTGGCGCCCGAGGGCAAGGGGGCCCGCCGGCACGGGGCTGGGACCAGGCGCCGGGGGGAGCTCGGCGTAGCTCACGCTGGTGGCCGGATCCCGTGCGTCGGGCCAGATCTCGAGCAGGGGCTCGAGCACGAACCTCCGGTCGGCGATCGCGGGGTGGGGGACGATCAGCTGTGGGGTGGCGATCACCTCGTCTCCAAACAGCAGCAGATCGAGATCCAGGGGCCGATCGGCCCACCGCAGCCCCCTGCGCCGGCCGGCCCGGGCCTCCAGCGCCACACAGCGCTCGAGGAACGCTCCGGGCCGGAGCTGGGTCTCGATCCAGGCGACCCCGTTGAGGAACCAGTTGCGGGCCACGCCCCCGTACAGCGGTGGGGTGCGCACCAGGCCCGAGACCCTCACCACGCAGACCTCCTCCAGGGCGTCGAGCCTCCGGAGCGCGATCTCCAGGTGTTGTCGGCGATCCCCGAGGGAGCTGCCCAGCCCCAGGGCCACCCGGCTCGAGGAGGGCAAGGGGTCAGTACACCCCGGACGGAGTGGTCACGCTCGCCGGGGCCTCGTGGGTGGCCTCGATCAGGGCCTGTGCACCGTCTCCATCGAGATCCACCACCGCGGTGACGCGGAAGCCCCCGCCGGTGAGGGCGACGGCGTATGAGGCATAGACCTCGTCCGCGTCGTCGGGGGCCCAGGACAGCCGGCGGAACCCGTCTGAGGCCTCCCAGGGCACCGCGGTGGCGTCGACCGCGGCGGGGGGGCGTGGGGCGGCCTCAGCCCCCACATAGCCCCCGAAGGCTTCGTGATGATCGAGCTCAGCCTCCCTGATCTCGTCGACCTGGGCCAGGACGTGATCGAGCTGGCCGACGGAGCCCTCCCGCCCGGCGAGCACGACCCCGATCCCGATGGCGAGCAACAGGATGACGATCCCGATCCCGATCTCGTTACGCCCGATGTTCATGGCAAAGTCCTCGCTAGACCCCGGATCAGGGGAGAGCTACGGCGCTCCGGTGGCCCCACGTAGCCCGGATCCTCACTCCCGAGCCAGCAACAGGGTCATGTGCACCCCGTTGGGGGCGAGATCGGCTCCGATCCCGAGCAGGAGACGATCGGCGAGCAGCGCCGGCCTGGCGCGTGGGTCCCACACGATCGGATCGAGGCAGACCTCGACAGTGGCGTCGGTGCAC
>DRPG01000573.1 GCA_011376105.1 Deltaproteobacteria bacterium
CGATCAGGAGATCCGCGATCGATTCTCCACCCTGCACGCCGAGATCGTCGCAGAGAAGCACACCGAGTGGTCCGACAGCCCCCGGGGCCTGTTGGCCCGGATCCTGGTCCTGGATCAGCTCTCCCGGGTGCTACACCGGGGCTCGGGGCGGGCCTTTGCCCACGATCCCCAGGCCCGCCAGCTCACCGCCCAAGCGCTGGAGCAGGCCTGGGATCGGGAGCTGCGGCCGATCGAGCGGGTGTTCCTCTACCTGCCCCTGATGCACGCCGAGGATCGAGTGGCCCACCGCCGCGCCCTGGGGCTGTTCACCGGCCTCGCCGAGGAGGCTGAGGAGATGGGGCTGGCTCGAGCGGACTACTACCGTCGGATCGTCAGCTACGAGCTGAAGCACAAGCAGATCATCGATCGCTTTGGCCGCTACCCACACCGCAACTTCCCCCTTGAGCGCACCTCCACCCCCGAAGAGCTGGCGTTCATCGATCGAGACGAGGGCTTCTAGCTCCACACCCCCCCCGGGCCAGGGGGACGCCGATCGCGAGGCGGGCGCCCAGCGGCCCGGGCACGGAGCACGGAGCACGGAGCACGGAGCACGGAGCCTCCGTCCAGCGCTCGGGCCATGGCCTAGCGTGCGCCGTAGTTGTGGGCTGTGCGCTCCTCGTTGCGGTCCGTGGCCGGCGCCGGTGCGACGGACAGCGCCGAGATCTGTGCCCTCTGCTCGGGGGTGAGGGCGATCTGGGCTGCGGGCAGCGCACCGGCGAGCTGCTCCGGCGAGCGCGCCCCCAGGATCGGGGCGGTGACCGCCGGGTGGGACGCCACCCAGGCCACCGCCAGGGCCGCGGGGGGGTGCCCGAGCTGGCGCGCCAGGGCCACGAAGGCCTCGGCGATCTCGTAGTTGCGTGGATCTCCATACCGGATCTGGTACATCGGGGTCTGGACCAGCCGTCCGTCCCCGGGGCGCTCGGTGGTGCTGTAGCGCCCGGCGAGCAGCCCGCCGCCCAGCGGGCTGTAGGGCAGCACGGCCAGGCCCTCGGCCCGGGCCATCGGCAGGATCTCGACCTCGGCCTGGCGCTTGACCAGGTTGTACATCGGCTGCAGACACACCGGCCGGGCCCAGCCCTGAGCGTCGCACAGCCCGACGGCCTTCATCGCCTGCCAGGCGGCAAAGTTCGACAGCGCTGGGTACAGGATCTTACCCTGGTGGACGAGATCATCCAGCGTACGCAGCGTCTCGGACAGATCGGTGAGATCGTCGAAGCGGTGGACGAAGTACACATCGATCCGATCGGTGCCCAGGCGTCGCAGGCTGGCCTCGACCGCACAAACCAGGTGGTACCGCGACGCGCCCCGGGCGTTGACGTCGTCCGAGGTCGGGAAGTATGCCTTGCTGGTGAGCACGATCTCGTCCCGGTGATCCGCGATCAGCTGCCCCAGCAGCCGCTCGGACTCCCCTCCACAGTAGACATCTGCGCAGTCGAACGTGTTGATGCCCGAGTCCCGGCACATCGCGTACAGGCGTGCGGACGTGCTGGCGTCTGCGTCGCCCCCGAAGCTCATGGTGCCAAAGCACAGCCTCGAGATCTTGACCCCGGTGCGCCCCAGGACAGCGTGCTCCATTGGATCCTCCCTGCGGGCCGGGGCCTAACCCGGTCGATGGCGTACGCCGCACCAGGCCCCGCCCCGCCCTGGGGATCAGCTGCCTTGGATCGAGAGGAGCCCTGGGTTGCTGGCGCGCTCCTCCTCAAACATGTTCCGCATGCACACCGCGAAGTGCTGGGGACCCGGGATCTCTCCGGTGACCAGCACCGGGACCTCGAGGGTGGGCCGTCCCTCGAAGTCGAGGGTGAACCGCTGCACCCTCCCTCCCCCCTTCAGCCAGCTGAGCGCAGCGGGGAGGCACACATGCAGCAGGTCTCCGTCCTCGTAGCCCTCCTGTAGCTCGACCCGGAGCGTGGCCCTGTCCCCCTGGACGAAGCGGGTCTTCTGCTGCCCCTGGGGATCGCGGAACCCGATCCGGATCGTGGGGCCCCCCACAAAGCGATCCCAGCGCTCGGTGTGGATCGCGAGCAGCTCCACCAGGCACACGCCGCTGTGTACCGACAGGCTCTCGATCCGATCGCTGTGCCCGGCGGCCTCGGCCACCGACATCCGCTCGCCGTTGACCAGCACCACGCCGCCCTGATCCGCGACGCCCGAGCGCTGCAGCTGCACCATCAGGGCGATGGCGGCGACGGAGTCGATCGTCGAGTACAGGCGCCCCTCGGCGTTGAGCTGGCGGGTGACCAGGTTGGCGACCCGCAGCCCCGACGTCACCTCGCCGAGGGCGAGCAGGGCCGCGGCGGCGTAGGAGAGGGTGACCCGATCGTGGACCGCGCTCTGGGGCGCCCGGAGGCTGGGCTCCCCCCCCGACAACTCCAGGGCCGACTCGAGCCAGCCGTGGACCTGAGCCCGGCGGCCCTCACAGGCCAGGGTGTAGGCATCCTCCGGGCCCCCGATCGAGGCGGGGACGCGCTGGAGTTGGTGGGCCTGCCCTGCGTCGTCGGCCAGCGACAGCCCCCGCTCGATCGCCCGGAGCAGGGCCGCGGACAGGATCGGGACCTGCTGGAGCTGGTGCAGCTTCCACAGGTACCTCACCGCCAGCCGGCTGTAGTGATCGGAGATGTGGTCGCCCATGTCCGGGTACATCCGGAAGCCACGCCCGGGCACGTGCATCTTCTCCTCCCGGGCCACCCCCGCGACGATGATCTGCTCGGCCTGAGCTCGCTCGCCCGCGTTGTTTGCCGACAGGTACATCGCGGTGGCGGACAAGATCTTGGCCGCGGTCTGCTCACAGCACAGGTGGGCGTAGCCGGCGGTGGCCTGGACCAGACACCCCAGCGGCTCGTCCAGCCCCGGCAGCACCCTCAGGGACAGCACGTCGTCTCCTGCCTGGTGCAGATCGAGCTGATCCCCGGCTTGCAGCAGGCCCAGCTCCCGCACGTGGGAGCGCAGCTCACCGGGGACGGACACGATCCGCTGGAGCGTGTCGACCTCACCGGACACGGCGTCGGTGGTGGTCGCGAGGTACACCCCGGCCCGGACGTCGAAGCGGACC
>DRPG01000574.1 GCA_011376105.1 Deltaproteobacteria bacterium
GACCGACACCGGGCCCACCGGCACCGGCACCACCGGTGACACCGGCGCGAACAGCTGGCTGCCGCTGGCCTGCCTCCCGAACACACCCCAGGACTCCTTCCGGGTGGAGCGCGCTGAGATCTTGGGCGACACGCTGTCGATCGCGGTGACCTACGGCGGAGGGTGCCGGACCCATCAGCTGGGGGTGTGCTGGGATGAGCAGTTCGATCCAGGCACCCCGCTGGGCCTGCACGGGATCGGCTACCACGACGCCAACAACGATCTCTGTGATGCGCTGATCTACGACCAGCTGCAGATCGATCTGGCGCCGATCCGCCAGCAGTACCTGATCGAGACCGGCTCGAAGACCGGCTCAGTCGCGCTGGACATCGACAACGTCGGGCAGTTCGTCTACGCCTTCTAGATCACCCCGGGGCGCTGCAGCTGATGGCTGGCCCGCCGACCAGCTCCGGCGCGGGCCACCGTGGCGATCCGTCCGGGCCGCTGTGGGCCGCTGTGGCCCCCCTGAGGCGCTCGATCAAGGCTGGGTCTGCTCCTCGGCGTCCGCGGTGCGAACCAGCTCGCCGGTGCCCGTGGCCACCTCGGTCGCACAGGAGCCCTCGATCCGATCCCGCTTCAGGGGGCCCTGGAGATCGAGGGTGAAGTTCATCGACAGATCGCCGAGCTCAGCATGGATCTCGGCGACATCGTCGATCAGGCTGCCCTGAGCCGTGCCGAGGACCGAGCCGACGAACCAGTCCGACGCGACGGAAGCCTGGCCGAGGGCGAGGCCGTCGTCGCCTTCGATCAGATCGAGCACCAGATCGTAGTGCTCGGGGTTTGGCTCCTTGAGATCGCAGGAGCCCTCCCAGGTCCCGGCGAGGGTCTGCTCACCACCGCAGGCCAAGGCGAGGGCCGGGGGCAGTATGATCAGCATGTGTGGGATCCGATACATCGGACCTCCTTGTCCTCTAAGGTAGCTCAGCTGGTACCCTCCGTCTGTGGGAGGTGGGATGCTTCTGTGGATGGGGATCGCGCTGGCCGCCAGCCCGACCCCGGATCGACCCTCGGTGTCGCGCTCGGGATCGCTGGTGGCCGACGACACGCTGGAGTTGGAGCTCGGGGCGATGTGGGGGGCCGTCCGCACGGTGCCCACCACCCTGAAGTACAGCATCGACGGGGTGGTCGAGCCCCGCCTGTCCGCCAACCTCGACGGGATCGCCAACGGCAGCCCGATGATGCAGGCCGGGGCGAAGATCCGCCTGATGGAGAAGCGGGGGGATGCGCTGGCGCTGTGGGCGGGCTCCACGGTGCCGGTCCACGGGGGGGAGCCCTGGCTCGGGGAGATCCACATGTTGTTCAGCACAGATCTCGCTGGAGATCTGGGGTTTGGGCTGAACGCTGGCCTGGACTTCGCCGGAGATGGAGGGGGCGTCACCTTCGCCGGGGTGCCCCTGATCGGGCTGGTCTCGCTGACGCCGGGGAGTCGGTTCTCGGTGTTCGCCGAGCTGGCCGGCCGGGCGGGTGTGCCGGGGTGCCGGGACCTGGGCTGCTTGTATAGCCAGATCACCCTCGACGGGGGTGTGTACTTGTCGATCACCGAGATCCTGACGCTGGACGGGGGCGTGGGCTGGAGCCTCCCCACCCAGCAGCCCTACGGGACCCTCGGCCTGACCGCGAACCTAGGCCGCCTCGAGTAGCGCTCAGGTGGGCTCGAGGCCGAACCAGCGCTGAGCGAGCTGCTCCAGATCTGAGCCTTCGGTTCGGGTGTGTCGCATCCAGAAGGCGAGGTTCGCGTAGCGGTGGATCAGGGCCAGGGCGAACAGGCGGTGGGTCAGGGCCTCGTCGAGGGGATCCACCCCCCAGCTGGAGAGGACCCGCCGCAGCAGGGTCCGGTCCCCTGAGGAGAAGAACAGGCCGACCGAGGCGAACTCGTAGTCCACCGGGGCCACCATCGCGGGCTCCAGATCGAACAGCCCACACAGGCGCCAGCGATCTCCGTGGCGGTGTACCTTGAGGTGCTCCCGCATCACCTCAGTGTGCAGCAGCGCCAGGCCCCGGGGGCCCACCGACAGATCGGCGCGCTCCAGGAACGCCGGCAGCTGCTCCAGCAGCGGGGGGGGGCACCCCCCACGTCGGTGCTGATCCACCGCGGAGCTGGCCTGGGCTGCGGACCACACCGGCCAGGCGATCGCCAGCTCACCGGGGGGGCGCTGGGCGTGGAGCGCCGCCAGCAGCTCTCCGAGCTCAGCGGCGAGGGACAGTCGATCGCTGGGGGTCAGCTCCGCCCAGCGCTGCGACAGATCGTCTCCGGGCAGGGTCGACATGAGCACCCACGGCCACCCCTCCACCTCGCCCAGGTCGATCAAGCGGGGGGTCTCGACGGGCAGCGCGCTGAACAGCTGCTGCAGCACCAGGGCCTCGGTCCTCGCGTGGGCGCGATCGGTCGGGCAGAACAGCTTGAGCACCACCGGGCCATAGCGCACCACCACCGACGAGCCGTTGGGGTACGGGACGCCTGGATCGGGCAGCCCCAGCTGCAGCCGGAACCAGGCGGCGACCTGGGCGAGCCAGGCTGGATCCCGCCGCAGGGCGCCGTACGCGTCGGGGTGGGGCAGCGCGGGGAGCATCATTGGGTGTGGGTGTGCAGAGGTGTCCCGCTCGATCACGCCGCGGCGTGTCGGGGTGGGAGCTCGGGGGTCACCGAGCTGTGGTGCTCGGGTTGCTTTAGCCGGGACTCGTTGAGGCTGGCGAGGGGTGGATCGCCAAAGTTGCGGGGGAACAAAAAGATCTGGAGCGACCAGGCCCCGTCCTGGCCTTCGATCTGGTAGGGCGCTTGGTGCTGGTCCGCCCAGGCGAGCCCTGCGTGCAGGGACTCCTCTTGATCCACCTGGACCTCCAGGCGCCGCGCACGCCTGCGGATCCTGCGGGTCAGCAGCCTGATCCTCGAGATGGTCTCGGCCGCGCCGAGGGTGCGGCAGTCGAGGCGGAGGGGGCCGGAGCGTGGGATGTGGTTCATGGGACCCACGTCTACGGCACCTAAGCCCTGCTCCTGGTTGCTCCTGGGTTACCGTCACTGCTCCTGCGGGAGGTGGAGCTGCTCGTCCTCAGAGAGGCGATCGGGGCGATCTTGTCGGCCCGGGCCAGATCGATGGTGGCGGAGGGATCCATCGGACGCTGCCAGTAGCTCTCGGTGGCTCGGCTCCCCGGCACAGCCGAGGGACAGGACACAGGCAGGCAGCGCGCAGCGCGGGATCATGGGGTCCCCGGGGTGGAGGGCGGGGGGGTGCTGCAGCTCCACACCGCGTCACACCGCTCGAGCAGCTGATCATAGCGACGGCCGATCCGGGGACAGCGCCACCGCATGGCCGCGATGCAGCGGCTCGCGGCCTCGGGATCGTAGGTGCAGCCGGTGGGCTCGAAGACCTCCGTCGCGTCGAGGCAGGCATCCATCGAGCCATAGTCCAGGTGGTAGGTGATTGGATCACAGCGACGCAGGGTCTGGCAGGAGACCTGTGCTGCCCGGGGAGCCCACCGCTCCTGGCTCAGCTCACCACAGGCGGCGAGCTGCGACGAGGCGAGGGCGAACGACATCACACGGATCATGGGCGGGCATTGTAGTCTGCCGGGAGGCGGTGTCGCCGAAGGGAGGAGCAGTGGCGGGACTTCTCTGGCCCCTGTGGATCGGGCTGTCCACCGCACAGCCCCCGATCACGCTGCCGGACGAGCTGCGGCCCCTCGAGACGGAGCTGCTGTCCCGCACGGGCATGTTCGTACCCGTCGGGCCCCACGTGCCCCCCGGGCCCCCCGGGCCCCCCGGGCCCCCCGGGCCCACGTCCGGGGAGGTGGTCGGTGGCACGGAGCTAGAGCGGGGGCGGGACGAGGTGGTCGCCCTGGCCGGGATGGATCCGGAGACCGGGGTGGCGATCGTGTTCTGCAGCGGCAGCCAGCTCACCGGGGGCTGGGTGCTGACCGCGGCCCACTGCATCGAGGGCAGCGCCGAGGTGGAGGACTACGGGCTACAGCTGCGCGTGCTGTGGGGCGGGAACCTGCTCCGCGACGGCTACCTCGGCGCGATCCCGTGGGCGCGGGGGATCACCGATCCAAGCTACAGCCGCAGCGACTTTGCCTACGATGCCGGGCTGGTCGAGCTGGCCGAGGTGAGGGGGGGCAGCGCCTGGGTGGTGCTCGCCGACGAGCCCGTCGGCGATGACGAGATCGGCGCTGAGCTGACCCTGGCGGGGTTCGGGGTCACCCGGGATCTGGCGGATGACGCAGGTGTCAAGCGCAGCACCCGGGCCCGGCTCATCGAGATCGATGCGTACAACCTCCACACCTTCAGCGAAGACTCGAACGTGTGCTCGGGGGACTCCGGTGGGCCGGTCACCCTCGACGGGCCGGGGGGACCCGAGCAGATCGGCATCAGCGCCTTCGTCGATCCCAGCTGTGTGGGAGGTGGCGCGGGATCGTCGCGGGTCGACAACCACATCGAGTGGATCCAGTCTCACGTGCCCGACGTGATCCTCGATCCCGCGGATCTGCCCCGGGATCCAAGCCGCACCTGGGATGATCTCGGCGCCGATGACGCCAACGGCCTAGGGGGGCGCTGGGTCCCGGGCTCCCCCGTGGCCTCGGGCTGTAGCCAGGGCCCCGGGGGGCCCGGGGGGCTGCTCGGGGGGCCCGGGCTCGGGCTCCTGCTCCCGCTCCTGCTCCGACGCCGGGCCACCCCAGGGGCGAGTCATCCCCGCTGAGGCCTTCGACGTGCTGGCGCCACAGGGCCTCAGGGTGTGACGCGGGCAGCCCGGGCCGCCCCCCGTCGCGGGCTGGGTTGCAGCCAAGGCGGTTCTTCGCAGTTCCCTGGTCGCATGCCCCCCGATCGGGCACAGCCGAGCGCGCTCACCGCTCTAGCGCCCACGCGCCGGGCTCGGGTGCAGTGGCCTGACCGGCGAGCTCGGGCCGCGACGCCACGGGCCATGAAGGAGCGGGCCTGGAGCGGGGCTGCGGGCAGCTCCTGGGGGCACTCTTGCGCTGGGGATCCACCCCGAACAGGGGCGTGAACCGGCGTGGCTCTGGATCTGAGATCTGCATGAGGCCTCCGCTCTGAAAGTGAAGCAGCTTTCATGCCAAGAGGCCGGGGCGGAAGGGAGGCTGTTCTCGGGGGGCCCCCCCGGGGGTGTGCGACATTTTTGTCGCACCCTCGATGGATCCGCCCGGGCTCGATCAGGTGATCAGGTGTCTGGTGGTGTGGGTGTGGGTGCGTGCTGGATCTCCTGGGTGCTCGAGGGCCAGCTGGGCGCGGATCCCCTGGCGGACCACCTGCACGATCAGCGTGATCTCGGCCTCAGTGATCGCGAAGTGGGGGGTGAACCGCAGCGCGTTCTTGCCCCCATGGATCACGCCCAGGCCGTGGCGTCGGCACCAGCTCTCGATCCCATCGAAGCCCACGACCTCGATCTGCTCTGGATCGAGCTCGGCGGCCACCAGCAGGCCGGTGCCCCGGACCCCGGTGATCACCCCGGGGAACGTCTGCTGCAGCGCCTCGAGCTCGGCCACCAGCTGCGCACCCCGTGCCCGGATGTTCTCGCGCAGGGCCTTGTTGAGGCCATCGAGGACGGCACAGCCGACCTCCAGGGCCCGTGGGTTGGTGGTCATGGTGTTGCCGTAGATCCCCTGGGCGTAGCTGCTCGCCGCCCGGTCCGTCATCCCGAGGACCGACAGGGGGTACTGGCCTGCGTTGAGGGCCTTGGACCACGTCTCCATGTCGGGGGGTTCACAGTCCTGGAAGCCCGGGTAGTCCACGATCGAGAGGAAGCCCGTGCCCCGGATCCCGGCCTGGATGGAGTCGACCAGGAGCATGGAGCCATGGGCGAGGGTCAGCTCTCTGGCGGCGTCGTAGAACTCCCGGGTGATCTGCTGCCCGGGGTTGCCCTCCCCCATGACCGGCTCGATGAACATCATCTCGATGAACACACCATCGGCCTCTGCTCCGGCGAACAGGCTGCGCAGCGCCTCGACATCGTTGGGGGGGCAGGTGAGCAGGTTGTCTCGCCCACGGAAGCTCGCCAGCTCCTTGCGGTAGGTCGGCAGGCTGCTGTCTGAGACCTGGGCGGGGCGATCGGTGCGTCCATGGAACGATCCATCGAGGGAGAGGTACTTGACCTCTGCGCCTTCGCTTGGTCCCCCTGGTCCGATCCGGGACAGGGTGTGGTGATCGGCGATCCGGGTCGCGATGGTGACGGACTCGGAGCCTGAGTTGAGGCAGAGGAACTGGCTGAAGGGGCAGCCCCCCCGGGTCTGGCCGAGCTCGGCCCGGAGGCGATCGCTGAAGCGCCGGTGGGACAGGGACGGGGTCATGACGTTGGCCATGACGTGGGGCCCGTTCATGGCCTCGAGCACGGCGGTCGGTGCGTGGCCTAGCCCCAGCATGCCGTAGCCGCCGTTGTCGTGGATCACCGCACCGTGGGTGGAGACGATCCAGGGCCCGGCGGCGGCCAGGGGCACGTAGGGGTTGATGTTCTCGGCTGGATAGAAGTTGAGGTAGTGTTCCTGGAGGTAGGTGATCAGCGCGGTCTCCGGACCGGACAGGTGGCCGCCCCACTGTGTCCGGATCGAGCGGTGGCGCTCTAGGGCCACTTTGATCGCCTGGCCCAGGGACGGATCTGTCCCGAGGAACCTAGATATCACCTCATCTTCTAGGCCGATCGTGCTGCGCTCCCCACCGTAAGAACGGAGCTCTCTGAGCTCCTTCAGTCCCGCCACGACAACCCCCGCTGTGTCTCGAGTGAGTCGGACCCTGTATCGCTGTCGCGACACACCACAAGCCCGGGGGGGTTACGCCCCCCGGCTCAGGAGGAGGTGTCGTGTCTCTGCTCGCGTCCCCGCTGCTGCTCCACCACCCGTCCCGTGACGTCAGCGTCGACGCCACCACGATGGGGATCGAGCCACGGGATCTGGAGCGGCTGCCCTGGGGCGCTGCGCTACAGGCGATGGCCCGGCTGGAGGCGGGGGCGCAGGCGAACCCCGACGAGGGCCGTCAGGTCGGTCACTACTGGCTCCGCGATCCCCAGCGGGCCCCGAGCAGGGCCCAGACCCGGGCCATCGAGCAGGCCCGCCGTGGGGTGAGCGCGTTCGCAGAGCGGATCCGCTCGGGGGCGCTGACGACCCCCGAGGGGCGTCGATTCTCCGACGTGATCCACGTGGGGATCGGGGGCTCATCGCTGGGCCCCCGCCTGTGGATCGAGGCGCTGGCCGACGGCGCCGGGCTGCCGGTGCACTTCCTGGACAACGTCGATCCAGGCGGGATCGCGCGGGTGCTCCGGCGTCTGTCCGGGCGCCTGGCCGGGGCCCTGATCCTGGTGGTCAGCAAGTCCGGGAGCACGCCCGAGGTGGTCCATGCGTCTCAGCTGGTGGCTCAGGCCCTGCTCGAGCTGGGGCTCGAGCCCGCGGGGCGGCAGGTGGCGGTCACCACCGGGGGCTCGGCGCTGGAGCGTCGCGCTCGGCTCGAGGGCTGGCTCGAGGTCTTCCCGCTGTGGCCGTGGGTGGGTGGGCGCAGCTGCCTCACCGCGGCCGCGGGGCTGCTGCCGGCGGCCCTGGCCGGCGTCGACGTCGACGCGCTGTTGCAGGGGGCGAGGGCGACGGACGGCTGGACCCGCTCAGGGGACTGGCGCAGCAACCCCGCCGCGCTGTTGGCGGGGTGCTGGTACCTGGCGGGGCGGGGCACCGGCGAGCGCGCCATGGTGGTGCAGCCCTACGCCGATCGGCTGGAGTGGCTGTCGCGGTACCTGCAGCAGCTCGTCATGGAGTCGGTGGGCAAGCGACACGATCTCGAGGGGCGGGTGGTGCATCAGGGGCTGACCGTCTATGGCAACAAGGGCTCCACCGATCAGCACGCGCTGGTCCAGCAGCTCCGGGACGGGCGCGACGACTTCTTCGTCCAGTTCGTGCAGGTGCTCTCCAGCGCCAACGCGTCCCCCGAAAAAGAGGCGTGCACAGCTGGAGACGTGCTGCAGGGCTTCCTCCTGGGCACCCGCCGGGCCCTGGCGGCGGAGCGGCGCCCGAGCCTGGTGATCACCGTCCCGAGGGTGGATGCCTTCGAGCTGGGGGGGCTGGTGGCCCTGTTCGAGCGCGCCGTGGGGTTGTACGGCTCCCTGATCGGGGTCAACGTCTATGATCAGCCCGGGGTCGAGGCCGGGAAGCTGGCCGCGGCTGAGGTGCTGGAGCTGTCGGCGAGGATCCTGGGGATCCTGGGGCCCGAAGGGCGCACCGCAGACGCGGTGGCGGAGGCGCTCGACGCTGAGGCCGTGGTGGTGTTCCACGTGCTGCAGCGCCTGGCCGCCACCGGCCGCGCGGGCCGGGAAGGCTGTGGCCCCCGGGCCCGGTTCAGCGCACCATGAGCGACCAGATCCGCCGCGCCGGCCTGCTGGTGCACCCCACCTCTCTGCCGGGCCCCTTCGGGATCGGGGATCTGGGGGCGGTGGTGCGGGAGCTGCTGCCGTGGATGGACGCAGCTCGCCTCGGGGTGTGGCAGATCCTGCCGCTGAACCCGGTGGACGACGTAGGCTGTCCCTACGCCTCGGCGTCGGTCCACGCCTCCGAGCCCCTGCTGCTGTCGATCGACGAGCTGGTCGACGCAGGCTGGCTGCTGGGGCGGGAGAAGCCCTACTCCGACGGGCCGGTGCACGCGGTGGACTGGCCGGGCGTCGCCGCCCGCAAGGGAGAGGCTCTGGCCCTGGCCGCCGATCGGGTCCGGGCCTCCATCGATCTGGACGCGCTGGCACAGCGGCGCCCCGAGCTGTCGACCTATGCTCTGTACCACGCGCTGCGCAGGGAGCAGGGGGTGCCCTGGGCGCTGTGGCCCGAGCCCCTGCGCCACGCCGAGCCACGGGCCCTGGCGGAGGCCCGGGATCGGCTGGGGGTGCCCTGGGCCCGTCAGCTGGCGCTGCAGTGGCTGTTCGACGAGCAGTGGGCCGGGGTGCGGGCCTCCGCCGCCGGGCGCGGGATCCAGATCTGGGGAGACGTGCCGTTCTTCATCGGCTGGGACAGCTGCGACGTCTGGAGCGAGCCCGGGCTGTGGCGTCTGGACGACACGCTGCACCCAGAGGTGATCAGCGGGGTCCCCCCCGACGCGTTCTCCCCCCAGGGGCAGCTGTGGGGCCACCCCTTGTTCGACGAGGCGGCCCACCTGGCGTCGGGCCATCGCTGGTGGCTGGCGCGCCTGGCGCGGGCCCTGGAGGCGGTGGATCGCGTCCGCCTCGATCACTTCCGTGGGATCGAGGCCGTGTGGGAGGTCGAGGCGGGGGCCTCCGACGCCCGGGGCGGGCGCTGGATCCCCGGCCCGGGGCGCCCCCTGCTCGAGTCCATCGCCCAGCGCTTCCCCACGCTCCCCTTCTTCGCCGAGGATCTAGGAGTGATCACCGAGGCCGTCACCGCCCTGCGCCGCGATCACGGGCTGGACGGCATGGTGATCCTGCAGTTCGCCTTTGGCGGGGATCCAACCCACCCCTACCTGCCCCACAACCACCGGCCGGATCAGGTCTGCTACACCGGCACCCACGACAACGACACCACCCTGGGCTGGTACCTCGGCACCGACGAGGGCTCGCGGGATCGCCTGAGGCGCTACCTGTCCTGTGCCGATCGAGAGCTGCCGTGGGCCCTGGTGGGGGCTGCGCTGCGCAGCGTCTGCAACACCGCCGTCGTCCCGCTGCAGGATCTGCTGGGGCTGGGCTCGTCCGCCCGGATGAACCTCCCGGGC
>DRPG01000575.1 GCA_011376105.1 Deltaproteobacteria bacterium
GGCTCATCCGTCCGCGGTGGAGCCTCCGATCAACGTGGGGGGGTGGCGCTTCGCCACGGCGGGCACACAGACTGAGATCACCTACCAGATCTGCACTCAGCCCGGCGGCAACATCCCCCCGATGGTGCAGAGCGCCGCCACCCGCAAGACCCTGCCCGACGCGATCGGGGACCTGGTCCGGGAGGCTCGGCGGCGCGCCCGGTGAGCCACGAGCCCATGTCCCGACGCCGGGCAGGCGAGCGCTGCGGAGGGCGACGAGCAGCGGCGGAGGGCGACGAGCAGCGGCGGAGGGCGGACACAGCGAGCGAGCCACGCGCGTGCAGGGGGCGGCACGTCGGTCGATCTCGTCCTGTGCGACCTTGGCGGCGAGCCACGCGCGTGCAGGGGGCGGCAGTACAGACCTTGGGGGCCGTTGACCTCCTCGGAGCGAGCCACGCGCGTGCAGGGGGCGGGCGACGTCATCGTCATGTCCATCCGCAGATCCTCGGCGGACCACAGCGCGTGCAGGGGGCGGACCACGGGGGACAGCGCCCCAGCGGGGGCGTGCGGAGCGGCCGGAGGCAGGCGGCCACAGACGAGCTAAGGACCCTGGCCATGGCGACCGTGCCTAGAGCGCCAGGCAGCGCCCAGGCTCTGAGCCCCGGAGGGACTATGCCCGATCCAACCCTGGCCCAGCTCACCACGCGCGTCCGTGCCTTCGTCGAGGCCCGGGACTGGCAACGGTTCCACTCCCCCCGCAACCTGGCGATGGCGCTATCTGTTGAGGCCGCAGAGCTGCTGGAGCTCTACCTGTGGTGTGAGGATGCGGGTCCACAGCCCCTGAACCCCGATCGGGATCCCAAGGTGGCCGACGAGGCCGCCGACGTGCTGCTCTGCCTGCTCAACCTCTGTGATCGAGCGGGGATCGATCTGGCCCGGGCCCTGGAGCGAAAGCTGGAGAAGGCCGAGCAAAAGTACCCGATCGAGCGAGTCCGGGGGCGCGCCCTGAAGTACCACGAGTACGAGGCGTGGGGCGAGGAGTGAGGGCGCCTCTATGCTCAGCCCGCGGAGCTATGGAGCTTGCCCAGGGCCTCGAGCAGCGCCCCTCCGAGCTGGGGCTCAGCCTGGTGGATCCAGGCCGCGTAGCCCACCAGGCGGGACAGGCTCTCACCGGGAGGCAGCGGCTTGCCACGGCGGAGGTTGTGCAGAGCGGCCCTCAGCTGGCGCTTGAGCTGCCTGGGCACCCGGGGCCGGCCCTCCCCATTGACCACCAGGCCGGTGACCTGCTGACGCCGCCCCGCGCGCTGGATCCGGGTCTTGTCGGGGTGTACCACGAATCCCTCGTCCGACACGATGTGCTCGACGGCTCCGATCAGGGCCCCGATCCGATCGGGCCCCTCGTGGGAGGTGGGCAGGCTGAAGGTCAGATCGTCTGCGTAGCGGGTGTAGGTGTAGCCGAGCTTGCTCGCCAGCCCGGTCAGCCGACGATCGAGGGTGAGGCACACCGTGTTGGTGATCGCCGGGCTGGTCGGCGCGCCCTGGGGCAGGCAGCGCGGCCCGAGGGCGACATACCAGGTCTGCCCCTGCCACTCCACGATCTCCCGGGGGGCTTCGGTGCAGATCAGCGCCATCAGGGTGGCCACCTGCTCGCGGTAGCCTGCCTTGCGGAACACGCCCCGGGCCCGGCGCCAGGTGATCGTGGGGAAGAAGTCCTTGAGATCCATCTTGACGATGAGTCTGGAGCCACAATGGGCCGCTGCGTTGGTCACCACCGAGCGCCCGGCGAGGAAGCCGTGGGCGGCTCCATGGACCGGGAGGTGCTCCACCACGTTCCGCAGGATCCA
>DRPG01000576.1 GCA_011376105.1 Deltaproteobacteria bacterium
AGGTTCAGGATCCCCGAGCGTAAGTCGCGCTCTGCAGACTTTAGGGCGCTGGTCTGCAGCTGCGCTGAGTGCTCGGCTACCTGGAAGTAGGGTGTCGAGGCGAGCACACGCTCGGCGAACTCAGACAAGGCGCCCGCCTCGCGGGCTGCGATCACGGTTGGATCGTCGCGCAGCCAAGCCGCCGCGTCGCCCTCGTTCCAGAAGGGGTGGGGCACCCTCGGGATCTGCACCATGCGACCCCGGGTGTCGATCCGACGGGACAGCGGGGGCTGGTAGGGCGTGTGCCCGAGCACGGTGGTGTCGAGCAACATCCGGGTCAGCGGACAGATCCAGGCGTGCTGCACCGGCTCAAGCACCAGCTCGTCCATCACCAGACGCTGACCTCCTTCGCCGTCCTGGAGCGCCGGGCGGACCCGATCCCACACCTCATCGAGCACGTTGTTGACCTGTTCCCGGATCCCGGGCCGCTCAGCGTCGAGCCCGAAGGCACGGACCACCAACCAGGCGAGCCTGGGCCGCATCCGAGGCGCGAACCGAGGCCAGGACACAAGACGAGCGTGCCGCGACTCCCCCCCGGGGCCGGTCACGCGCCGCTGGAGGATGGTGGTGCCTACCCAGCTGAAGAAGCCCGGATCGATCTCCACCGCTGAGTTGGAGCGCACATAGAAGTCGAGCGAGAGCTTCAGCAGCGCGTGCCAGCTCTCCGTGGCGTGCTCGCGCGCCCAGCGCTGCCACAGCAGTGGAGGCGCGTGCTCGTGATCGACCTTGGGGGATCGCACTGAGATCAGGCCCAGGGTCTCCAGGGAGGCACGCCGCATCGGGCGCCTGGCAAACTCCCGCATCACCAGCCACTTGGCCAAGGTGGCCTCGTCGATCCCCTCCTCCTTGAACGGGAGGTAGACACGCCAGTAGCGGTGGAGCTGCTGAAAGCTGGGGGTCCCCTGGAGCCGACGCGCGACGGTCGTGATGGGCACCGCCTTGACGCCGCGCTCTGCGTTGAGCTGCTCCTCAGTGCTGCGCAGCGTCCCGCTCAGCATCTGTGGATCGAGCCCCGCTTCGACGATCTCTGCCTGTGCTCGTCGCTGCTTGGCGAGCTGTTCCTCGAGCGCTGCGATCTTGGCGAGATCCGTCCGTTGCTCGCTCAGGACCTGGTGATAGACGAAGCTGCGGACGTAGCCTTGCTCGGACGAACCCTGAGCGCGGGCGGCGAACCGTGCGGTCCCTTGGCGGCTGTCGGTGAAGCTGATCGTCCGCCGGCCGCCGAAGGGGCGAGGCTCAGGGTTGCCTTGATCGGGGGGCATGTGATGGAGCAATACGGAGACGCTGGTGTCCATCAGGAAATCGCGGCTGGTCTGGCACGAGCGGAAGAACAGCCAGCCGCTGCGATCGGCGTGGCCGCAGTGGGGGCACTGCATGCGCCCCCCCGAGGAAGAGATCACCGAGAACGGGTCGCCGCCTCCTTCAGGGTCGACGGCGCCGGTCTGCGCGTCGATCAGGACGCGTGGATCGACGCGATCCGAGCGCTCGTGCTCTGAGCGAGCGATGCCGAGCAGCCGCGCGTCCTTGAGGTCGATCGCACCGACTACCTCGTCGTCGGGATCGTCGTCGCCGGTCTCGAGATCTTCGTGCTCTGCGGGGGGATCGGTCAGCTCCTGGTAGGCCAAGGGCTCGAAGCGCTCGAAGCCCTCCTCGTCTCGTCCTTGACGCACGATGAGCGTCTCCGTTCCACACTGACGGCACAGCGACAGCTCGAGCACACGCCCGCCGCAGCCGGGGTGGGCGCACCGGAGCCGCCTGGAGGCATAGACGGCGCCGAACGGCCAGCGCTCCTGCTCCAGCGGCGTGCCGGCCCGTCCACTGCACCGCGGGCTCAGGCAGGCCCACAGGCCCTCCAGGCCCCGCAGGAAGAGGTGCCCCCGCAGCGGCAAGAACGCGTCCTCAGACCTTGCTCCGCTGCGCTCTTGCACCGCGGACGTGCACAGATCGAGCAGCCGCACCATCTCCACCTCGTCTAGCGTGTGACCTCGTGCGGCCAGCTCAGACGTCAGGCTCCGGATGGTCTGGGCGCCTCGAGCCACC
>DRPG01000577.1 GCA_011376105.1 Deltaproteobacteria bacterium
GATCGCCACCATCAGCCCAAAGTAGTGGAGGTAGGCTAGCCCCACGGACAGGGCCGCGAGCTGGGTGAGCAGGCCCCACGGGGCTGCGGCGTCGCTGGGGCGATCCACCAGGGCCAGGGTGCGCTCAGCCAGGGCGACGATGCCCAGCAGGAGCAGTCCATAGGCCCGCGCCTCCTGGCTGTAGTACACCGCCATCCAGGACGCTGAGAGCAGCGCCGCGGTACGGAGCCCCACCGCCCGATCCCGCCAGCGGCGCCCCAGGGCGTAGGCCCAGGGGATCGTGGCGATCCCCGCCAGGGCCGACGGCAGCCTCAGGGCCACCGCGCTGTCGCCGGCGACGCGCTGCCAGGCGTACATCGAGACGATGTAGCCCGGGGGGTGGACGTCCTCGATCGCGCCGAAGCGGATCGCCTCGGCCAGGGTGGGCAGCTGGCTGGCGTACCAGGAGAACAGCTCGTCGTGCCACAGGGACTGGACGTCCAGCCCCACCAGGCGCAGCACCGCCGCGAGCCCGATGAACCCCACGAGCAGCAGCCGGTGTGACGCCATCGGCTAGCGCAGCTTGGCGTAGACATCGCCGGAGGAGGCCTCCACCCCCATCGAGCTCAGCTGATCACACATCTGCCCGGCGCTCAGCCAGTCGTCTTCGACCCAGCGCATGGTCTCGACCTTCGAGGTGCGGAACCGGTAGCTGCCGAGGGTGCTGAGGTGCTCGATGCAGGCCACGGCGACGTCTAGGGCCTCGGGCACATACTCGAAGGACAGCGCCGCGATCGGCTGGCTGAGGCCCGAGAGCACCGTGGCTTCGAAGCCCTCCACGTCGACCTTGCAGAAGGCGGGCGGGCCGTAGGCCTCGATCAGCTGATCCAGGGTGTGAACCTCGACCTGGACCCGATCCTCCCAGGTGATCCCGGACCAGCGCTCGGTGGACGCGACCTCGTCGATCCAGCCGGAGGCGAAGGTGGACACAGTGGGTGCCGCCCGGCTGATGTGCAGCTCGAGGGTGCCGGGCGCGTCGGCGACGCCGATCGCCTCGAGGTGGACGTGCTCGCTGCGACCGTACAGTAGCTCGAGGATCCTCATGAAGTCTGGCTGAGGCTCGATCGCAACCACGGTCGCGCCCAGCGAGCGCCAGGAGCGGACGCGGTTGCCCACGTGGGAGCCGACGTCGAAGCACAGATCCCCGGGCTGGATGAACTGGCCATAGAACCGATCCATCCGGCGCCAGCGCCACGGCTGACCGTAGTAGATCGCCAACGATCGGGACACGCCCCAGGCCCGGATCCAGCTCGACGGGGCCCTCACTCGACGTAGCCCAGGGCGCGCAGCGCCTGTAGCTCGTCCTCGTCGCGCTCCAGCGCCTCGGGGGTGGGGGCGTCCCACGCGGCGAGGGCCTCGTGTAGCTGCGCCACCACCTCGGGGTGATCGGAGGAGACATCCACCGACTCGGAGGGATCGGCGGCCAGATCGTACAGGGCCCAGCTGTAGCCGCCCTGGAGCTGAGGGGTGCCCACCAGCTTGAACCGCTCGGTGCGGGCGGCGCGCTGCCGGGCGCTCTCGGGGGGCCAGATCGCCGCGGCGGCCTCGAGGGTAGCCACCACCTCGGGCAGCTCAGCCGCTAGATCCTCGCGCAGATCTGGATCGACGCTGTGATCGTGCAGGGTCTGGCGACCCCCTGCGCCCCGACACAGGCTGTAGCGGGCTCCGTTGACACAGGACAGCCGGCTGCCGCCGCTGACGACGTGATCGAACAGGCCCGCGTGCAGCGCAGATCCGGACTCGGCCACCGCGATCCGGGGCTCGCCGGGGAGCCCCTGCAGCCGGGGCCCCAGATCGAGGCCATCGAGCCCGTCGGGGGCGGGGACGTGGGCGAGGGACAGCAGCGTGGGCAGGACGTCCTCTAGGCGGACGACGCCGTCGTCGCGCCCCGGCTCGACGCCGGTGCCCTCGATCAGCAGCGGGATCCGCAGGCTGGCGTCGTTGACGTCGGGGCCGTGCTCGTAGAACAGCCCAGCTTCACCCTGGTTCTCGCCATGATCCGCTGAGAACACGATCCAGCTGGGGCTGCCCCGCAGACGATCGAGCCAGCCCTCGCTTCGTCGCAGCGTGTGCCAGCCCTCGAGCAGATCGCCGATGGCGGCGTCGACCGCTGCGATCTCAGCGTCGTACAGGGCGCGACAGCCCCCGAGGACCGACGAGGCCACGCCCCCTCGATCGGCGTAGATCTCGACCCTCCGCAGCTGCTTGCGAGCGACGCGGCGCACCAGGGCACGGCACCCAGGGGCGGAGGGCTGCAGCGGCCCATCGGCGGGGGGCTGGTAGGGGAAGTGGGGATCGGCGTAGTGCACCCACATCAGCAGGGGCTTCGTTGGATCGGTGGCGGCGGCGATGGACAGCGCCGCCTCGGTGATCGTCGCCGCCCGGGCGTCGTGATCGAGATGGAACGAGTCAAAACCCTGATCCATCCCCTGCTCCGGGCCTGCGACGGCCATGGCGCTCACCGCCGCGGTCTGCCAGCCCGCCGCGGCCAGGGTGCTGGCCAGGGTCTCAGTGATCTCCACCCGATCGCCGACCTCCCGGGCGCCGTGGTGGTGCGGCCAGCGCCCGGTGTGCAGCGACGCGAGGGCGGGGGTGGTGCGCGGCAGCGGGGTGGTGGCCTGGGAGAACCAGCGCGACCTGGAGGACAGCGCGTCCAGCGCGGGGGTGTGGGCGCCGTCATGGCCCGCAAAGCCCAGCCGATCGGCACGCAGGGTGTCGACCGTGACGATCAAGATCTCGGGGGGAGGGGGCTGGCAGGAGCACCCGAGCCAGGTCGCGAGCAACAACACGGAGTCGATCCTGTCGTTGGTGGAGGGAGCGGTCCTACCCCGGGGCGGAGCGGCGCGCACGATCAGGCCGGGGGGCCTGGTGGCGGATCCGCCAGAGCCACACCACGTCGATCGCGAACGAGCCGACGAGGATCACCACCGCGGCGGTGGACAGCAGCGGCCCCATCCACGGCAGGCCGGCCCAGGGCAGGCTCCAGGGGGCGAGGGCGGCCACCAGGGCGGTGACGCCGAGGCCACAGGCGATGGCGCGCCGGGGGGCTGGGGGCAGCTCGGCCTCCATCCAGGGCCAGATCCAGCCCGCTCCGATGAAGGCATAGCGTGCCAGGCCCGCCGCCAGCACCCACACGCCGGCCCGATCGAGCCAGAGCGCGAGCCCGGTCAGCAGCAGCACGGTCAGCCCATCGAGCTCCATGTCGAGCCGGGCCCCAAAGGGGGACGCGGTGTTGGTGGCCCGGGCGACTCGACCATCGACCCAGTCCATCACGAAGGCGAGCACCGCCACCGCCACCAGGCCGAGGCTGTAGGTCTCAGCTGAGGCCTCCCCGATGAAGCCCGCCAGCGGAGAGACGACCACCGCCCGCAGCAGGGTGAGGTGGTTGGCCGGCCCGAGGTGCTCCAGCGGGTGCTCCCGCAGGTGGGGTGCGACCAGCACGATCAGCACGATCGGGATGGCTGCAGCCTTGATGACCGCCAGGATCGACAGCCCCGCAGCGGTGGTGACCGCCGCTGCGAGCAGCAGCGCACCGCCGAGCGTGACGACAGCGTCTCGCGACGCACGTCGTATGAGGATCGGATAGAGGTCTGCTTCCGCGCTCTCACCAGCCATCCGGTCTATGTATCCCACAGCTCGCGAAATGACCGAGGAACATGCATGGAGCCTGCTGCTGCAGGTGGCCCGGGGGGAGCCGGGGGAGCCCGCGCTCGAGCGCTCCGGGCAAGGATGGATCCCCGCCGGTGGGCAGGCGCCCGGGGTGCAGGGGCTGCTTGAGCGCTATCTCCCCTTCCTCCAGGATCCCCCGGGCGATCGGCCCCGGGTCTTGGCCCATATGGCCCAGAGCCTCGACGGTCGGATCGCGCTCCCCTGTGGTGAGTCCCAGTGGATCTCGGGCCCCGAGGATCTGGATCACACCCACCGGCTGCGCGCCCTGTCCGACGCGGTGCTGGTGGGGGCCCTGACCGTAGAGCGCGACGATCCCCAGCTCACGGTGCGCAGGGTCCCCGGCCCCTCCCCGCTGCGGGTGGTGCTCGATCCGAGGGGTCGGCTCGACGGCACTCAGCGCGTGTTCACGGGCGACACCCCCACCCTGGTGGTGTCCGGAGCTCCCCGGGCGCTGCCGGCGGGGACCGAGGCGCTGCAGCTGCCGTGCGGCGAGGGCGGGCTCGAGCCCGCGGTGCTGCTGGCCGCCCTGCAGGCCCGGGGGATCCGCCGGGTGTTCATCGAGGGCGGGGGCGTGACGATCTCACGGTTCTTAGCAGCCTCCTGCGTCGATCGGCTCCACCTGGTGGTGGCTCCGCTGCTGGTGGGGCAGGGGCGTCCGTCGCTGTCGGTGCCCCTGGGGTCGACCCTCACCGCGTGTCCCCGCCCGCCCACCCGGGTGATCCCGCTCGGGGCAGACTGGTTGTTCGACTGCGATCTCTCGGGGGAGGTGGGCTGATGCAGGCCCGGGCCCTGTGGATCGTGGGGGAGCAGCAGGCCGAGCTGCGCTCCGAGGCCCTGCCCCAGCCCAAAGCGGGCGAGGTCCGGGTACGCACCGAGTTCTCCGGCGTCAGCCGCGGCACCGAGTCGCTGGTGCTGCGCGGCGGGGTCCCCGAGGATCAGCGGGAGACGATGCGGGCGCCGTTCCAGGCGGGGGCCTTCCCCTGGCCGGTCAAGTACGGCTACACCAGCGTGGGCAGGATCGAGGCCGGGGCGCTGCCGCTGGGCACCCCCGTGTTCTGCCTGTTCCCCCACCAGGACGCCTACGTGGTGCCGGTCGAGGCCGTCACCCGCGTCCCCGACGGGCTGCCCCTGCAGCGGGTGGTGCTGGCCTCCAACCTCGAGACAGCCCTGAACGCGGCCTGGGACTCAGGCGTGGGGCCCGGCGATCGGGTCAGCGTGGTCGGAGGAGGCGTGGTGGGGGGGCTGACCGCCTGGCTCCTGGGGCGGATCCCCGGGGTCGAGGTCGAGCTGATCGACGTCCGATCCGAGCGCCGAGCCCTGGCGGATGCCCTGGGGGTGTCCTTCGCCAGCCCCGAGGCGGCTCGCCCCGATCGTGACTGTGTGATCGAGGCGAGCGGGGCCTCCGCCGGGCTGGCCACCGCGATCGCGATCGCGGGGGTGGAGGCGCGGGTGGTGGTGCTGTCCTGGTACGGCGCCGGCGCGGTGCCGGTGCCCCTAGGGGGCGGCTTCCACAGCCGCCGGCTGACCCTGCGCAGCAGCCAGGTGGGGCGGCTGCCGCCCGAGCGTGCGCCCCGCTTCGATCTCCGCCGCCGGCTGGCCACGGTGCTGTCCCTGCTGACGACGGGGCCGGAGCTGGAGGTGCTGGTGGACTCCGAGGGCAGCTTTGCGCAGCTGCCCGACGATCTGGTCCGCGTGGCGGGTGGGGGCGGTGGAGTGCTATGCCACCGCGTCCGCTATGGGGAGTGAGATGTACCGCGTCACGGTTCGGGATCGGGTGATGAT
This sequence comes from Deltaproteobacteria bacterium, assembly GCA_011376105.1. GTDB lineage: Bacteria > Myxococcota_A > UBA796 > UBA796 > DRPG01. The sequence continues at coordinate 5,491 of DRPG01000577.1, forward strand.
CGCCCACAGCTTCCAGGGAGAGGTCTTCGGCCCTGCACAGCAACTCCACGGCGCCACCTATGTGGTCGAGGCCGAGTTCCGCCGCCGGAAGCTCGATGGCGATGGCCTGGTGGTGGACATCGGGCTGGCCCACACCGTGCTGTCGGCGGTGCTCGCCGATCTCAACTACCGCAACCTCGACGATCTCCCCGAATTCGAGGGGATCAACACCACCACCGAGTTCCTCGCCGGAGAGATCGCACGGCGGATCCTCGCCCGGCTCGAGGCCGGCGAGCTGGGCACCGAGGGGCTGGACGGCCTGGGGGTCACCCTGCGCGAATCCGACGTCGCCTGGGCGTCCTACGAGACGGATGCTGCCCGAGGGTGATCCCCCAGGGCCCGGTGCGTCCGTGCCCAACCTCGGTGCGCCTGTGTCCGGTGCGCCTGTGTCCGGTGTGCCTGTGCCCGGTGCGCCCGTGCCTGAGGCGCCCGTGCCTGAGGCGCCCGTGCCTGGGGCGCCCGCGCCCGGTGTGCCCGAGCCCCGGGCGCTCGAGCCCCGGGCGCTCGAGCCCGATCCATCCCGGCCCGATCCATCCCAGCCCGATCCATCCCAGCCCGATCCATCCCGGCCCGATCCATCCCGGCCATGGGCGCCGCCCGGGGACGC
>DRPG01000578.1 GCA_011376105.1 Deltaproteobacteria bacterium
CGGCACCGACACCGGCACCGGCACCGGCACCGGCACCGACACCGGCACCACCAGCCCGCCCCCCACGATCCAGTGGGCCGACGAGCACAGCCTCGAGACCTTCAAGTTCTCCCCATGCCAGCGCTGGGATCTGCTCGAGCGCGAGCTGGCTGCCGGGGTCGATCCAGCCGAGTGGGAGCGCGATCGGTCCACCGCCTTCAGCTGCGCCACCGACGGCGATGGCTCGTGGATCCACCACGGGGATCCAGCCGACGGAGGCGTGATGACCTACGTCGTCAGGGTCTACGATCTCGACGGTGTGTTTGCGGACTGCATGGTCTTTGGCCACGATCCCCAGGGCCTGCTCGAAGATCGCTACCCCCGCGCTGTCGATCCCGAGGCCGCAGAGGAACTCAAGGCCTGCATCACAGGCACCTACACCGCCTCATCCTCCGAGTGACGCGGGCGGATCTCGCTGTAGACGCTTCGTGACGGCCTGGGTTACCGTGGGCCCGGGTTCGGAGGAGACCTCCCCGTCTGGGGAAGCCGAACCACCACCCCAAGAGCTTTGGCTCGCCTGTTCCCATCCAGGGATCCTGGTGAGTGCAGGAGGAAGACGACATGACGAGAAGACTGGTGCTCTTCAGCACACTGTGCCTGGCCGCGTCCTGTGAGGGCGATCTGATCGGGAAGACCGGCGACACCGGCGCCGGCAACTGCCCCACGCCGTTCACCGGCCCGATCCTGATCGTCGAGGCTGGGATCACCTGTGACGACGCCAACACGGTGACCTTCACCGCGACCACCGACGGGCTGACCTCAGGCGGGCTGATCTTCAGCCAGGAGACCGGTAACGCCGAACCCCAGTGGGCCGACGAGCACGATCTCGAGAGCATCGACTGGGACGAGAACTGCGGCAGCTACGACAACCTGGCCCGCACCCTGACCACCGGCGCCGGCGTCAACGACTGGCAGGTCAACCAGTCCACCGTGTTCCGGTGTGACGACGACGGCGCTGGCAACCCCTACCACCACAACGCCGACGTGATGTCCTACGCCTTCCGGGTGTACGACTTCGACAACGTCATGGCTGACTGCATCATCGGCGGCGACGATCCAACCGGGATGGTCAACGGCACCTACAACCGGGTCAACGATCCGGTCAACCCGGGTGAGCTCGCCAGCTGCGACGTCGGGGTCCTCGCCTACTAGCACCCCCTAGCCCCCGAGACCCTGCCCGCCACAGCGCCGCTGTGGTCGTGGCGGGGTCTGCCTCAGCGCAGCTCCGCGCTGATCAATTTACCCGCAGGAGGAGACCATCATGCATCATCTGTTCGGCCGTCTGGCCATCCTGGGAGCGCTGGCCTTGGTCGGCTGTGACGGCGACAACACCACATCGAAGACCGGCGACACCGGCACCGGCACCGACACCGGCATGACCGACACCGGCATGACCACCGACTGTGCCACGCCGCTGCCGATCCTGATCACCGCGGTCAGCGTCACCTGTGACGCCAAGGACGTGGTGACCTTCGATCTGACCGTGGACGGCGACGCCGCCGATGGCCTGATCTTCAGCCAGGAGACCGGCAACACCGCGACCGCGAGCCAGTACGCCGACGAGCACAGCCTCGTGGCCTCCGGCACGGATCCCTGTGGCACCACCGGGAGCCTGTCTCAGAGCCTCACCACCGGCGCCGCCCTCGGCACCGACGTGCCCGACGAGTCCACCGTGTTCACCTGTGCCACCCACCATGGCTCCCCCCAGGGCGCCATGAGCTACGCAGGGCGCGCCTACGACAGCACCGGCGCGCTGGCAGACTGCTACGCCTGGGGCCAGGATCCCCAGGGTCTGATCGACAACATCTACCCCCGCCTCGCGGACCCGGTCAACCCGTCTGAGCTGGCGGGCTGCGCGGTGGCGCAGGGCGTCTACTAGCCCTCCCACCCCCGGGTGGCCCCAGAGCCCCGCTGTCCGGCGATGGATGGTGGGGCTCCCTGCGTCTCGGTCACGGGTTGTCGCGGGGGTGGTCAGCGTGGGCAGGAGCTGGTACCCTCCCCGACGTGCACCATCCGAGGTATCCCATGATCAGAGCCGCGCTCTTGACCACCGCCCTCGCCCTCCCCGGCCTCGCCCTGGCCTGCGGAGGCGCTCAGACCGCCGCTGCGGACAGCCAGCCCAAGACCGAGCTCGCCGCGGTCCAGACCGACGCCACCAAGTGTGCCAAGACAGCAGAGCTGATCGGCACCAACTGCAAGTTCAGCACGGGCCAGATGGCTCAGCGGGTCCACGCCGAGGGCAAGGACACCACCGTGACCGCCCGGCTACAGCAACAGGACGCTCAGCTCGACTCCCACGTGGCCGCCCCGTACACCATCAACGACAACGTGTACGTGATCGCCAACGAGATCATCGAGCAGATCGAGGATCGCACCGCTGCCCTCACCCTGTCCGGGAAGGTCCTCGAGGTCGACGGCGTCACCTACCTGCTGGTCGAGAGCTACCAGGAGAGCAGCACCTGATCGAGGTGGGGCCACGCCGAGCGGCGCCCCGCCCTCCAGCGAACAACCCCACGCCCGGGCCCGGGCGTGGGGTTGTTCGTCGTGACCCCCTGATCCAACCCC
>DRPG01000579.1 GCA_011376105.1 Deltaproteobacteria bacterium
GGGCAACCTAGAGAAGGTCACGATCGGGTTTGGAGAGGGATCCCACCGGCTGGTGGGGGGGCTGTTTCGCTATGGGTTGCTCGACAGGGTCTGGCGCTGCGCCTCCCGCCGACAGATCACCGTGCTAGCCTTCGGGTTCGATCCCTTGGAGCTGCGGTTGGTGCTCGAGGGGGAGCCCGCGAAGATCGAGGGCCTGGTCCGGGGGGTGAAGGGGGGCACGGCGCGGGCCCTGGGGCGCTGGGGCATCAGCACGGGCCGGAGCAACTCCAGCCGGGAGGGGATCGCGTCGGTGCGGCTGTTCGAGGCGATCCGGTGGGCCCATGTCGCCCCGAGGGAGGTGGCCGCCCTCGGTCCCCTGTCCACGCCCTGGACCAGCCACCGTGACCTGCTGCAGCTGCGTCGGGCTCCGTTCTACGACGCCTCGGTGCTGGAGGGGCGGCTCGATCCACGAGAGCTGCACCTCGCCTGTGGGGGCCAGCCCCTGCCTCCGGGCTGGCCTCCACCCCCGGGGGAGCGCGAGGCGTTGTCGCTGCTGCTGAGGGTCGCGGGCGGAGTCCTGGGGCGGATGCCCGCCGATCGTCGCTGCTTCCACCTGTTCGTCCAGCTGGCCCGGGTCCGGGGCTGGCACACCCGGGCCATCGCCGATGCGCTGGTGCTGACCCGCCGTCGGATCCGCCAGATCACCGCTGAGGGCGTGTGCGGACAGAAGCTCGACATGGCCCTGGCGACGCTCGCGGATCCCCGCCTCGGGCGGGTGCCGTGAGCTACTCGAGCCGGCGGAGGTAGACCTCGAGGATCAGGGTCGCGCCCGGGGGGATCGCCGGGGGCTTGCCCTCGTCGCCAAAGGCCAGCGCGGGGGGCAACCGGATCAGGCGGTGCCCGCCGACCCGCATGCCCCGCATGCCCGCCTCCCAGCCCGGCAGCAGGGCGCCGGGGCCGGCCTTGACCGGGGCGGGGCGCTCCAGCGAGCTGTCGATCCGGGTCCGGGTCTCGAGGCTGGGGGCCTCGACCCACATGGTGTAGTCGAGGACCGCGGTCTTGTCGGGGCGCAGCGTGGGGCCAGGGCCCAAGGACAGGTCCGCGGTCTGGAGCCCGTCGGCGCCGGTGAGCCAGCCGGGCTCGGGGGGCTCGGGGGGCTCGTCTCGGAGCTCAAGGATGTCGAGGAGCTTGATCTCGTAGATCAGGGTGGCGTCTGCGGGGATCTTGTCGGGCACCCCCCGCTCTCCAAAGGCCAGCTCAGGTGGGATCACCAGCTGGCGGAGCCCACCCCTGCGCATCTGTCGGACCCCCTCGTCGAGGCCCGGGAGCACCCGGCCGGAGCCGACCGCGAACCGCAGTGGATCGAGCCGCTGATAGGAGCTGTCGATCACCTGGCCGTCGAGCCAGCCAGTGTACTCCACCACGACGATCTGGCCCTCGATCGGGGGCTGGCCCCGGCCCGGGGCGATGTCCCAGGTCTGCAGGCCGCTCTCGTGCTCGATCAAGGCCCCCTCGGGGGTGAGCCGGGGGGCGGAGGGCGCGGGACGAGCCGCCGGAGGGCGCCTGCGCTGCCTCACCTCGCTGGGGGTGAGGGACTCGGCCACCTCGAAGGGCTCGGGAGGAGCGACCCGGGGCTCGGAGACTCCCCGGACCATCACTCCAGCAGCGGCGATCGTGAGTAGGGCGGTGATCGCGAAGAGGGCTCGTCTCAACAGGGCTTGGTCCACAGCGCCGGCCTATCGTCCGATCCCGAGGGCGTCGAGGACCACCCAGACCAGCCCGCTGCAGCCCACCGCGCCGGTGGAGAGCGCCCCCAGCAGGGCGAACAGCGCCCCCACCCACACCACGGGGTTGGCCAGCTGGCCGGTCTTGACCCGGGTCCACAGCCGGTACAGGTCCCGGACCGGGCCGGCCCCGGACAGCAGGCTGGCCTGGATCCTGCGGCTCAGCTCGGCGCCGACGCCGGAGCCCGAGACCCCGATCCGGTGCAGCGCACGATCGAGGCCGCCGAGGAGCGCTGCGTCTCCCTGGCCCTGGAACGCGCTCCGGTACGCCTGCTCCCCCCGCTGGATCTGGAACCGCGGGCCGCTGGGGGTGCCCAGGATCACCGTGGCGCCGGCCTGAGCCTGGACAGGCGAGGTCACCGGCCACACATGGGTCTGCCCGGGGGGGATCAGGAACACCTTGCAGCTCGGGCCTGCGGGCTGGAGCGTGTAGGTGTCCGTCCCCTGGGGGATGAGGGTCGCGTGCACTGGATAGATCCCGTGCCCTGGATCGAGCACCATCTGGCAGCGCTGGCCGTCGCTGCCAAACACCACGTCGGTCCGGAACGGACCGTACCGGAGGCCGCCGAGATCCGGGGGGAGCTGGAGGAAGGTGGGCACCACGGGCGCTCCTGGTGTGGCTCTTGAAACACCGGGGTTGACCGGGTCGTACCATGGCAGACTCCAGTCGAGGAGGCTGAATGCCCCAGCGCTCA
>DRPG01000580.1 GCA_011376105.1 Deltaproteobacteria bacterium
CCCCCCCGCCTCAGGTCCAGCGCGCCGCGATCCCCGAGGCCCCCTCGGACGCGCCCGTCCGGGCCCCGGCGGGCCCCTCGTCCGCACCAGAGGAGGACCCCCTGGGGGTGCCCCCCTGGGATCCCGAGCTCGAGCCCACGGTGGTCGACTCCGGTCTGCGGAAGCAACCCTCTCCTCCCAAGCCCCCTGAGGAGCCGGCCGCGCTCGCTCCACCCGAAGCCCCCGAAGCCCCCGAAGCCCCCGAAGCCCCCGAAGCCCCTGGGGCACCGACGCCGTCCCCGAGCGATCTCCTCCCCACCCCAGGAGATCTGTCACCACCCCTCGGGCTGTCGAGCCTCCCGGCCGCAGCCGACGGAGCGGAGCCGAGCGCGCCACGGCCCTCGCCCACGCTCGCCCCCGCGATGAGGGACATCGAGCCCGGCACAGCCCCCGGCACAGCCCCCGGCGCGGTGTGGGAGATCGATGGCTCCGACGAGCCGACGATCCGGCTCGAGCCCACCCAGCAAGCCCAGGGCCAGCGCCCCGGGGCTCAGCAGACCCGGAGTCCCCTGCAGCCCGGCGAGCCCGGCGGGCCCGGCGAGCCCAGCGGGCCCGGCGAGCCCGGCGAGCCCGGCGGGCCCGGCGAGCCCGGCGGGCCCGGCGAGCCCAGCGAGCCCGGCGAGCCCAGCGAGCTCAGCGGGCCACCGGACGCCACCGGGTTGCCTCCGGTCCCTCCCTCGCCCGAGACGATCCAGCTCGCCGAGGAGCAGCTGATCCCCTACGACACGCTGCCGGTCCCGAGCCCTCCCCTGCCGGAGCTCCTGCCGGGAGCCCCGCTGCCCAGCGAGGAGCCTCCGATCAACCCACCAACGAAGCCCTACACCCCGGCTCCACTGCAGGAGCGGGCCGCGGCCTTCCCGCCGCCTCCACCCCCTGAGCCGGCCTCCACCAAGATCCTCACCCCTCCTCCCTCGTTGCTGGCCCAGCTCACCACCCGTCCCCTCTCCCCGACGGCCTACTGGTTGATCGCGGGCGCGATGGCGGTGGTGTTGACCGCTGGAGCCAGCGTGTTGCTCGGCATCGTCTGGGTGATCACCAAGCTGTTTGGGGGCTGACGAGCGGCGCCCAGCAGCGCGGCGCCTCCTTCTCGATGGTGTGCCCTGCGGCCGACCTCCGGTGTCTACAGGCGGCTCTCCACCGCCGCACAGAACGCCTCCAGCGAGGCGGAGCCCCCCAGAGCCTGGGGCACCACCCCCGCCTCCAGCGCGCCGGCGGTCGCGTCGTGGATCCGCTCGGCCTCGCCGTCTTGGCCGATGTGGCGCAGCAGGTGGATCGCGGGCAGCAGGACGGGCAGCGGGTTCGCCGCCTCAGTGCGATCCACCTCCGGCGGATCGCCGTGCCCCGCGGTGAACAGGATCGTGTGCTCAGCGAGGTTGATCGAGGGCGCGTTGCTCGCGCCACCCACCAGCCCTGCGCACAGATCCGCGACGATGTCGCCGAACAGGTTGCCGCACAGCAGCACCTCGAACTGGCCCGGCTGCAGCACCAGCTTCATACACAGGGCGTCGACGATGACGTCGTCGCACTGGATGTCGGGGTAGTCCTTGGCGACCTCGCGGGCCACCCGCAGGAACATGCCGTCGGACAGCTTCATGATGTTGGCCTTGTGGACCACGGTCACCTTCGGGCGCCCTGAGGCCCGCGCGACCTCGAAGGCGTGCCGTGCGATCCGCTGGCAGGCGCCCTCGGTGGTCACCTTGAGGCTCTCGAACACCCCTGGCAGGCTCTCGTGCTCGAGGTGGGCGTACACGTCCTCGGTGGTCTCACGGACCACGATCAGATCGACGTCGTCGTGGCGACACGGGATCCCCGGCAGCGGCCGGATCGGGCGGTGCTGAGCGTACACGCCCAGCTCATCGCGCAGGAGCACCGCCGGCGGGAGCCCTGAGCCATGGGAGCGCCGGTAGCCGACCAGGGCCAGCCCGGTGCGCTTCGCGCTCCGCAGCATGTCGGCGTGGCTCGCTCCCTCGCTGGGCTCGTCCCACCGCAGCTCCGCCCCTGCCCGGGACAGCAACAGCTGGACGCGCTGGAACGTCCCGGGGCAGTCTCCGTACACCGCGGTGACCTCACGGGTGCTCATGGGCGCCCCTCCATGGCATCGATGATCGCCTGGGCGAACTCTTCTGTGTTGGCCGTGCCGCCGAGATCCCCGGTGCGCACCTGGCCGGCCTCCAGCACCACGTCGATCGCATCGCGCACCCGCCGCCCCACGTCGTGAGCGCCCATCCACTCGACCATCAGGCAGCCGGAGAGCAGGACCGCCAGCGGGTCTGCGATCCCACGACCGGCGATGTCTGGGGCGGTGCCGTGGACGGCCTCGAACAGCGCGACCTCGTGGCCGACGTTGGCGCCGGGCACGACCCCGAGCCCGCCCACCAGCCCTGCACACAGATCCGAGAGGATGTCACCGTAGAGGTTCTCGAGGAGCAGCACGTCGAACTGCGAGGGATCTTCTGCCAGGGACATCGAGATCTGATCGAGGCTCGCCTCCTCCTGGGCCATGAACGGGTAGTCCTGACCGACCTCGAAGAAGGCGTCCACAAAGGCGCCATCGCCCAGCGGCAGCACCGACTTCTTGTGGCACACGGTGATCTTGCGCCGCCCGTGGTTGCGGGCGTACTCGAAGGCCCAGCGCGCGATCCGGGTGGCGGCCCCCCGGCTCGACAGCTTCAGGGACACCACGGTGTCGTCCCGGATCTGGTGCTCGATCCCTGCATACAGGCCCTCGGTGTTCTCCCGCAGCACCACCACGTCGACGTCGCTGTAGCGCGACGCGATCCCCGGCAGCGAGCGGACCGGCCGCCACCCGACGAACAGCTGCAGCTTCTGCCGCAGCTGGACGTTGGCCGAGCGATAGCCGCTGCCTTTGGGGGTGCCCAGCGGGCCCTTGAGCCCCACCCGGTTGCGCCGCAGGCTCTCGATCACCGCCTCGGGCAGCGGGTGGCCCCCCTCGGCGAACGCACGCTCACCGGCGGTGACGCGCTCCCACTCGACCGGAGCTCCGGCGGCTTCGAGGATCCGGCAGGTCGCGCCGGTCACCTCCGGCCCGATGCCGTCGCCCTCGATCAGCGTGACGCGGTATCGCAAGCACCCTCCAGTTGGCTGGTACAGGATACCGTGGCGGTCCCTCCAGGCAAGGGGAGCCCACGGAAAGGGAGCGGGGCTCACATCCCCTGATGGAGCCCCGGCCGCCCTCAGATCTCCTCGGGGATCCCCAGCCGGTCGATGTGGTACACCCGATCTCCACCGCGCAGCCCCTGCAGGGTCGCTTGGATGGTGTCCTCGTCGACCCGCTCGTAGAGGATGGTCAGGGACTTGTTCGCGGGGTTGATCAGATCGATGCTGCCGGCCTGGGGCGCAGGATCCACCAGGCGCAGCTCGAGGTCCGTCATCTCCAGCGTCCAGTCTCCGCTGTCGCTGGTCCAGTCCCGGGTACCGTCGAGGGTGAAGCCGCTCTCCCACACCGGCTTGTCCTCGTCGATCCGGCCGCTGATGTGGTCTCCCACGACGTCGACCTGGGCGCCCCCGGTGTCGGTCCAGGTGTGCTCGGTCTGCACCCGGCGCGTCAGATCGTTGCCGCTCCAGGTCACCGTCGCCCCACCATCGACGGTGACGTCGCCGTTGGTGAAGCCCGCCCAGTCGTGCAGGAGCTGCAGCTCCCCCGGCGTCGTGCTTTGGATCGTCACCGTGTTCACGCCTGCATAGGTCCGCCCCTGCCAGGTGCAGCTGTCTTCCAGGGTGCCGTAGTCGATCGTGGTGACGTTGCCCTGCACCGAGACCTCGGCGCAGTCGGCCTGGCTCTCCCAGAAGTCGGCGACGGCCTGGGCCGCGTCCTGCAGCGCCCCTCCGATCGTGAAGTCGGTGGAGATCTCGATCACCTCTGAGGTCGCGGCCTCACCACGGGAAGACTGGTTGACCTCGTCTAGCGCGGCGAGGGCCTCGAGCAGCCCCATCTCCTCGTCCTCACAGCCGGTGAGGATGGTGAGTGGGATCAGGGCGAGTAGGGGTAGGTTGCGCAATGTACCTCCAGGGACCTCTGTGGGTTGGACCCACGTCGGACGATCCCCGGAAACGCTTCTTATCAACGGAGCTCAAGGGGAGGAATCAGACAGGTGGTTGATGAAGCAGAGGCCCTGCACACACGCGGGCGGGGTGTGCTCGACGCACTCGTAGCTGCAGCCGCGACCAGAGCGCTCGTACTGCTTCAGCAGCTCGGCTATCCGCGCCTCGGCCTCGTCCACCGCGTCGGCCCGGACGGCGGCGGCACACCCCAGGGGGCAGCCCGGGTAGACCACGGCACACTCCACGTCCTCCACACAGTCCTGGTGATCGAGGAGGAAGGCCTCCCACTCCCACTGCAGCGACTCCGCCGAGACACAGGAGCACAGCCAGACGATCGGAGCGACATAGCGTAGGGTCATGGGATCTCCCGATCGATGATCGGGACAACATCGCACCCACAGACCCGGCTGTCCACCCCGGCCTGTGCTCGCCGCCATGGCGGCGATCTAGAGCGGAGATCGTGTGAGACGTCGGGAGCATCCCGGGTCCCCGGCGCCGCGGCGCTGTCCCCGGTCTGGAGGGGCACCCGGCGTCGCTAAGGCAAGGCCAAGCCCCCCGCAGCCGCCGGCCTCGCGGCGCTGTCCCCGGTCTGGCGGGGCACCTAGCCGTCGGACTCAGCGGCACAGGGCGTTCCCAGAGCCCCCAGAGCCCCCAGGGCCCCCCGGGCCCTCCGGGCCAGCTGGACCTCGTGGGGCTGCTCGCGCTGCAGCAGGCCCCGGATCGGGTACCGCCTGCGGTGGACCCGCTCCTTGAGCATCGCGATCCGCTCCTCGACGCTGCGACCGCAGAAGTCGACCATGTTCTCGGCGAGCCTGCGGTAGTTGCGGGTCATCAGCAAAAACCAGATCTGCTGGTTGTTCTGGATCCCGTCGAACACGATCGCATCGTTTTTGGCGAACTCCGCCCGGTTGTCGTCGTACCACTGTGCGAGCTCGGACCAGTGCAGGGACGGCTTGAGGTGGTGCACGATGTGGTATCCATCGTTGTAGCAGAGGTGGTTGTAGCGACTGTTGGTGATGCAGGTGCTGTTGCGGTACGCGTTGTCGGGATCCTCGACGTCTACGAACGCGTGCTGGGCGAAGTTACCGCACATCATCGCGACCCGCATGATGCAGTACGGGAGGACGAAGACCACCAGCGCCGCGGGCCAGTTCAGCCACAACAGGGCCGCCACCCCCACCCCCCAGGACAGCTCGCTGCTCACCAGCCAGCGGAGGAGCTTCCAGCGCTTCCGGAGGAGGAGGTACCGGGGGAGGTGGAGGTAGCCAAACCAGAAGAAGCGAGCCCAGTAGTGCAGCCAGTGTCCCAGATCGTCGCGCTTGTAGGGCAGCGTGCAGGACAGATCGGCGGGGAGGTTGTTCTCGGGGTGGTGCATCCCGATGTGGTGCACGTAGAAGGCGGCGGGGGTGTGCCCCATGAACGGGCCCAGCAGCCACGGGATCCACCGGTTCCACAGAGCGTGTCGGCTGTGGAACAGCGGACGGTGGCAGATCGCGTGGAGCATCAGCGTGTAGCGCCCCCCCCAGTACAGGAAGACGGTGGCAAGGTAGGGCACCGCCAGCAGCGCCACCGCCCACGAGGGCAGCAGGAACATCCCGACGCCCGCGGGGACGACCGTGATCGAGAACAGGCTGGCTCGCTGGACAAAGATCAGATCCCGTTCGTCTCGCATCATGGGGAGGAAGAACCGCCGCAGGGCACTGTCGCCCTCGGGGGGTACCCAGCGGGGATCGGTGGTCTGCTCCGCGGGGCCAGGGACCTGCATGTGTGCCTCTCAGTCGGGCCCGCACATAGCACGCCTGCAGGACAGATCCGTGATCGTCGGCGTCCCCGCTCCCTGGGGGGAGCGAGCGGATCGGGGCAGGGACAGGGTATGTGGATCGCCGCCCCGATCGTGCGCTGCTGCCCTCACCCCCTCAGGGACGCAGCGTGTACCGCATCCAGCGGCAGTCCAGGCCTCCGTTTCGGATCGGGATCCGCTGGCTCGTGCGCAGCCACAGCCTCCGGGACAGCTCAGGATCCGACGACAGGATCCAGGCGGTGCCCTGGCCGAGCCCTTTGAGGAACCGCCCCAGCTCGGTCCAGCCCTGCTCGAGATCCTCTGGATCGAGGCGCACCCCATAGGGTGGGTTCACCACCACCATGGCGGGGGGGATCGGCGGCTGGTAGTCCGCGATCGGACCCGTGTGGAGGGTGATCGCGTCGGCGACCCCGGCCCTCTCCGCGCTGTCCCGGGCGATGGCGATCGCCACTGGATCCCGATCGTTGCCCATCAGGGGGGGGATCATCCCTCGCCCCACCGCCCACCGGGCCTCGGCCTCCTGTAGCAGCTCGCTCCACAGCGCTCGATCCGCGTCGATCCACCTCAGCAGGGCGACGTCGCGGTGTAGCCCGGGGGCCCGATCCCCGGCCAGGTGGGCGGCCTCGATCAGCAGGGTGCCCGAGCCACACATTGGATCGCACAGCGGGGTGGCCCGGTCCCAGGCGGCGAGCTGGAGCAGCCCAGCGGCCAGCGCCTCGTTCAGCGGAGCCTCGACGCTCACCGGGCGCCAGCCCCGCCGGTGGAGGCTGCCCCCCGCCAGATCCCGGCTCAGGGTCGCGACGTCGTCGAGCACCGCGAGCTTCAGCGGCAGATCTGGATCCTCGCGATCCACCGAGGGGCGCTCACCTTGCTCCCGCCGGAGCTGGTCCACCAGCGCGTCCTTGACCTTCAGCGCGGCATACATCGAGTGCCGGACCCGTCGACCCGAGACCGACGCAAACACCGCGAACGTCTGATCGGTGTGGATCCAGCGCCGCCAGTGGATCCTCGACGCCAGCGTGTACAGATCGTCTGGGCCCCGGATCCGCATCCGGCCGAGCTCTTCGAGGACCCGGGAGGCCACGCGGGACCAGAGCACCAGGCGGTAGCCGACCTCGCGCTCCCCCTGGAACGTGATCCCCCCCCGATCCTGTCGGATCCGCTGCCCCCCTGCGGCCTCGACCTCGCCCGCCAGCAGCGCCTCGAGCCCGAGGGCACAGGAGGCGAAGTACCACCGGAGCTTTCCCACCTGCCCTCCGCGATCAGCCTGGCTCGCAGGCTCGTGCATAGATGGGGCGCCCCAGGCTGCGGTACATCGGCGCCATGGCCACCCGCAGCTGGGCGCCCAGCGCGCCATCACCCCTGCGGAAGGCCTCGAACGCCGCCGCACGACACAGGGCGAGGGCCGAGCCCGGCCGCTCTTTGGCCAGGGCCACGATCCAGGGCAGCAGGGGATGGATCCCCCGGGCCTGTCGGAAGTCGGCTGGATCGACGGTGTGCCTGGGGACCACCAGATCGATGCCGTCGGCGATCGTGACCCGGGACAGCCCCTCGAGCCGGGGCCAGGCTCCGGTCGGCTCCGCCGCCACCGCGAGCCGGACCCGCAACAGGCTCAGGACGATCTCGTCGGGGGACTCAGGGAGGTAGCGCTCGACCAGCGTGGCCAGCGCGCTCCGGGCCGTCTGCCCCAGCAGCTGCGCTCCGGTCGCCGCGCTGTAGGTGGCGATCGGCCAGTCCGGCGCGGGCTGCTCGGGGTGGGCCACCACCACGCCCACCAGCTCACCCGCAGGAGCGACCGCGAACACCCTAAGCTCAGGCGGAGCCCACACCGGGGCGTCGGTGGGGGAGCACGCCTTGAGTGTGGTCGCCTGATCCGCTTTGGGTTCGCCGAGGAAGGAGGCAAAGGCCTCGAGCACGGGGGGGACGGGGGCACCGAACATGGACCTGCTTAGCCTCTCCGTGAGGTCCGGGGCCACCGCGGGCTCGTCTACAGCCGGTGCCGCTCCCCCTCCTCCGCGATCGCCATGCCCGCGGCCCGGATCGTGCGGGCAGCCTCTCCGCCTGGATCCAGCGCCGGGTTGGTGTGGTTGAGGTGCACGAAGCGGACCTTCGCCCGGAGCTCGGCGGGGGCACCGCTGAGGCGCTGCAGCGTCTCGGTGACGAACGGGTGGGGGATCTCGGACATGTCGCGCGCCAGCTCGCCGTTGGCGTAGAAGGTCCCGTCGAGGAACACGAGATCGACGCTGGCGAGCAGCGACTCGAGGGGTGTGTCCCACCTCGACCACTTGTCGATGTCGGGCAGCCAGGCCACCCGGCGATCAGGTCCAGCGATGATCCAGCCCACCGTCTCGGACAGCTCGTCGCGGTGGGGCACCAGGAAGGGGGTCGCGGTCAGCTCGTCCGCCAGGCGGAGCTCGACCTGATCCTGCACCGGCCGGATCTGGACATGGCCCAGGCGCCCCAGCAGCGCCCAGGGCTCCTGATCGGTCAGCAGGGTAGCCATCCTGGGCATCGCATAGACCGGGATCGCGTCCGCCCCCATCGCTTCCCGCCCCAGGTGGATCAGCCCGGTGTAGTGCCCCATGTGGGCGTGGGTGATCAGCACCCCGGCCAGCGCCCCCCCCTGGGACAGATCGTGCAGCTGGCGGGGCAGATCTGGGGTGGCGTCCACCAGCCACACCCGCTCGCTGTCGGGATCGATCAGGCCCAGGCTGGCCACCCGGTGGCCCGCGGCCGGATCGGAGAACGCTTCCTCGCAGCAGCTCTTTCGGCACCCCGCCTGGGGGTGGCCGGCGTCCTGAGCGATCCCGAGGACCACGATCTCGGGCGCAGCTGCCAGCGCCGGGGTCATCCACCACATGCTCGTCACCGTAGCACCTCCGACGAGCGCTCATCGAGCGACCTCCTTGTCGCCGGTGGCGAGGAACAACGGCAGGACGTGCCCGCCCAGCGCCACCTGCCCGGGCCCGATGGCCGCCTCCAGCGCGTCCACCTCCGCGAGCACCGCGGCCACCCGGGGGCTGTCCTCCAGCCCCGCGGCCCGGGCCAGCGCCTGGGGGTACCGCCGCAGCCGCCGCGCCAGGTGGCCGAACGCCACCGGCTCCAGCGTGTTCGAGGCGTGCACCCGCGCCGGCCCCGGGGTGAAGCCCGCCGCAGCGAGGCGGCTGGGCAGCTGGGGCCCCAGCGCCAGCCCGGGCCTCCCCATTGGATCCACGCCGATCCCCAGCCGGGCGTCCACCTCCAGGCACAGGGTCCGGAACGCGGTGTTGTACCGCGCCAGGTTGTCGCCGAAGTAGAAGGCCTCCATCAGCCCGTCGGGCTCCACCACGATCACCCGCCCGCCCTCCCGCAGGATCCGCCACGCCTCCCCAAACACGGGTCGGGTGTCCGACAGGTTCGCCAGGGCCCGGATCACCAGCGCGTAGTCCATCGAGCCCGCCTCGAGGGGTACCGCAGACGGAGAGCCCTGCCGTAGGGTGATCCGCGACAGGGTCCCGTCTCCCCTCGACGCCAGCGCAGCCCCGGCGGCGTCCAGGCGCTCCCGGCTCCGATCGATGCCGGTCCACGACAGCTGCGGGCGCTCCGGCAGCACGGTGGCCGCCGACAGGCCGGTCCGGCAGTACAGATCCACCAGATCCCCGGGACCACCGGGGATGCACTCCAGCAGCAGGCGGGTGAAGGTCGCGTCCCACCAGCCATGGCCCTCCGCCCCCCGCAGCCGCGCGGTGGTCTGCGCCTCGGGGGAGACCCCGGGGGACTCGAGCACGATCCCCCGGGCCGAGAGCGCCTCGGCGAGGACCGCGGCATAGCGCTCCTCCGAGATCCCGAGGTGCAGCGTCGCCTGGCGCAGGAACGCCTCCTCCGCCGCGGTGACCCGACCGTCCGCCAGCACCCCCTCCAGGGCCAGCATCAGCATCGGGACGTGCTCCTCCTCGCGCTCAAGGCGCATGGCGGCGAGGTGGGCCTGGGGCTCGGCGAGCACGCGCTCGAGCCTGCGGTAGTTCTTGATCAAGAACGTCGCCGACTCCTTGAACTTGGGGTTGGCCTGCATGCTCTGCATCCGCCTGCGCTTCTTGCTCAGGGCGTCCACCGCCTCGGTCAGCGGCGCGTCTGGAGCCAGCCCTACGTACTCGAACAGATCGGCTGTCTGCACGAGCCGACAGAACATAGACGCCACCTCGAGATCTCCAGGCTCCATCTCGCCTCCGCCTCCCGTCTACCTACCCCGAGGCGCTCCGGAGCGTCGGACCCGGCCCCGGGCATCCCGGATCGTCCCAGGATCGGGATACGCTGTGGACATGCTCACCTTCCTGCTCGGCTGTGCCACCCCGGCCCCGGCCCCGGCCCCGGCCCCGGCCCCGGCCCCGGCCCCGGCGCCCCCCACCGAGGCCGGGCTTAGGGCCCCGCCCGCCCTGAGCTTCGCCGTCACCGGCGACACGCCCTACGACGAGCCCGGAGTCACCACCGAGCTTGAGCGGCTGCGCGGGGACGTCGCGTCGCTGGTCGGGGTGGACTTCCTGGTGCACCTCGGCGATCTGAAGACCGGCCGCACCCCCTGCCTCGCCTCCACCTACACCGATGTGGCCGAGGCCCTGTGCCCCTCAGCGGTGCCCGCCTTCGTGCTGCCCGGCGACAACGAGTGGAACGACTGTGAGCGCACCCGCGATCGGGGGCTCGACACGATCGAGGGCTGGCGCCACTGGGACGCCTCCTTCGGGCCGGCCGCCGATCGCTGTGATCCCCTCACCCCCCCCACCGACTGGGCGGTGCACGTCCAGAGCCGCCCCGAGCAGCCCTGGTGGCCCGGCACCCACACCGGTGGGTTCCGCTTCGATCGACAGCAGGTGCGGTTCGTAGGGCTGGCCCTGCCCAGCTTCATGGCCCCGGGCCACGGGCTGCCCGGCGAGCGTGGCCGAAAGGTCCAGGACGTGGCGATGGCGGGGCTGTCCGAAGCGCTCCAGCTCGCTCCCCCGAGCAGCCGGGCGGCGGTGGTCCTGCTCCACGCCGACGTGCTGCGCAGGGGGGCCCGGCAGGAGGCCTTCGTCGAGACCCTCCGGGAGTCCGCCCGGAGCTTTGGACGGCCCGTGCTGGTCCTCGTCGGGGACTCCCACAGCTACTCGAGCCAGCGCCCCTTCGAGGGCGTCGATCTGACCTATGTCGTGATCACCCGCGGGGGCCGGGAGTCCCCCCTGCGGGTGGAGCTCCGTCCTCAGGAGCCAGCACCGTTCACCCTGATCCGGGGCACCCCCCGCTGATCGATCTCCGGTGCAAGGATCGCGGAGCCGATCCGTAGTCGGGGTGTGGGAGGGCACGATGGAGGAGCTGATGCAGCTCGTGATCGAGATCGCGACGGAGCGGACGGGGAGCCACCCCGGGCTGCCCGCGATCGTCGCGTTGCCCCTGCTGTCGGCCCTGCTGACAGGGGTCGTGGTGGGGGTCGTGGTGATCTCGAACGGCCTGTGAGGGCTCGCCCGGCGTCGGGATCAGCTCCGCCGGGGCCCGTCCAGCGCCGGGGTGCACCCGTCAGAGATCGATCAGCCAGAGCTGACCCGCGTCTCCCTGGCCCAGGGCCACCGTCCGCGTGCCGCGGGTCGCGATCTCCACCCCGGACAGATCGCCGCCGTCGGGGGCCTGGAGCCAGTCCGCCCGGGGCGGATCCGCCAGGGAGTCCCGGGTGAAGCGACGGGTGCCCCCCTCGAGCAGCTCGACCGTGGTGAGCAGGCGTCCGCCCTCGAGGGCGGTGATCGTGGGCCAGCGCTCCCCCAGGCCGATCTCTTCGTGATCGAGGGCGGGCAAAGACCAGCTCGCGCCCCCGTCGCTCGAGGTGCTGAGGAAGCCACGCCAGGTGTCGCCGGAGGGGGCCACCCACAGGGTCGCCAGCGTCCCGTCGGCCAGCTGGGCGAGCCGGGGCCCGTCGTCGGGGCACACCGCGTCGGAGTAGCGCCAGCGATCGTCGGACACCTGGATCGGGGGGCCGTAGCTGCCATCTCCAGACAGCTCGGTCGACAGCACCACCGTCTCCAGCCAGCCGCTGAGGTTGCTCCGGAGGCTGGCAAAGACCATCCCGTCGAGCCCTGCCTGGAGATCGGGGGGGGAGCAGTCGTGGCGCTGGGACAGGGCCTCTGAGACCTCGACCGGGGTGAAGTCGTCGCGCTCCCGCGCTGAGGTCGCGATGTCGCGGACCCCATAGATCTGGCGCTTGTACAGCAGCCAGACCTCTCCGTCGGCGATGGCGACCCGGGCCTGCTCCATCACCCAGCGCCCCTCGCTGCTGTGCTCCACCAGGCGCGCGGGCTCGAAGCTGGGGACGTCGTCGTCGATGGTGCCCAGCTGGACATAGACGCTGTGGGCGTCGCCATGACGCAGCAGGCCCCGGCCGGTGTAGGCGAAGGCCACCCGCCCGCCCCCGACGGCGAGGCTCGGCTTCTCACTGGTGCCCACGATCGGGGGCTCGATGGTGGGCACCTGGATCGGAGGATCCAGGGGCGCACCGGGGGACGCAGAGCGCGCGATCCACACCGACTCAGCGTCGAGCCCCACCGCCTCGACCCAGGAGATCCACGCCGCGCCGTCTTCATCGATCGCGACGTCGTGGTAGCGCACCCGGCCCTCGGGATCCAAGGGGAGCACACAGATCCCGTCCCCACAGTCGGGGACGGAGGGATCAGGGAGAGGGCTTGTAGGGGTCGAGATCTCGCCGAGGATCACCGGCGAATCCCCACACCCAGACAACAGCAGCAGGACGATCCACATGTCCGCGAGTGTAACCGGAAACACTCTGACCCTCTGGCCGTATCCCCTCCACACGATGCGTGGGGCCGCTCCCCACCGAGGAGGATCTGCATGGTCTCGTTGCTCGAGTTCTTCACGCTGGGCGCGCTACAGTTCTGCGTCGTCCGCCAGGGCGAGATCAAGATCATCGAGCGACGTGGGAAGTTCATCCGCGTCGCCACCCCCGGCGTCTCCCTGCTGCTGTCGATGTGGGGCTATGGAGAGACGATCGGCACGTTCATGATCAGCCAGGTCGTCCAGACCCAGCTCGGCCCCCAGCTGACGATGCGCAAGGTCGACACCATCAGCACCCGGACCCAGGTCGACGACTACCCCAAGGAGTCGATCATCACCCGTGACAACGCGACGGTGCACATCGACGCGGTGGTCTACTATCGGGTCCACGATCCCACCAAGGCGGTGTACGAGGTCCAGGACTACGTAGGTGCGCTGCAGAAGCTGGTCCAGTCCGCCTTGAGGGACGAGTGCGGGAAGTACGAGCTCGACGAGCTGCTCACCAGCCGGGATCGGATCAACAGCGCCCTGCGCACCCAGCTCGACGTCGCCACCGATCCCTGGGGGATCAAGGTGGATCGCGTCGAGCTCAAGGACATCGATCTCGGAGAGTTCGGCAACATCCTCGCCGAGCAGCGCGCGACAGAGACCCGCCGCCGCACCGCGATCACCGAGGCCGAGGGCCTCAAGCAGGCCTCGATCCTCAAGGCCGAGGGCCTCAACGAGTCCGCCATCCTCGAGGCCGAGGCCGAGAAGAAGTCGATGATCCTGCTGGCGGAGGGCCGCAAGGAGGCCGCCATCCTCGCCTCCGAGGCTGAGGCTACGGCCCTGCTCAAGCACCGCGAGGCCGAGGCCCGTGGGTTCGTGATGCTCAAGCAGGTCTTTGGAGACGGGACCCCAGCCAGCGAGCGGCTGCTCGACGTGGTCAAGCTGATGAAGGCCAGCGAGGTGGGCGAGAAGCTCGCCAACGGCCAGGCCACCAAGTTGTTCCTCCCCGCAGAGATCCAGTCGCTGTTCGGCCTCGCCGACCGCATCGGACGAGGGTAGGCCAGGGCACGCCGCCGCGCCCCGTCCCTCCGCGGGGGCGGGTCCACCGGTTAGGGAGCAGTCGATGAACCCGCTGTCCCTCCTCGCCGCGCTGTCCACCTCCGCCCTCGGGCAACAGACCGATGCCTGCGAGCACATCAAGCTCAGGGAGCTGGTCTCGGATCCCGGGCCGGGCGTCTTGTTCCTCGGCGAACGCCACGGCGTGCGCAAGGATCTGAGCCGCGCATACCGCATCGTGAACAAGCTCTCCCACCTGGGGCCGGTCACCCTCGGGCTGGAGGCGGTCCCGGCCGCCCAGCAGAGCGTGCTCGATCGGCTGTCCCTGGGGCGTCTGCCCTTCGAGACCCTGCCCGAGGCGCTCGACTGGGACAACGACTGGGGGTACTCGTTCTCCACCTACGAGCGGCTGCTCAAGCTCTACGATCGGGACGAGATCACGCTCGTGGGGGTGGGCCAGCCGCTGCAGCTGCGGCCCGAGGAGGCCTCCGTCCCCCTCCCGCCGGGCTACGCCATGGTGCTGGCCGACACCATGGGCGACGGGCCGATCCCGGTGGAGCTCGAGAGCCGGCTGGTCCAGACCGTCGCCTGGCACGATCACCGGATCGCCACCTCCGCGCTCGAGGGCTGGGGTGGGCGTGGCTGGCTGGTGGTGGTGGTGGATCGCAACTGGCTCGAGGGCGGCCTGGGGGTCGCGTGGCAGGCCACCCGCCTCACCGAGGCTCCGGTCTCCGCCGCCCTCCTCGCAGACGCAGGCACCCGCTGCTACCGCGGAGATCGCGTCATCAAGTAGCCCCCGACCACGGGGCCCGCTCAGGGGCCCGCTGGCCCGCCCGGGGGCCCGCTGGCCCGCCCGGGGGCCCGCTCAGGGGCCCGCTCGGGGGCCCGCTGGCCTGCCCGGGGGCCCGCTGGCCCGCCCGGGGGCCCGCTGGCCCGCCCGGGGGTCCGCTGGCCCGCCCGGGGGCCCGCTGGCCCGCCCGGGGGCCCGCTCAGGGGCCCGCTCGGGGGCCCGCTGGCCTGCCCGGGGGCCCGCTGGCCCGCTCAGGGGCCCGCTCGGGGGCCCGTTGGTCCGGGCGGCGGGGCGCGGGGCCCCCCGACCGCAGCGGGCTCACCCGCCCCGGGCCGCCTTGACGTCTTCTGGGCTGCAGTAGCCGTAGTCGTTGCCCCAGCTGTTGCGGACGAACGAGATCGCGGCTGCGATCTGCAGATCGTTGAGGGCGTCGCCCTGGGGCACCATCACCCCGTTGTACTTGACGCCGTCGACCTCGATCTCGCCGTTGAGGCCGTTGATGATCAAGCCCGCGTGGTTCTTGCAGTCGCCCATGAAGTCCTTCTGGCCGACGAGGGGCGGGAACGCGCCCTTCATGCCCTGGCCGTTGGCCATGTGGCAGGTGACGCAGGCGATCCCACCATCACCGGTGGTGTACACCTTCTCGCCGAGCTTCATCAGGAAGGCCTGGCGCTCTTCCTCGGACATACCGGAGATGTCGGTGTCCTTGCTGACGTCGTCGGCTGTGGGCGCGGGCGCCGGAGGCGGCGCGGGTGCGGGCGCCTCGGGCTTGGGATCAGGTGTGGGCTCGGGGGCAGAGCTGGGGGCCCCGGTGCAGGCGATGAGCAGGGGTGTGAGGAACCTCACGACGTCCTCCAGGACAAGGTGATCCACTGCGTAACGGCCCACCCCTTCCCACCGCAGTCCACCGCAACCCCGTGTGGCGGTCTACAGCCTGCGCAGGGTCCGGCTGACCCGGATCGGGCCGCTGGTCGCTCCACTGCCGGGCATGTCCCTCAGGACAACCTGCGCCTCGCCGCCGCGGATCACCTCCACCCGGGTGGTCAACCGGGTGGTGCCTCCGGGCTCGACAAAGGTGACCCATGAGTCTCCGGGCCGGACGTACAGCGTGCGGGTCTCTCCGGGCTGCAGCATCCCCGCGTCCTCCCCGTCGAGGCGGACCCGGACCGCGGTGCAGTCCTGGTTGACCACCCGGATCACCCCGGGGTTGGGCCGCAGGATCTCGGTCTCGACCACCCCGGGCTCCACCCACAGGACGCGCTCGAGGGTCTTGAAGTCCCCACGGGGCTCACGGATCGACGCGGTGATCGGGACGTTGCCGGTGGGCACGGGGATCGTCAGCGCGGTGCCGGGGGACACCCAGACGCTGTGATCCGCGGCCTGGAGCCTCAGCGAGATCTGCCCGTTGTTCACGAGCCGGAGGGTGCCTTGTGGGGGCTGGACCCGCACTGAGACAGTCGCGTTGTATAGGGTGCTCACCGTGTTCTCGGTGAGCAGGTACCCCGTGCCGGGGCGACGGACCTCCAGGTGGTGCCGGCCCGGGCCGACATCGAGCTTCAGGCGCGCGTCCCCCTCGACGTTGCCCCGGAAGCGACCATCGACATAGACCGCGGCCTCCCCGTCGAACCGGTTGTCGATCTCGAGCAGCGCGTGGGCGTGGCTCGCCAGCGCGCTCGACGCGAGGCCGGCCGCCGCCAGGGTGAGGGTGAGGGTCATGGTCTCCTCCGGTGTGCTTGACCCCCGAGGGACGTCGCCGATCGGTCCAAGCTTCGAGGGACCTCGTCACCGCTGGTCACAGCTCGTCTCGTGGAGACGGATCGGCGCCGGAGGGATCGATCAGGCGACGAGGGCCGCCCTCAGCAGGGGCGGCCCGGCGTGCCCAGGCGACGAGGGCCGCCCCAACCTGATCAGAGCGCCCGTGCACCCTGGAGGAGTTCTGTGATCAGGAGCCGAGCCACTTGGAGATCATCTCGTCGGTCAGGCGAGCGGGGTGGCCCCGCCACACGACCTTGCCGTCCTTGACCATCGCAGCCGCCGGGATCCCGCGGACACCGTAGTGCTGGGACAGGGAGTCGCCGTTCTCCTTGGCGATCGGGTAGCTCACGTGCTGCTCGGAGACAAACGCGGTGACCTGATCGTCGGTGACGTCGCGGGTCTGCTTGGTCAGGCCCACCATCGACAGCCCCTGGGGCTTGAACTTGTTGTAGGTCTCGGAGAGCTTGGGGACCTCGCGCTTGCAGTGGGGGCACCAGACCTCCCAGAACACATACAGCGTGGCCTTGCCGCCCTCGACGTCGGCCGCTGAGCCCTGGAACCACTTCTCGACATCGAGCTCGGCCTCGGGCTTGCCGATGACGGCGAGCTCGGACTCGAGTCGCTGAGCGGCCCGGGCCGCGCGGGTCGCGCCGTGCTTGCTCTTGAGCTCCTCGAGCTTGGCCTTGGCGGTCTCGATGTCCATCGCCTCGGCGGCCTCGGTGGCAGCCTTCAGGAGGTTGGCGGCTTCCTGCTCCTGCTCTGGGCTGGCCGCCTTAGCGCCACCCGGGCTCGCCGGACGGGCCTCGAGGGCCTCGACGCGGCCCTCGAGATCGGCGATGCGCTTGTCCATCTCGGGGTCGTTGCACCCGACGAGCAGCAAGCTCGATGCGCAGATTGCAAGAATGCTCCGGTTCACGGGACCCTCCACCAGTTCGTTTCCTACGAGACGAGGCGTATAACACACACGGTTCACACGGCCCCATTGTCTTCCGGACGAACCCTCGCGTCTCGTCAGTTCCTGTCGCCGACCGTCAACGGCCCGCGCCGGATCCCACCGCGATGGCGACGAGGGGAGTGTAGCCCTCGTCGGTGATCCGGACCTTGGGCTCGAGGAAGACGAACAGTCGACGCCCCACCCGGCTCCAGGTCTGCGACCAGCCGATCCGCGCGACCACGGAGGGGGCCACCTCGAAGCTCGAGACGGTCTCGACGGTGGAGTTGCGGTTGGTGTACATCAGGGCAGGACCCACGCCCGCACCGAGCAGCACCCCCCCGGGGCTCACGAAGTCCCAGGTCGCGGTGGGCTCCAGCGCCAACAGGGTGTGCACGCCGAAGTCACCCTCAGCGGCGAAGGTGCCCCCCACCCCGAAACGATGGACGCCGAGGTTCTTGCCCCAGCCCCCGCGGAACCCGAAGCCGACCCACGGCGGGACCGCGTCCTGGAAGTAGGCGACCGAGCCATAGCTCACCTGAACCGCGAACTCAAAGCTCGTGCTGGGCGGGACCCGATCGATCGTGAGGGTCGGGATCGGGAGATCGTCCTCCGGCGGCGGCGGGGGCGGCAGGGGTGTCGCCTCCTGTGGAGCGCTGGGGGGGTCGATCTGGATGACCGGAGGCGCCTCCTCCTCGACATCGTCCTGAGCGAGGACCGCGGGTGTCCAAGCGAGGAGGGAGGCGGTCAGAACGCCACGCCACAAGCTGCCAACCTTCACCACCATCCCCTCCGAACCGGTCGAACCTTGAGATGTGTCCGTCTGCACCCTAACCATCGATCGGACCCTCCACCACCGGGTGGTGACCCGGCCAGATGTGTGTTGACGCCAGGATGATGACGTCGCACACCCCCAAGCCTGACCCGCTCTCATCTCATCGTGGGTGTGGGGGCTCGCCTCACCCCTGTTAACACGATCCCAGATAGCCTAGGAGCATCGCTGGATATCTTGTGACTTTCGGTGGGTTGCGGGCGTTCCCGGGTGGGGATCAGTCCCCCGGCGATCCCCAGATGCAACGGCGCTCGCCCCAAGCGCCCCTGGAGCGCCCCTGGAGCGGGCGTGGGGGCCGCCGGGGCGCGGGGCGCGCTCGGTTCGCCCGCAGCGCAGTTAGCATGCTGCCATGCCCCGCAGTTTCACCCTGCTGCGGACCCTGGGCCGGGGCGCCCATGGGTCGGTCCACCTCGCGGAGCTCCGCGATGAAGAGGACTACGTGCAGACCCTGGCGGTCAAGCGCCTGCTGCCCGAGTGCAGCGGAGATGCCGAGCTGGTCCGGCGGCTAAAGCACGAGGCGAACCTGCTGGCCAAGCTCCAACACGATCACATCGTCCGGGTCCAGGGGCTGACCCGGATCGACGGCGGGCTGTCGATCCTGATGGAGCCCATCCACGGGGTGGATCTCGCTCAGATCGTCGCGGCGGAGGCGGTGCCCGAGGGGGCAGCGACCGAGATCGTCGCCGCCGTCGCCGACGCGCTGGACGCAGCCTGGACGGCCCACCCCCCCGAGGAGACCGCCCCGCTTCAGGTGGTGCACCGTGACATCAAACCCAGCAACGTCATGATCACCCCCCGGGGCGGGGTGAAGGTGCTCGACTTCGGTGTCGCCCGGGCGACCTTCGACGCACGGGAGGTCGAGACCCGCAGCCAGCAGCTGGGGACCGCCCGCTATATGGCGCCGGAGCGCTGGCTCCAGGGCGAGGCGGAGCACGCCAGCGACGTCTTCTCCCTGGGGATCACCTACCTCGAGCTGCTCACGGGGCGGGCCGCCGAGCGCCTCCGGCTGTCCCCCGATCGCTTCGCAGAGGACATGCAGGCCCTGCTAGAGCGCGTGGACTCGGCGGAGCCGAGGGATCTGATCGCACAGATGTGCGCGTTTGCCCCCAAGGATAGACCAACCGCCCAGGAGGTGACGGAGCGCTGCCGGGGGATGCTGCCCCGGCTGCCTGGACCCGATCTCCGCACCTGGTCCGCAGCTCACGTGATCCCTGCCCCCGGCGGCCTGGTGGATCCAACCGCGACCGCGACCGTCATGCGCGAGGATCGCTCCCTGACCCGAGGCTCCCTCGCGCCCACACCGGCGCCCTCCAGGCCCCAACGCGGCGCCTGGCTCTTGAGGCTGATCGCGCTGGGGCTGGGGCTGATCGCGCTGGGGCTGATCGCGCCAG
>DRPG01000581.1 GCA_011376105.1 Deltaproteobacteria bacterium
GGGACCCGCCACAGGGGAGGCCCTGGCCAGTCCGACGCCACGCGGTGGGGCAGGATCGCGAGGTACCGACCCGACACACAGAAAGAGATGGCGAGGGCCATCTGGTAGACCCGGAGGCCGATCTTCGGCTGGAGCTCGGGGGGGAAGCGATCGACGTCCCGCAGGGTGGGGCCGACAAAGTCGTGCTCTAGGATCTCGTCGAGGCTGGGCGCCACCACCCCGTGCAGGGGGTGACTCGGGCCGGCATACACACTGTACTCCAGCTCCAGCAGGCGGACGATCGACAGCTGGGGGTTGGCGATCGGGTGCTCGAGCAGCGCCAGATCGAGTTGGCCCGACAGCAGCAGATCGTTGATCCGATCCGAGGCTTCGGGCCCATAGATCCAGGGGCGAACGTCTGGGTGGCGCTGCCTGAGCTCGTCGAGGGCAGGCTGCACCAGGATCGGGATCATCGCGGTGGACGTGGAGAGGTGCAGCGGGCCGTGGGGTGCCTGGCAGAGCACCGTCTGCAGGACGTCGTCGACCTGGCGCATCGAGGATCGGACAGCGGCGAGCAGCTCCTGACCCGCCGCGTTCAGCCGCAGGTTGCGGCCGACCCGATCGAACAGCTCTTCGCCGAGATCCTCTTCGAGGAGCCGGATCGTGCGAGACAGCGCTGACGGGCTCACTCCCAGGGCCTTGCTCGCGGTAGGCAGGTGCTCTGCCTCAGCCACGGCCCGGAACGCGGGGAGCCAGCCCCAGATGGTCTGTAGTCGCCGCAGACGATCCACCGCCCTACCGGCCCAACGCGTCGAGCTTCTTCTTGAGGCTCTTGCGCTCCTCCCTGAGGTTTGCCTTTTGGGCAAGCTCCACCGCTTCGCTCAGGTGTGTCCGGGCGGCCCCGGTCTCGCCTGCGCCCTCCTCCAGATCCGCGAGGTGCTCCAGCGCGAGGCAGGTCTTGCGCCAGTCCTTGGCGTCCTTGAGCAGGGGCAGGGCCTGGCTCAGGGAGCGCTTGGCCGCGTCGGGTTGGTTGGCCTGGCGGTGGGCGACGCCTTTGAAGTAGTAGAGTTCCTTGACCACCGGGTGGTTGCCGAGCTGAGCCACCCGCTCCTCCGACTGGCCGAAGTAGGCCAGCGCCTCGGTCGGCTTCTTGTTCAGCAGGTGGAAGAAGCCCGCGTTGTACAGATCGATCGGCAGGGCCTGCTCGAGCCGCAGGGCCTTGGTCAGCTCCAGGGCCCGCAGGGCCAGAGGGAGGGCCTTGTCGTAGTTCTTCAGGGCCCCCTCGGCCTGGGCCAGCAGCTCGCACGCCTGGCGCTCCCGCAGGCCGTTGCGCAGGGCCCGGGCGATCTGCAGCACGCGCTCTAGTGCGTTGCGGCCCTCTTCGACCCGACGCGCAGCCAGCAGCGCCTCGCCGTAGGACAGCCCCGAGTCGAGGGCGAGGCCCGCGATCCCGTTGCCGCCGGCCTCCTGATTAGCCTGGTGGAAGGCCTCGATCGCATCGTCGAGCCGACCCTGGCGGCGGGCCACCAGGCCCCGCAGCTGGTGGCAGGTGGCGATGATGTCGGGCATGTGGGCGTCGCGGCCGTCCTCAAGCTTGATCCGGGCGAGCTCCTCGGCCTTCTGGGTGTGCTCCAGGGTGGCGGCCATGTTGCCGTCCTGGAGCTCGATCGCGGCGAGGTGGTTGCTGATCTCCGCCATCCTGCGGCGGTTCTCCATGCCCTCGTACAGCTTCATCACGTCGTTGGCGCGATCGCGGGCCCGGAACAGATCTTGCCGGCGCAGATCGAGCTTGGATCCGTTGAACAGCAGCCAGGCGGTCAGATCCCGATCCTCATGCTCGGTGGCCCAGGCGGTGATCTCGGTGTGCACCTTCTCCGCGGCCTGGAGGTTTCCCTGGGCGACCAGACGATCCAGCAGGTTCATGTAGATCGTGCGGAGCATGGGCTCGGGGAAGGGCAGCTCGTCGAAGTAGCGGGTGAAGTCGTAGGCCAGGCCCCACATCTCCTGGGCGTCCTGGGTCAGGGCGTTGGCCCGCATGATCGCGGCCCGCTGGGTCGCGCCGTGCTCGGCATAGACCCGGGCGGTCTTGACGATGAAGCCATAGCCCCGGGGCACCAGGTAGCGCTCCATGAACTCGCCGACGCCCCGGGCCAGCGCGTGCCCCTCGTCGCTGTCGTTGTTCTGGAGCACGCCCTCCTG
Source organism: Deltaproteobacteria bacterium (assembly GCA_011376105.1). Lineage (GTDB taxonomy): Bacteria > Myxococcota_A > UBA796 > UBA796 > DRPG01. The sequence goes on from DRPG01000581.1 coordinate 2,179, forward strand.
GTACGAGCCGCGCCGGAAGCGGTAGATCCAGGTGCCCAGCTCGTTGGAGAACTGGACCTCCTCGAACAGATCCTTCATCGCGTCGAGCAGATCATCGATCGAGTCGCGATCGAAGTTGCCCATGTCGGCGACGAGGTTCGAGGGGAAGGCTGCACCGAGCAGAGCGGCGAAGAAGGTGACGCGACCGATGTCTTCGCCGGTCGCGTGCTTGCGCTCGCCCTCGGCGGGGGGCTCATCGGGGACGTCGAGCTCGCCCTCGTCGACCCCGAGCGGGACAAGGCTCGACAGGGTGATCCCCTCGAGATCGCCGGAGAGCTGCCCCCGCTCCACCAGGATGTCGATCAGCTCGGCGACGAAGCCGGGACGACCGCCCGCGATCTCAGCCAGCCGGGCCGCGTTGGCCTCCAGATCCTTCGAGCCGAGGTAGCTCGACACCTCGGCCTCGCCCCAGGGCTCGATGGTGTGGACCGCGATCTCTTCCTCGCGGCGCTTGTACAGATCGAGCAGGGGCATCGGGAACAGGGCCTGGGGGATCTCGCCGTCGGGCTCATCGAACAAGATCTGCAGGATCTTGCCTCCGTCGGCGGACTCGGCCTGGACGCCGTCGACAAACATCGCCAGGGCCAGCGAGTTGACCGCGTAGGGGTTCTGCAGCTCGATGATCAGCGGGATCTTGCGGCCGATCGCGGCGACCACCTCGATCAGGCCGACCAGCGGGTTGTCCTGGGGCAGCCGCAGCTGCACCTGGCCTGACTCGGTGTTGGTCTTGGCCTCCTTCATCGAGCTGATGAACTGCTGGTACCAGTCCTGGACCCGCTTGGGCTGGCCGGGCAGCTGGGCGTTGAGGACCATCTCGACCTTGCCGCGGGCGAGGGCGTCACGGGACAGGGTGGCGATCAGCGATCCATACATGCGGACGAGCCACTGCAGCCCGTTCTCTTGATCGAGGCAGTTGACCCGCCAGATCAGCGTGCCTTCCTCGGCCTGGGAGACGCCGCGGAGGAACTCGGCCGACAGCGCGCGCCGCCCTCCGCCGAAGGGGGCCTGCAGCCGGAGGATGTGTGGAGCACCCTCCCGGGCCTTGGCCCAGAGGCCCCGTAGGGCGTCGAGATCGGACTCGCGGGCGACGAAGATCGAGGCTTCCTCGGACAAGGGGGCTCCAGGAACTTGACGGTTGGTCGAACATCCACGCCGGCGCCGGCGTCGGCGCGGATGCTGGAAGCTGTGGGGACTCTCGAGGGGTGGACCGGTCATCGGGGAGGTGTTGGATGTCAACGTCTCCTGACGATGCACCGGCAGAGCGAGGCCCGGTATATATGGGTGTGGACCCAGGGACGCAATGACCCCGAACCTGCCCCGGAGCGCCCATGTCAACAGCGTCACGGCTCCTGTTCCCGCTCTCGATCCTCTCTGGAGCCTGTGGGGAGGGAGATCTCCCTGGTAACTACTTCGATCTCGAGCTGTCCGGCGCCGAGAACCTCTGCACGGGTGGGGGCGCGGATCACAGCGAGTCCCACCAGTACCGTCTGGTGTACGACGGCAACGACATCACCGTGGCGATCGGCGACTCCGTGTGGGCCACCGGCACCACCGAGGGCTGCCGGGTCGACTACACCAGCATCGCCTGGAGCTCCCTGCGGGAGGGCTACGAGATCCAGTGGCAGATCGTGGGCACCGCCCGGGTCGACGCTGAGGGGGGCGCGGGCTGCATCGAGGACAGCGGAGTGGACTGGCAGGGCACGGAGACCTTCATCGTCACGACCTCGTTCCACCCTGACGTGCCCTCGGGGTGCACCTACACCCTCGACGCCACCGGTCGCTTCGCGACGAAGATCGAATGAGCTCCAAGGTCGAGGGTGACAGCGGGCTGCGCCTCGTCGGAGGGGGCGCCGACGCGCTGTTCCGCATGGGCGACGCCGTGCGGGCCCTGCTCCGGGGCAAGGCCGAGGTGGTGGAGCTCGCGCTGACGGCGGTCCTCGCCGGAGGGCACCTGTTGCTGCAGGACGTGCCCGGGGTGGGCAAGACCACCCTGGCGGCGGCCCTGGCGGGGGCAGTGGGGGGCTCCTTCAGCCGGATCCAGTTCACCAGCGATCTGCTGCCTGCGGATCTCACCGGGGTCAACGTGCTGGAGCCCGGCGAAGGCTCGTTCACCTTCCGGCCCGGGCCCCTGTTTGCCAACGTGGTGCTGGCCGATGAGATCAACCGCACCACCCCCAAGACCCAGTCGGCCCTGTTCGAGGCCATGGAGGAGCGCCAGGTCTCGGTGGATGGCACGACCCGTCCGCTGCCCTCGCCGTTCCTGGTGGTGGCCACCCAGAACCCGTTCGATGCCCACGGTACCTTCCACCTCCCCGACTCCCAGCTCGATCGGTTCCTGATGCGGCTGTCGATCGGGTACCCGGATCGGAGCACCGAGCGGGAGATCCTCCGCTGCTCCCCCACGCGCCGGCTCCCCGACGCGGCCCTGTCCCCCGAGGGCGTGCGGGAGCTGATGGGCGCGGCGATGGGAGTAGACGTGCCCGAGCTGGTCGAGGAGTACCTGCTGGATCTCGTCCGGGCGACCCGCTCGGATCCTCGCTTTGTGCGGGGGGTCTCGACCCGTGGAGCTCAGTGCCTGCACCGGGCGGTGCGGGCCTACGCCCTGGTCAAGGGGCGTCGCTACGCCACCCCCGAGGACGTCCGGGCGCTGGCAGGGCCTGTGCTGGCCCACCGGGTGCTGGCCCGATCGGGTCACGGCCCCACGAGCGACGCGAGCACCACGGCGATCCAGGGGCTGCTCGACGAGATCCCGCCGCCCCTGTGAGGTCGTGGTGGCGAGCTGCGCCGCCCCAGGGGGGATCCTCCGCCGGGGTCTACGCCCGCCCCACACGGGACGGGGTGGTGGCGCTGCTCGGTGCGCTGGGCCTGGGGGGAGTGGCGTTGATCTCGGGCAATAACCTCCTGTACCTGGTGGCGGCTCCGGTGTGGGCCGTGCTGTTGCTGTCGCTGCCGCTGGGGGCGGGCAACCTGCGGGGGCTGTCGATCCGGCGCGCGCTGCCTGCTGAGCTGTACGCAGGCCGGGACGCGCCCGGTGAGCTGCTGGTGCAGGGGGGGCGCTGGGGCTGGGGCTCGGGGGGGCTGGAGCTGATCGACGAGGGGACGGGGGCCCGGGGGGTGCTGCACCACGTCGCCCCCCGGGCGGTGTGCTCAGTGGCGGTGCGCTGGCGCTTCGAGTCGAGGGGGCCCGCCCGGCTTTCCGCGGTGATCGTGCGCTCCTCGTTCCCCTTCGGCTTCCTGGAGCACACCCGCCGCCTGCCGCTGCCGGCCGAGGTCCTGGTCTATCCGAGGCCCCTGCCGTCGCTGGGCTCGATGCTGCCCACCCAGGGGCTGGGGCGCGACGACGAAGGGCGAGGAGGCAGCGGCGATCTGGTGGATCTTCGGGGCTACCTGCCCGGAGACTCCCCGAAGCGGGTCCACTGGCCGACCACCGCCCGCCTGGGCTCGTGGGTGGTGGTCGAGCGGGGCCAGGAGCGCGCCCTGGCGATCGAGGTCCGGGTGGAGGAGGTCGGCTCCGGGCCCGCCTGGGAGCGGGAGCTGTCCCGGGCCTGTGGGGAGATCCAGCGCGCCCTGGCCTCAGGCCTGCGGGTGGGCCTGCGGCTGCCCGATCTCCCCGGGCGCGCCGCGCGGCGGCTGCCGCCGTCCAGCGGTGGGAGCTGGCGGCGGATCCTGCTCGATGCCCTGGCCCGGCTGCCCCGGATCGAGCATTGAGCAGCCCCCGTCTGGTGATCGAGGTGGCTGTCCTCGCCGGCCTCGGCGCCCTGGCGCTGCAGGGACCGCCGCTGCAGGTCCTCGCTGGCCTCGGCGCCGTCGGCTGTGGGGCTGCGGTGCTGCTGTGGCGGCGGCGGTTGCCCTGGGCCCTGCTGACCGGCGTGGTCCTGGCAGCGCTGATCGGCGCCGGGATCGCGGGGGGGGAGCCCCCCCCCCTGCTCGGCGGCCTGCTGATCTATCTGCAGCTGCACCGGCGCTGGACCCGGCTGGACGACGCCGACGATCGGGTCTCGCTGTTGCTCGCGGCCCTGATGCTGGTGGCGGGGGCGGGCAACAGCACCTCCGTGGTGTTCCTGCCCCTGGGGCTGGCGTGGGCCGTCGCGCTGCCCCTGGGGCTGCTGCCGTCGGGGGCTGCGCCCCGGCTGCGCTGGCGGATCGCCCTGGTGGGAGGGGCGGGGATCGTGGCGAGCGTGCTGTTCTGGATCACCCCCCGGCCGGCCGAGCCCGAGCTGGGGGGGGCCGGCGGGCAACTCCAGCTCACCGGCTTCGCCTCCAAGGTCGAGCTGGGGGCGATGGACGCCCTGCTGTCGGATCCTGAGGTGGTGCTGCGGGCGGCGATCGCCCAGCCGATCCCGGGGCCGATCTACTGGCGGGGCCTCGCCCTGGACGCCTTCGACGGGTCTCAGTGGCGCGCGACCAGGCCCCCAGTGCCGGCCCAGATCCAGGCCCCCGAGGCGTATCCCCCCGAGGCGGTCAAGGTGGATGTCCTGCTCGAGCCGGTCCCCGAGGGGATCCTGTTCGTCCCCGGGCGCCCCCTGCAGGTCCAGCTCAGCGACGGCGGGGCGCTGTCGGTGGATCGCCAGGGTGGTTGGTTCACCCGGGGCGGTGGGCGGGTGCGCTACACCGTCGTGGCGGTGCCCCCCTTTGGCGTGGGCCGGATCCTGTTCCCCACCGAGGACGGAGGTGGGGAGCTGCAGCGGGCGCTGCAACTGCCCCGGCTGGATCCCCGGATCAGAGCGCTGGCGGAGCAGATCGCGGGCGATGGGCCGGCGGATGTGCAGCTCGAGCGCCTGGTGACACACCTGCGGGATCAGTACCGCTACACCCGCAGGCCCGCGGACTCCGGCGCTGAGGCTCCGCTGGCCTCGTTCCTGTTCGATCGCAGGGAGGGGCACTGCGAATACTTTGCCTCCTCCCTGGCGGTGCTCGCCCGGCTCAGGGGGATCCCCGCCCGGATCGTCAACGGGTTTGTGGGGGGCGAGCTCAACCCGACCACCGGCTGGTGGGTCGTGCGGCGATACCACGCCCACAGCTGGGTCGAGGTCCACCTCGACGGCCTGGGCTGGGTGCCGGTGGACGCCACCCCTGGGCCAGGCGCGCCGATCGCGCCCCCCTCGCGCTGGGACACCCTCGCGGACACGCTCCAGACCTGGTGGATGGATCGGTTCCTGGCCTACGATCGGAGCACCCAGATCGCGCTGGTGCTGCGGGCGGGGCGCCGGGCTGAGGCCCTGCTCCCTCCACGTCCGTCCCCCGCGTCCGTCCCCTGGCGGGGCCTGCTGTTGCTGGGGATCGTGGGTGGGGCCCTCGGGATCGGGCTCCGCCTCGGGCTCCGCCGGCTATCGCGGAGGCTGCGTCCGGGCTCTGCGGGGGTCCGGGGGCCTGTCGCCCGGCTCCACCGCCTCGCCCGGGAGCACATCGAGGGCCTGCCGATCGAGATCCCGCCCCACCTGCCCCCGGTCGCTGCGGCCCGGTGGCTGGTGGCGCACCACCCGGGGCCGGAGGCGGACGCCCTGCTCGAGCTCGCCTGGTTGCACTACGACGTCACCCTCGGGGGAGCCCCTGCCGCGACCGTGCTGCCGCGGGCCCGGGCCCTGCTGCGGTGCGTGCACAAGCTCCGGAGGGCTGATGACGTTACCTCCGCCGCATGCTGACGTCGCTGCTGTTGTTGGGGTGCTGGGGCCAGGACGCCTACATCGTCGAGGGTACGGTGATCGAGGTCCGGGGCGAGCACGAGGTGGTGCTGGATCACAAAGACGTGCCGGGCCTGATGGCGGCGATGGTCATGCCGTTCCAGGTCTCGTCCCCCGAGCTGCTCGAGGGGCTGGAGCCAGGCCACAAGGTCGTGGCGCGCTACCTGTTGTCCGATCAGGGGGGCGCGCTGACCAAGATCCGGATCACTGGCCAGGGCCCGGTCCCCCAGCTCGCCTCTGGGCCGATCCCCCTGAAGCCCGGGATCCTCCTGCCCCGGATCGAGATCCCCACCCACGACGGCGGCTCCCTGATCCTCGGGGAGGGCCAGGGGCACAACGTCGCGGTGACGTTTCTGTACACCCGCTGCCCGATCCCCGAGATGTGCCCCGCGCTGGTGGCGAGGCTCCAGGCCCTCGACGCCCAGCTGCCCGACGGCGATGAGGTGCAGCTGCTGGCCATCACCCTCGATCCAGAGCACGACACCCCCGGGGTCCTGGCCCGCTACGCCGAGCAGGTCGGCGCCAGCCCACGGTGGCGGTTCGGGCGGCTGCCCGAGGCCCAGCTGGACGATCTGGCGATGTATGCGGGCCTGCCCGTCCTCCGGGAGGGCGATCAGATCGTGCACGCCCTGCGGTTGATCGTGCTGAGTGCACAGGGGCGACTGATCGAGCGCTACGACGACGCCCGCTTCCCCGCGGATCGGGTGCTGACCCAGCTACGAACGGGGGAGCCGGTCGCCTCCTCCGATCAGAGCGGCACGACGACGCCTCCGTAGCCGTGGGAGGGCTCGTGGCTCGCTCCGTGGGCCACGGCCGGAGGTTTGTCGGGTACCATTGGGGAAGCCACGGATGGAACCGCGTCGCCCATAAGGTGTCACGGGATCAGAGGAGGGGTGGTGGCAGCGCGGACTCTAGCAGTCCTTGTCTTGTTGGGGGGCCTCGCCGCTGGGGCCCACTGGGCCAGCGCGACCGGCGCTGATCCGGCGGTGGCACGCTACGGGCACCTCGAGCCCTCTCTCCGCTTCGACTTCCCCGTCGGCCCCCCCGACGCAGAGGGCTACTACGACGCGCAGGGCTTCGGAGAGAACTTCCACCTCGGGGAGGACTGGAACGGAGAGGGCGGTGGGAACACCGATCTCGGCGATCCGGTCCATGCGATCGCCCACGGTGAGGTGACCTTCGCCGAAGACGCAGGCAAGGGCTGGGGCAACGTGGTGCGGATCGTGCACCATGTGCGGCGCCAGGGGCGCTCCGACTTTGTCGAGAGCCTGTATGCACACCTCGACACCATCGAGGTCGAGGTCGGTGATCTGGTCAGCCGGGGGCAGATCGTCGGGGCCATCGGAGACGCGGGGGGCACCTACGTGCCCCACCTGCACTTCGAGATCCGCCGCACCCCGGATCTGCCGATCGGGCCTGGCTACAGCCCGGACAACAGTCAGTGGCTCGATCCAAGCGCGTTCATCGAAGAGCATCGGTAGCGCTCTGCCCACCCCGCTCCGGTCGACCACCGTGGCCACCGGGCACCGGATCCCGCTAAGAGATCGGGGGCGTGCAGCTGCCCGATGGAGGTCTCGTGATCGTTGCTGTCCTCACCCTCACCGGGCTCGCCGCTGCCGGAGGCTGGTCTGCCCCCAAGCCCTATGCACAGCCGATCCTCGACCTCAACGTCGCCGCGGTCAACGGAGAGACCTTCATGCAGGGCACCGCGGGGCTGGCGGCCGGGGCCCGGTCGAGACACAGCGGCAAGGCCCATGTGCTGTCCCACACCCGGGGTCAGGCGGTGGGCATGGTCGGGATCCCCAGCGGCTCCCTGGGGGTGGATCTGCGGGCGGGATCGTTCATCGGCCCCGATCCACGCTTCATCCGGTACCAGATCGGCCCTGACATCTGGTTCAACGGCTATGGCACCAACGAATCGCGGGACTACTGGCTGCCGTACTCCCCGGGGATCGATCTGTCCAATGAGCTGACCCTGAAGTTTGCCCGGGAGTTTCAGATCATCGGGGAGGCGACCCCGGGGTGGGCCTTCGTGCCTGAGCGGCAGCAGGGTGGGGTGGGGCCGTTCCACGAGCTAACCCTCACCGCGATGGCGGTGCTGCGCACGCCGGTGCTGAGCCTCAACGTGGGCTACACCCGGCGGTACCTCACCTTCGGGGTCTACGAGGGGCTGATCCTGAGCATGGCGATCTAGCCTGGGCCCGCCCTGTCCGGGCTAGATCTCGGGGTCGTGCTGCTTGCTCGGCCGGGCAAAGGCCACCCCCAGCAGGATCCCGATCGCCGGAGAGATCCGGGCGTCGATCAGATCCGCGCCGCCCTCGAGGCGTAGGGTCAGGCCCCAGTAGCGGTGGAACCGGTACCTGGCCATCAGGCCCGCCCGGCCGGTGTAGCCCAGGGGCGGCGCCGGCTCGGCGAGGGTGGAGACGACGCCCCCGGCGACGAACAGGTTCAGCCCGGCGACGATGACGTCGAGGCCACGGCGGATCTCCAGCATCGACGCGATCGCGATCCGCTCTCCGTGGAGATCGACTCGGCCGGTGGGGCCGATCCACCAGTACCTGCCGAGGGCATAGGCATCGTCGTAGGTGCCGAACCACCAGCCGGCCGACAGCTGACCTCCGAGCGCGGCCCGGACGGGGGCTCCAGACAGCCCCAGGCCTGCCGCCAGATCGAGGGCAGGCCCCGCCTGTCGGCTGGAGAGGGCGGAGGCCGGGGTCGTGCACAACAGCAAGAGGAGTGCGAGCATCGCAGCACCTTAGCTGTTGCTCCGGGTCGTGCACACCCACGATCCCACAGCGGGGCTATCCTGCGCCCCGGAGGATGCATGGACCACCACACCCGCTTGAGCAACGCGCTGGCCGGCCTGCCCGTCGACCGACCCCCCGTCTGGTTCATGCGCCAGGCCGGCCGGTACATGGCCGAGTACCGGGCCATCCGCGAGAAGGTCAGCTTCCTGGAGCTGTGTGCGGACGCGGAGCTCGCCTGTGAGGTCACCTGTCAGCCCGTCGATCGCTTCGGGGTCGATGCCGCGATCGTGTTCTCCGACATCCTGACGATCCCCGAGGCGATGGGGCAGGAGGTGGTGTTCGATCAGGGGCACGGTCCACGGCTGCCGAGCCCGCTGCGGAGCCTCGACGACGTCCGGGCGCTGCGGCAGCCCGACGTCGCCGACGCGCTGCCGGTGGTGCCCGCGACCCTGCGGTCCTTCCGCGCCGCCCGCCCCCACGTCCCGATCCTCGGCTTCGCCGGCGCCCCGTTCACCCTGCTCTGCTACATGGTCGAAGGCGGCGGCTCAAGGAACTGGCTGCACGTCAAGCGGATGCTGTTCTCCGATCCCGCCACCGCCACCGAGCTGCTGGATCGGCTGGCGGACGTCGTGGGGGACTATCTGCAGGCCCAGATCCAGGCCGGCGCTGCGGGGGTGCAGATGTTCGACACCTGGGCGGGCATGCTGTCGGTGGAGGACTACCAGCGCTTCGCCCTGCCCGCGGCCCAGCGCGCCATGGCCCGGGTGTCGGGGGCGCCCCGGATCTACTTCACCCGCGACACGTCTCCGTTCCTGCACCTGGTCACCCAGACCGGTGCCGACGCGATCGGGCTGGACTGGCGGGTCGACATGGCCCGGGCCCGGGCTGAGCTGGGGGCGGTGCCGGTCCAGGGCAACCTCGATCCGGTGGCCCTGTATGCGCCTGCAGAGGAGATCAAGGCGAGGGTCCACCGGATCTGCGACGCGGCCGGGCCGCTGGGCCATGTCTTCAACCTGGGCCACGGGGTGCTGCCCACCACGCCCCTGACCGGGGTCGAGGCGATGATCGAGGCGGTCAAGGAGCGCTCGAGCCCTCGATGATCGGGGGGATCCACACCGGGCCGGTCACCGCCCAGGCGCCTGGATCGTGCTCGCTCCGGGCGTAGGCACAGGCCCAGCCCGGGGGCAGGGCCAGCCAGCGCTGGAGCTCGCCCTGGTGATCGGTCAGCGGCTCCTCGAGCAGGATCTGGCCCCCGGAGCCCAGCAGGCCCGCGTGGGTGATCGCCCCTCCGGGGCCGTCGTGCCCCTGGATCCGCAGCTCGACGTCATAGCGCCGGGGGACCTCGATCACCGGTGGAGCCGCGCCCGTGTCCCCGGTGTCGAGCCGGGGGCCGATCACCTCCCCCGGTGGCTGCCCGTCGATCTGAAGCTCCAGCAGCGGCCCGGTGCTGGCCACCAGGTCTCCCCGGAACAGGGGCTGCTCGACGTCGGCTCGGCCCAGCTGGGCAGGATCGAACACCGGGACCCAGGTGTAGGGCCCGGTGGGCAGCAGGGCCCGTCCGGCGTCGAGCCAGGCCCACCACGGCGCCCAGCTGGTGAGATCGGGGCCCGGGGGGCCCAGGGCGACGAAGTCGGGGATTGGATCGAGCTGATGGGGCGGGCCCAGGGCCTCGAGCCAGCCGAGATCCACCCGCAGGGTGCGATCGTCGTCGGGGCCTCCGGTCATCGCCGCGGCGGCCTGCAGGGGATCGAGATCGCTTAGCGCTAGGCCGCCGTGCAGGCCCCGGCGGCTGTGGGCGGCCCAGGGCCAGGCTGAGACCGACCAGCCCGGGCCCCGCAGCAGGCTGCCGCTGTGGAACACCAGCCGGGGCGGGAACGCGACGCTGTCCCCCCGCGACACCCCGACGATGTCGTCCTCGCCGGCGAAGATCGCATACGCGTGGCCTGCACCGACGGTGCGCCTCGCCGCGGTGGTGTCCGAGCCCCGGAAGTCCCGGGAGCGATCGGCGGGCTGATCGAAGCCGATCAGCACGTGGTTGCCCCGCTCGATCCGCAGCCGGGGCTGGACGCCCAGCTCGACCAGCGCGCCGTCGCCGAGCTCCACCCGGATCGGGTGGGGCTCGATCGCCGGACCCCCGGTGAGGAGCAGCTCGTGCACGCCCGCCCCCAGCTCCAGCCGGGTCGTGTGGGGCTCGAGCAGGAAGGTGCCGGAGCGTCCGTCGTCGGCGCTCCAGCTGGCCTCGAGACGATCGTCCCGATCGAGGGTGGTGTGCAGCAGCAGCGTGCCCGCTCCACCGGGGGGGAGGATCAGCCCGGGGCCCGGGGCCACGGTGGGGGAGGCCCGCCGCCCCGCCGCCTCGGCCCGCACCCCGTCGATCTCCTCCGGCACGATCAGATCGAAGGAGGCCGTGGCCAGCGGCACCCGGCCCACCCGCTGAGCGCCGACGAACAGGCTCAGGGACGAGGCCCCGGGCGCGGTGCCCTCGAGGCGCTGCCCGGCCTCCCCCGCCAGCGCCGCCTGCCCCTCGGCCCCGGGGGCGATCAACAGGGCCTGGGCACCGTCGATCCACATCGCACCGCCGAGATCCTCGACGTCTCCGCCGTCGGGGGCGTAGAGCACGCCCCCGGCGAGGGTGGCGCCACCCCAGGCCTCGACGTCGCCGCCGACGTGCAGGTACAGCCCCTCGGCCCCCTCGATCCTGAGCCAGGGATCGTCGGGCCGGACGACATAGCGCACGGTCCGGCGCTCTCCGGAGGCCTCCGCCGGCCGATCCAGCAGAGGACGCACCCGACCCGTCACCGCCAGCCGCGAGTCGGACAGCTCGATCTCGTCGACGTCGAGCCAGCCCCCACCCACGATCGGCACCCCCTCGTGGAGCCGATCTCCAAACCCCCACGGGGCCGCATCCACGATCGTGCCTCCGCCGATCCCCCGCAGGGTCAGCGCGTCCTGGCCGGTGCGCACGATGACCCGGAGCACGCTGTTGGCCAGCAGGTAGTCGGCGGTGGTGCCCTCTCCACCGCTGGGGATCTGATCTCCGCACCGCACCGGCGCGACGAGGACCTCGCCCACCTCCGGGGCCTCGGTGGGGCAGGGCGGATCGTCGGGGAGCGCCCAGGGCTGGCAGCCGGCCTGGGCGAGGATCACCAGGAGCACGGCTACCCGTCTTCCTTCAGCGAGATCCGGGACACGAAGAGCCGGACCTTGCGATCCCAGCGCTCGGGCATATCTCCGGTGCTCCACTCCCAGGTCCGGGTCTGTCCAGGGCCCATCGGGACCTTGCGCTCCTCCTCCACCGGGACGGTCCAGTACTCAGCGACGATCGGCCACTCGCGCTCGTCGAGCACGCCGCCCTCGGGGGAGAGGTACTGGATGGTCAGCCGCATCTCGGTGATGGTGGCGTCGCCGTTGTTGGTGACGTCGGCCTCGAAGCCCCAGCCGTTGAGCGGCCCCTCGGGATCCTCAGCCAGGTTGATCTGCTCCTGGCGGACCGGGCTCACCTCGAGGTAAGGCAGGTAGGCGTGGACCTCGAGCATGCGCTTGGCGTGCTGGCGCTGCTTCTTCTTCCCCTTGGGGTACTCGTCGAGGTACTTCTGCCAGCCCTCGGCGGTGTTGGTCTCCTTGGCCCAGGAGTAGAGGAAGGACTCGCGCTCGGTCAGCGCGCGCTCCCGCATCGCCCCCTCGGGGAAGCGCTCGAGGTAGGCGTCGTAGGCCTCCAGCGTCTCCTCCGCCTTGGCGCGCTCGAGGTACAGCACCTCGAGGCGGCCGCTGGCCTCGATGACGAACCGCCCCTCGGGGTTCTCCTTCAAATACTGCTCGTAGGACTCGATGGTGTCGGCCTTCTGAGCGGCCGCGAACGGCTCGCCGCAGGCGGTGAGCACCACCAACACGCTCGCGAAGCCGAAGATCAGGAAGGGTCGCATGGCTCCTCCGGTCCGGCCCCGTAACCGGTTACAAACCGCCGGATGGAAGACCCACAGACCGCGCGCACCACCCGGGTGGATCAGCGCGTTCGGATCACCGAGATTTATCCATCGATCCAGGGCGAGTCCACCCACGTGGGCAAGCCGTGTGTCTTCGTGCGACTCACCGGCTGCAACCTGCGCTGTTCCTGGTGCGACTCCGGGTTCACCTTCACCGGCGGGGGCTGGGTACCCCTGGTCGACGTGGTGCAGCAGGCCCATGGCTTCGGCATCCACACCGTGGAGATCACCGGGGGTGAGCCCCTGCTGCAGCCCGCAGCGATCCCGCTGATGCAGCGGCTGCTGGAGCTGGGCCACGAGGTCCTGCTCGAGACCAGCGGCTCGCTGTCGATCGCGGCGGTGCCCGAGGCGGTGCACGTCATCCTGGATCTCAAGCCCCCGGCCTCAGGGGAGGTCGCCCGCAACCTGTGGAGCAACGTGGCCCTGCTGAAGCCCCACCACGAGGTGAAGATCGTGCTGGCAGACCGGGGGGACTACGAGTGGGCCCGGCGGATCGTCGCCGAGCACGCGCTGCCCGCACGCTGCCCGGTGCTGCTCTCCCCCGCCCATGGCCTGGGGGATCCGGCTGAGATCGTCTCCTGGATCCTCGAGGATCGCCTAGATGTCCGGCTCCAGCTCCAGCTCCACAAGGTGATCTGGGATCCCGACGCCCGGGCCCGCTGAGCCGAGCCCGCCGAGCCCGCCGAGCCCGCCGAGCCGCTCCAGGCACAAAACGTTTGAAGTGGCCGCACGAGCCGGGCCTTGGGGGTCCGAGCGCTCGATCCAATCGCGTGGTCTGAGGCCCGGAGGCGCAGGGCTAGGCCATCGCCTCACGGAAGTGGTGGGCGCGGCCCTTCACCGTGTTCCAGTACAGCTTCCAGGGCCCCTTGCCGAGCAGGTCGCCGTGGAAGTACAGCGGGGGCTTGACCGGGGGGAAGCCATCGGGCAGCACCGTGAGCTCCCTGCGGCGCTCCTCCAGCTCGTCCTTGAGCTGCTCCAGCTTCTGGATCTGGCCGTCGACCAGCTCGTGGAACCTCCCGATCTTCTCGTTGAGCTCTTCGTGGGGCACGACGGTGTGCACCGCGTCGATCCAGTCGCCGGCGACCAGCCCCAGGAAGTTGCGGAACGACAGGTAGCTCTTGTTCATCAGGGTGCGGGCGCCCGACCACTCGACAGGGGTCAGCTCGTCCTTGCTGGCCAGCAGCCTCCGGAGGCGGACCAGGCGCATGTTGGTGGTGATCATCGCCCCACGGAACAGCAGCAGCACGTTCTCGGCCCCTTCGATGGAGGGATGGCCCGCGTGCCACTTGATCTTGCGCTCGTGTCGATCGAGGTAGCGCTGGATCCCGGTGGCGACCTTGACCTCCTCCTCGAAGTTCATGGGGTGGGTGATCGAGGCGCCGCTGAGGACCGGGAGGGCGGCCTCGAGGTCGGTGTTCTCTGCGCCCTGGCTCCGTGGGATGTTCAGGCGATCGAAGAACTCCCAGATGCGATCGACCTCCCCCTCTTCGAAGATCGCCTCGACGGTCTCGACGAAGTCGGCCTCGCTCTTGGCTGCGGTACGGATCAGGCTGGCGATCGTCGCCTGCTTGGACATGGACGCTCCTGTTGCGCGGCCCTCAGGCGTGGTCGGGGTCGCGCTCCTGTCGCCCTGGGTTAATGCGGCTGGGGGTCCTGTTCAAACCCGGGAGAGGCAAGGTGGCACACTGGATCGTTGCGCTGTCCGTTGCGTGGGCGCTCACGGACACGGGGTCGGGCAAGACGACCCCCACCGGCGACACGGGCGCTGAGCCCACGGAGACCACGGGCGGCGGCTATGAGCCCGTCGACACTGCTCCGCCCTGCCCCGACTGCAAGACCGCTGCGGAGCTGGCCGGAGATCTGGGCGGCTCGCCGTGTGGCACCGGCTGTAGCTCCGGCTCGACGGCTCCGGCGCTGCTGCTGCTGCCCACCCTGCTGCTGCTCCGCCGCACCCGCCGGGGCTAGCGCGCCGAGGAGACCACTGGAGCCCGCCGGGGTGTCCGGGCCCCGCCGGGCCCATCGATCACGATCGCGGTGGACGCCGGAGCTGTGGGCGGCTCAGAGCCGGTTGTACTCGACATAGGCCTTGAGGATCGCGCAGTTCCCCAGCATCGGGGGCTGGGCCAGGAACCACTCGGGGACGCTGTCTTCTTCTTTGTCGAACCGGGCGAAGCAGGGGATCGCCGTCGCGCGGGCCATCAGGCGGGCGGCTGAGCGCACGGCGAAGGACCTCCGGCTGTCCTTGATCTCGAGGTTGGACATCTGCAGCGTGGGGGCGGCCTTGGCGTTGAAGCTGAGGCCCTCGAGGCTGATGGACTTGAAGTCCTGGGCATACAGCAGCAGCAGCCGGGACGATAGCCAGTAGAGCTCGTCTTGCTTCGGGGCCTTGACCCCGCTCCGGACGCCGAGCTTGCGTCGCAGCGCGTCCGCGATGCGCTTGATGTTGGTGCGCTCGTCGTCTCCGTCGATGTACAGGCACTGCATCCCGCCCTGGATCTCGGCGCCCTGAGACGAGATCAGATCGTCTCGGTACTCGTGCTCGGCTCCTGCGTTGCGCAGGGTCCGATCCAGGGCGAGGCGCTGCTCCTCGATGTTGCCCGACTCCGCCAGCTGGCGATCCACCAGGGCGTCGGGCTGGGCCACCAGCCCGAGGTTGGTCGCCTGGCGGTAGGTGAGGCCCAGGGGGCCTCGGCCACAGACCTCCTCGGACTCCGAGTCGTTGATCAGGCTCCACTCCCGATCGTAGCTGGGGCCGACGGCGGCGAAGGCCAGCACCCGCACCAGCGCCTCCGGGAGCCCGTCGAGCTCGCTCTTCAGGCGGGTGTAGGGGGAGGCCTTGCGGGTGTAGACCCAGGTGTACTTGGACTGCTGGGCCAGCACCGCCTTGAGTTGCTCCCGGTACCCGGTCATCAGCTCCGTGTCGTCGCGCAGGGTGTTCTTCCACACAGGCTCGGCCAGCACCCGGCTCACCAGATCGGGCACGGTGGGATCCCCGATCGCGTCTCCGGCGTCGTTGAGCACGACCCCGAGTCGATCCTGGCAGGTCGATAGATCCTGGACCACCGAGCTCTTCTGCTTGTTGAAGCTCAGCGCGCCACAGGCCGCGGTGCCGGCGAACAGCCAGCCCGACAGCATCATCATCCCGCTGACCACGTAGATCGGTCGGAAGATCTGTCCGGTCCGGATCATCGCGCTGGCCCGCACCACCGTGTGGCCGACGCTGGTGGTGACCACCGCGGCGACGCCCCGGCGGCGGATCTCCTCGATCAGGCCGCGCTGGAACCTCGAGCCGTCGAGGTTGACCCCCCAGGCGGGCCCCTGGGACTCCCGGGCGGCCTCGGCGATGGCCTTGGCGTCCTTCTCGACCACCAGATGGAACCGGGGTCCCTCGGGGGTGACCAGGGCGAACGCGTCCCCGTCGCGGATGGCGACCGGGGCGGTCACCAGCCTCGGGGCTCCCTTCCCCGAGCGAAAGTGGTAGATCGGTGCGGCTCGATCGATGGGGGCGAGGATGAAGCTCGCGTCTTGCTGGCGCAGCAACAAGACGTGCTGGGGGATCACCCCGAGGGTCTCGGGGAGGGTGATGTCGGACTGCTCGGGGTCCGACCCCAGCCGGATCTCGACGACGTCGAAGGGGCCGAACCGGGTGCCCCCAAACTCGGGGGAGAGCTGGAGGAACGTCGCCGTCTTTGCCATGGGGATCCCCCGGTGTCGTGATCTGTGGGCCTATCCAGTCTGCGGTCGAGATCGGATACCCTCCCACACGTGAACATCTACCTGATCCCCTACACGTTCGGCCGCCACCTCGTGATGGCGCTGGCGCTGGCCGCAGCGGGGCTGCTCGCCTGGTGGTGGGTCCAGCTCCTGGTGATCGCCGCGGTGCCGTGGCTGTACAACACCTTCTCGCTGATGTGGAGCCAGCGCGCAGACGGTGTGTTGTACCTGGGAACCCTGGTCGGAGCGGTGTCGTTCGCGGGCGTGCTCGCGGAGGGGCTGCTGCGGCGTCGGCCGCTGCGGTGGCGCGTCGCGTGGGCTGCGCTGTCGTGCGCCCTGGCCCTGGTGGGCACCTGGCTGGGCAACGGCCTGATCGCCCTGGTGATCCCGCTGCTCGCCGGGGAGGGCACCGCCGCCCTGGTGGCCGATCCCTCGCTGGTCTCCCTGCGGTTCCATGTGCTGAGCTGGCTCAACGCGGGGCTCTGGGCCGGCCTCGGCCCGTTCGTCGCCCGCCGGCTCCACGCGGCTCTGTCCCGCGCGGTCTCCTGGGCCGGCCGCGATCAGGATCCACCGCCGCCGGCGCCGACGTGGCCCACCTGGTCGGCGATCGCGTTCTCCCACGTCGGGGGGGGGCTGGTGGCGGGCCTGTTCGGAGCGGCGATCTGGCACATGGCCGGGCACTATCCAGCGGTGTCCGGGGATCTGTACCTGGGCTCCGCGGCGGCCGCCGCGGCGTTCGGGGGGCTCCACGGGCTGCTGTGCTGGCCGATCCCCGACGATCTGTACGCTGGCTGGATCCGGGTGCTGTCCGCCGAGCGCTTTGGCCTGCGGATCCCCGTCCCCCACACCGACGGGAGCGGCGCAGAGCGGTTCGTGGGCCACTTCCCCCAGGGGCTCGATCTGTACCTCCCCGCCGATCGGGGGGTCGCCGAGCTACACGTCTCGTTCGTGGTCGACGGAGATCAGCGCTACACGGTCCGTGGGCTGTCGGTGCAGCCCACGGTGGTGCGGCGCGCCCTCGAGCGGGTCGATCTCCGCTACGATCCTGCTCGCCCGGCTCCGCTGGAGACAGAGCTCCGGATGGAGGATCGGATCTTCCTCGGAGAGGGCGAGCAGACCGTCCTCGAGTTCCTGATGCTCCCCAGGGAGGAACAGTGAGGGTGCTGTTTGGGCTCGGCCTGTGGCTCGCCGTCGGCTGCCAGACCGAGGAGTTCCCGGCCCCGATCGAGGGCTCCGCCTATCGGATCACCGACGACACGCCGGCCGAGGGCAGCGAGATCTGGATCGACATGTTCCCCAACCGTCGGGCCTGTGCCAACGCCAAGGTGGTCGAGATCGAGGACTGCCTCCCCCGGGCCGATCGGGCCTCGGGGGAGCTGCGGGTCTCGTTCGATCTCAAGGATCCCCAGTCATCCCTCGAGCTGTCCCGGGCCCTGAGCAAGGAACAGCTGATGGTCACTCAGGACGGATCCGCACAGGACGACTTCGAGCTGATCCCCCACGATCCGGTGATCACCGGGCAACTGTTCATCCTGCTGATCGACGGCTCGGGCTCGATGTACGCCGACGATCAGGAGCGGATCCGCAAGGTGTACAGCGCCTTGTTGCGTCCCAGCGTGATCCAGGGGTTCTTCCCTGAGGGTAACCGAAAGACGGGGGTGGTCCTGCTCCGGTTCTCCTCCAAGGTCTCGGGGATCGACGGTGGCGCGCCGAAGATCCTCCGGAGCCCTGAGGAGTACGAGGCCTCGATCCGCGATCACCTGCTGCAGCGCTCGGGGGGCTACACCCACCTGTACGAGGCGGTCCAGTACGCGGTCACGGATCTGCTCAGGCTCGAGGAGATCGAGCGTTTCCTCACGGTGAAGGCGGCGGAGCCCACCCTGGTGGTGCTGACCGACGGCTTCAACAACGAGGATCGCCGAGACACCTGCGCCGACAACGTGCCCAGGCTCCAGCGCACCATCGATCTGCTGCGGGAGGTCCGGGCCAACGAGGGGGGCGCGACCCGCCCCACGGTGTACACGGTGGGGCTGGGGGTGCGGTACCGGGAGGAGAACAAGCCCAAGGGGCTGAACCGGCCGGTGACCACCCAGGGCCTGTGCGGTCGCTACGGTGACTACCCGATCGATCCCTCCCTCGAGGACGCGGGGATCGATCATGTGAGCATGCAGTGGATCGCAGAGGCGGGGGGGGGCTACTCGTTCGTGAAGCGCAAGCCCAGGGGGCTCGCCGACGTGTTCGAGGCGGCGTCCGCGACCCGCCACCGGTGGTACGAGCTGTGGTACCGCGTGGCGGACAGCCTGTGGCACCGACGGAGCTTCGACGTGGAGATCCAGCTGCGCTCCCGCGAGCGTGCGCTGACGAAGTTCACCGTGCTGCCCAGCCCCTGGCTCGATGGCCCGACGGGCCAGCACGAGCTCGGCGCACCCTGGCACACCCCGACCCCCTTCCGCCACACCTTCGTGGTGCTGGTGCCCGCGCTGGGGCTGCTGTTGTCCCTGCAGTTCCTGGGGCCTGCGTTCTTCAACGCCCGGCGCGCGATCCTGCGGCGTGCTCGCCCGAGGAGGTAGCGACGACACCCTCGACCCTCGGCCAGTATCGAGTGCTCGGAGCCCTGGGCCAGGGCCACTTCGGCGCAGTGTGGCTCGCCGAGGGGGTGGTGCCAGCCCGTGGGCGCCGCCCGGCTCGCCGGGAGCGGGTGGCGATCAAGCAGCTCCGCGGAGAGTGGAGCATGCGGGCCTTCGAAACCCTGGTCCACGAGTTCGAGCTCCTCGAGCGGGTCAAGCACCGCTCCCTGTGTAAGGTCTACGAGTTCCTCGATCGTGAGATGGCCGTGGTGATGGAGCTCGTCGAGGGCGCCACCCTGCGCGGGGTCCTCGACGCCCTGCAGGGGCACGGCGAGGCGCTGTGGCCCGAGGCCGTGCTGGAGATCGGCTGTGAGCTGGCAGACTGCCTGTACCAGGCCCACGCCACCCCGGGCCCCGACGGAGAGCCCCTGTCCTTGGTGCACCGGGACATCAAGCCGGAGAACGTCATGCTGACCCCGACCGGCGAGGTGAAGCTGCTGGACTTCGGGCTCGCCGCCATCGCCCAGGATCGCGACGAGGGTGTGGCGGGGACCCCGGTGTACATGGCGCCGGAGCAGGCGAGGGGCCAAGATGTCGATCACCGGACCGATCTGTTCGCCGTCGGGCTGCTGATGTACGAGCTGTTGACCGGATCGCCGGTCTACCCGGTGCCCGAGGAGGATCGGGGATCGACGATCGACGCGCTGATGGAGAGGATCGAGGCGGCGCAGATCCAGCCGGAGATCCAGGAGGGGCTGAGGCAGCTGCCGCGCCTGAGCGGGGTGGTGACCCGGGCGCTGCACAGCGATCCCGAGCAGCGCCCGGCGGACGGGCACGTGCTGATGGTCGAGCTGCGTCGGTGTCGGGGTCCCGAGGCCCGGGGGGCCCTCGCTGAGCTCTGTGGCTATGTGTTCGGCCCTGAGGGCCCGATCGGGGGCCGATCCTCCGCTGGAGGGGCCCGGTCTTGGGGGCCCCCGGGCACCGCGGCCCGGATCCGGGATCTACAGGATAGGATGGTGGCGGAGCGATCGAACCCGGGGCGTCCACCCATGACAAAGCACACCAGCAACCCACGACCCGGTGCTCCACCACGTCCGGGGGGGAACCCTCGCCCGAGGGCGCGTCGTCCTCCGAGCCGTCCCTCGTCCAGGGACCAGATGTGGTCTCCAGACGACACGCCCAAGCCCCCGGCGGTGGTCGACAGCGATCCGCACTCCAGCAGGGATCTCCGGATGGTGCCCCTGGCTGAGGAGGCCGACGACGAGGAGCTGGGCTCCGGCCCCCCCGCCGGGGCCACCCAGTTCTTTGCCCACCCCAAGCCGGTCAGGCCGATGGAGGCCCGGCCTGTCCCCTCCAGCCCTCCGCCGGGTGCGCCCCCCCCCGGCGCGGTGCCCCCCGGCGCGGTGCCCCCCGGCTCTGGAGCCCCCGGCGCGGGCTTCGGGGGAGCTCCGATCGCCCAGCCCCCGGTGGGGATCCGGGGCCCGGTGGCCCAGGGTCCGGTGGCGGTCCCCGTCGTGCCCGGGGTCCAGCAGCCGCCGATCCAGGACGGCGGGCGGACCCAGTCCTACCGTGTCTTTGCGATCTTGATCGGGCTGATGATGATGGTCAGCTCCGTGCTGGTGGTGATCGTGGCCCTGACCGTGTACGGCGTGTACTGGAGCAGCAACCAGGAGACCTCACAGCGCACGCCTGAGCTCACCACCCCCGCGCGGACCACCCCCGCGCTCTTCGACACGGGGCTGCCGGCGGGCAGGCCTGAGCCCCAGCCGATCGTCAAGCCGAAGAGCTCGCCGAGGCCCAGGAACATCAGCCCGGTGCCCCGGCCCCCCCCGGCCCCCCCGACCTCCCCGAGTGCGGTCACGATCACGTTGGCGCCGGGATCTCCCAGGTTCAGCTCAGTGGAGATCACCTGCCCCTCGGGCTTCCGTCAGCGGATCCCGTTCGGGGCCACCGGCTCCGCCACCGTGCCGGGGGTGCCCCGGGAGGGCTGCACGGCCTTCTTCAAGGGAGGTCCCCCCGCCAAGTCGGCGATCTCGGGTGGAGACTCGAAGACCTGCAGCTTCAACCCCACCACCTGTAACTAGCGGGGCGGCGCCCCCGCCCGGGGCCTCGTTGCCCCTGTGTGGGTGCACGCTCGGGGCCAGCGTGCCATCATGCACTCTCGCAGGCGCTGACCAGGCGTGGGGGTGACGACGATGTGGGCGTGTCTTTTCCTCTGGACGGGGCTCTCTCTGCTCGACCCCTCTGTGGCGATGGCGGGCCCCTTTGGTGGGGGCAACCCGATCGAGGCGATCGAGGA